>JBAXFS010000016.1:0-27439 GCA_037139795.1 Actinomycetes bacterium
CAAATCGCGCACTTGAAAGAGATGACGCTTTTATTTGCTCCTAATATCAACTCATACAAGCGTTTTGTTCCCGGATCATTTGCACCTACAGCGATTCTGTGGGGCCGCGATAACCGCACATGCGCACTTCGTCTTGTTGGAAAGGGTGCAAGTCTGCGCCTTGAGAATCGCACAGCAGGTGGAGATGTGAACCCCTACTTAGCGGTCTCTGGAATTATCGCTGCAGGCCTTGATGGAATTAAAAATAAAATGGTTCTAGGACCAGCTTTCCAAGGAAATGCTTACGCAGAAGACTCTGCCAGACTGCCATCAACTATGACTGAGGCGCTTGAACTTTGGGAAAATAGCGCTTGGATCAAAGAGGTCTTTGGCGCTGAAGTACAAGCCCACTATGCCAACATGGCAAAGATTGAACTTTCCGCATACGGTAAAGCAATTACCGACTGGGAACTATTCCGCAACTTCGAAAGGTTCTAAATCAAACGTGTCTACTTCATATGATGTAATCAATCCTGCCACCGAAGAGATTGTTAAAAATGTTCCTCACTTAGATTTAGAGGCAACAGATCATGTCATTGCAAAGGCAGCTAAAGCCTTCGATACATGGCGCCACATTGCACCCGGTGAGCGTGCACGCTTACTGCGCAGTTTTTCACAGATCGTTACCGATCACCGAGAAGAGTTAGCACAGTTAGAGATTACAAACTCTGGCCATACTCGCGGTAACGCGCTGTGGGAGGCCGACAACGTTGCAAACACCCTGATGTACTACGCCGCTGCCCCTGAGCGTTTATTCGGTCGACAGATTCCAGTTGCCGGTGGAATCGATGTAACTTTTAAGGAGCCCCTCGGAGTCGTGGGCATCATTGTTCCGTGGAACTTCCCAATGCCGATCGCTGGATGGGGTTTTGCCCCAGCCCTTGCTGCAGGTAATACCGTTGTTCTAAAGCCCGCTGAATACACACCACTGAGCGCTATTCGCTTAGGTGAACTTGCTCTGCTCGCTGGAATTCCAGAGGGAGTCTTTAATGTCTTGCCAGGCAAGGGAAGCGTCGTTGGTAATCGCTTTGTTACTCACCCACTTGTTCGCAAAGTTGTCTTTACCGGTTCTACCACTGTCGGAAAACAGATCATGGTCGGATGCGCCGAACAAGTTAAGCGCGTAACGCTTGAACTCGGTGGCAAAAGTTCAAATATTATTTTCGCCGATGCAGATATTGCAAAGGCCGCAGCAGGTGCACCTGGTGCCGTTTTTGATAATGCCGGTCAGGATTGCTGTTCACGCTCTCGTATCTTGGTTCAAAAATCTGCCTTCGATACTTTCATGGAGCACTTTGAAGTTGCGGTCAAGAAGTTCCGCGTTGAAGATCCAAATCTGGCAACGGCAGATATGGGACCACTGATTTCAAAAAAGCAGTTTGATGTCGTTGAGTCATTCCTCGATGAACCGATTGCTTTTAAAGGTAGCGCACCAACTGGCCCTGGTTACTGGATGGCACCAACGGTTCTACTTCCTAAAAATACTCAAGCCCGTTCGTGGCGCGAAGAGATCTTTGGACCAGTTGTATCGGTTATGACTTTTGAGGACGAGGCTGAAGCAATTGCAATGGCCAATGACAGCGAATATGGCTTGTCGGGTTCAATTTGGACACGCGACGTCGGTCGTGCACTACGTGTATCTCGTGGAATAGATACTGGCGCCCTGTCAGTTAACTCCAACTCATCGGTGCGTTTCTGGACGCCTTTTGGTGGTTTTAAGCAGTCGGGCTTGGGACGCGAACTTGGTCCCGATGCACTTGATTCATTTACCGAAGTTAAGAACGTATTTATATCTAACGATTAAAAATTAAATTAGAACAATCGGCGCGGTCGCGACTCGGTCAAGAAATTGATCAACTAAGTCGTAGCCGCGCTGATTGCTTTGAGCCTCTAGCTCCTTAGTCCTCTTGCGTAACTCCTCAACAACGACCCCTTCGGATTCAACCTCTGCGCATCCACCCTCCATGCCAAGCCACATATCCAAAACTTTCAAATCAATCTCTGGATGAAACTGCATTCCTAAAGTGCGGCCATATACATAGGCTTGCGGGCAGAGTTCATTGCGGGCAATCTCGGTTGATCCAGGCGGGAAAGTAAAGCGATCCCAGTGATATTGGAACCACGGTCCTTTAGGAATGAGAGTTTCATCAACGCTTTCGATCTCATACCAACCAAGTTCAGCGCGTGGCGAACGGGATACCGTTCCGCCTAACACTCGCGACATGAGTTGACCACCAAAACAGATTCCCATGACTGGAATTCCAGCATTGTGTACTTCGCGCATTTTTTCAACTTGAGGTAGAAGCCAATTTCCAATCCGCTCATCGTCATAGGCGGCAAATGGCGCGCCCATTACAACAACGACATCGAAGCTCAATAAATCGGGCCACACCGGCGTGACGTTTGGCGTCTTGGCATTTTCCTCATCTACGATAATAAAACGAGTGATGTCATACCCGCGCCGTTCAAACTGAGCCCAAATCGGACCACCATCACTGACATGATCATGCTCAATAAAAATTACGCGCTTGCGGATTGCACTCATTAGTACATCACTAATCCACCCGAGATATTCAAATCCTCGCCGGTTGTCGAACTAGAGCGGTCGGATGCAAAAAACAAGACTCCTTGCGCGATTTCCTCGGCTGAGACAAATTTTCCAGTTGGTATCATCTCTAACCACTGTGCTCTTAACGCTTCCGGTGTGGTTCCTTCATCTCTTGCAACTTGAGCAATCACGCCATCTAATCGTGGTCCGGCCACAAATCCAGGTGAGATGAGATTTACTCTCACTCCCTCTTTTCCAAGTTCGAGTGCCAAAGTACGCATCATGCCGACCAGACCTAATTTGGAAGCGGCATAAACGCTGCGATTGGCCAGCGGACGCTTTCCGGTTACAGATCCAATAAAAATAATCGAACCTTTTTTCCGCGAAATCATTGAAGGGATTACCGCTTTTGAAACTAAGAATGGGCCTTTGAGATTTGTATCTATCGCCTCATCCCATCCACTTTCATCCAACTCCCACAGCGGCGCAGATTTTCCAGTAATCCCGCTGTTGTTTACTAAAACATCGATGTGGCCAAACTTAACTAGAGAAAGTTTGACTGCGCTATCAATTGTCGCGGTATCCAGTAAATCCATGTGGCAAATAAGTGGAGTGGACCCAATCTTGAGCTGTGAAATTAATTCAGCTGTCTCATTGAGAGCATCGGCATCTCTTCCAGCCAGAATTAGTTGAGCCCCAGCTTTAGCTAACTCCAGGCTTATCGCACGGCCAATACCTTTGCCCGCGCCCGTAACTAGAGCAACCCTATTTTCTAATTCCGTCACGCTTATCCCTACTGCTCACTGCTAACTATTACGAAATTCTTTTTGGCTCTTGCCCGCGAGCAACCATGCGCTCAAAGTAGAGCTCGCGCTTTTCATTAAAACGCGCCGCCTCAGCGCCCGTCTTGGTGAGGAAAGCTGAAAGCTCTTCGCGCGCCTTTAAGCCATCTCCACTTAAGTCGGTCCGTTCAAAGACTTTCCATGCGCGCAACACTGGGGCGATTACTTCATCTAAATGTTGTTGCATGTCGTAAATTCCAGCCAGCGCAATTTGTACGGCTTTTCGCCCGAAGCCCGGCATATTTGCACCTGGCATGCCAAAGTTAGTTACAACATCGGTTATCGCTCGCATGGAAGCATTTGGCTCCATATCAAGGGCGGCACCTAAAGTGTTGCGATAGAAAAGCATGTGTAAGTTTTCATCTAGAGCGATGCGCTGCATCATATTTTCAGCGATAGGATCATCGGAAATCTTGCCAGTGTTTCGGTGAGAGATTCTTGTTGCTAGCTCTTGAAATGACACATAGGCAATTGTGTGCAACATATCGTTCTCATAAGGAGTCTGATAGCCAAGTGACATGTGCGCCATGCGTAAATCTTCGAGTTCGTAAGGATCAACTCCACGCGTGGCCATTAAATAATCGCGGATGGCAATGCTGTGGCGCGCCTCTTCGGCCGTCCAGCGCTCGATCCACGTTCCCCATGCGCCATCGCGACCCATAGAGATTGCAATTTCAGTGTGATAGCTCGGCAAATTATCTTCAGTTAAGAGATTGAGAACGAGTGAGTCTTGAGCAACGGCAGTAAGACGTGAATCTTTTGCCTCCCATGCATCGCCGTTGAGAGGCCCGGCAAAGGTGCGCCCCTCTGACCACGGGACATACTCATGTGGATACCAATTTTTTTGTACCCCTAAGTGGCGCTCAAGTTCAACTGCGACAACTGGTTCGAGGTCGCGGATTAATCGTGCTTGAACTGATTCTGCCTCACTTGTCATGGAGGTAGGTTACGCCAGAAGTAGGACTACTAGCCAGTTAGTTATTATTCTCGGCGCGCTTTTCTGCCGCGGCTTTACGCCATTTGGCGATTTCGCCATGATTTCCGCTCAATAAAATCTCTGGAACTGAGATATCGCGCCACGTGGAAGGCTTAGTGAAATTTGGATATTCAAGGTATCCCTCGGCATTATGTGACTCTTCATCCAAAGATTCTGGATTGCCAAGAACTCCTGGCATTAATCTGGTAATCGCTTCAATCATGACAAGAGATGCGACTTCTCCCCCACCTAAAACGTAATCTCCGATTGAAACTTCATGTACTCGAATATTTTTAGATGCATACTGCTCGGACTCATAGTGTTGACGAACGCGGTCATCAATTCCCTCATATCGCCCGCACGCAAAGACGATGCGGTTAGCCTTTGAAAATTGCGCAGCCATCGGTTGATCAAAACGTTTGCCAGCAGGGGTAAGAATAATTAAGTCAGTGTCAGGAACCATCAAGGGATCCAGGGCCAGGCCCCAAATCTCGGGCAACATAACCATTCCAGCGCCACCGCCATAAGGTGTGTCATCAACGGCGTGATGGTTATCAGTTGCAAAGGCGCGCAAGTCATGAATCTCAAAGTTGACGATTCCAGCCTCACTCGCTTTTCCAAGCAGAGATAGTTTCAAAGGCTCAAAATAATCGGGAAATATTGTAACTACTTCGATTTTCATTCGACTATCCCACTCATATCTGGAGGAATCACGACAACACGCTTTGCTTTTACATCAACGATTGGAACAAGTTGGCGAACAAAGGGAATTAAAGCCTCACGAGTCGGCGTCTTAATCGCTAGTAAGTCTTGTCCGGGTAGATTAACCACGTCCGTGACTTCTCCAAAAAGTTCACCGTTTTCAAGGTATGCAGCACAGCCAATGAGTTGTAAGACATGGTAATCATCGCCATCTTCGCGTTCCTCGTTGATATCCACATCGGCATACAACATAGTGTTGCGAAGTTTTTCAATCTGATTGCGGTCGACATATCCAGCAAAGCCCAGCAATAAAATACCGTTATGAACACGCCCTGAAGTAATGGTTAATATGCCGTGCTCATCGGTTTGTAACTTCTGACCAATAGCAAAGCGAGTATCTGCATCATCAGTGCGCACTTCTATCGTTGCCTCACCAAGGATTCCGTGGGCTCGACCAATGCGCCCTACGAGTAAACGCATGGCTATGTGGATCGTTACTTAGTTAGGTTCGTCGGTCTCGACTAGATCAACACGTACTGTGCGACCTGCGAGCGCGCTAACAACAGTGCGCAACGCCTTAGCGGTGCGACCATTGCGTCCAATAACTTTGCCGATATCTTCTGGATTCACGCGAACTTCAAGCGTTGTTCCACGGCGATGTGTCTTCTCAGTAACAACAACATCATTGGGATTATCAACGATCCCTTTGACAAGATGCTCGAGAGCCTCATCCATCATAATTATTCGGCAGCCGCTTCTGTTTCGACCACTGCTTCGGTTTCAACCACAACGTCTGAAGTCGCTTCTACCGCTGGAACCTGTGCCACGTCTAGATTCTCAACTGGTTCGGACATGGGTTCGGACACTGGGTTTGCCTTAGCAGCTAACTTCTCTTGTGCCTTCTTCTTCAAAGTTGTCGCACCCTCTTTAGGTTCATCCATTGCATGCTTAACCGCTGCTTCGTAAGCAACGTGCTTGCCAACGCGAGGAGCTGCAACACGCAATGTGCCTTCAGTTCCTGGAAGACCCTTGTGCTTCTGCCAATCTCCAGTCACCTTCAGAAGCGCCTCTACTGCCTCTGATGGTTGTGCGCCTACTCCGAGCCAGTACAGAGCACGCTCTGAGTTGATCTCGATAAGTGATGGCTCTTGTCCTGGAACATAGCGACCGATCTCTTCAATTGAAAGACCGTTACGTGCTTTGCGTGAGTCTGTAACGACGACGCGGAAAAATGGTGTGCGGATCTTGCCCATGCGCATTAAACGAATTTTTGTAGCCAAGAAAGGTGTCTCCTGTTTATGTGTGTCGAATCTTTTCTCCACAGCGGGGTGCGTGGTGAGCGGATCTAACTATCGGTCTTATGGATGTTGAACGGGGATAGAGGGCCCCTTCAACAGGTTGCTTATTCTGCCACCTAGGCCACTCATACGCGAAATCGACTACTGAGCCTGCTCGATAGCCCGTTTAGCTGGATTGCCCGACTTTGACTTCTTTTTGTGGGCAATTGGAGGCTTATTGGCGGGCATCGCCGACAAACCCATGCCAGCCATTCCAGCAGGCATTCCACCATTTCGAACCTGGCGCATCATCTTTTGAGCTGCACTAAAGCGATCGACGAGATTATTTACATCAGATACTTTTCGCCCGGATCCAAGGGCGATGCGGGCCCGACGCGAACCGTTTAATACTTTCGGATCACGTCGCTCAACTGGCGTCATTGATTGCACGATCGCCCTTGTTCGAATGACCTCGCCCTCATCAAAGTTCTCAATCTGCTTTTTCATAGCCCCCGAACCCGGCAACATACCTAAAATTTTCGACATCGAGCCCATTTTCGACATGGCTTGTAGTTGCTCTAGGAAATCCTCGAGTGAGAAATCCTCACCACTTGCAAACTTTGCCTCCAACTTTGCCGAAGTCGCACCATCAAAGGCCTTCTTGGCCGTCTCGGCCAGAGTTGCAACATCGCCCATTCCCAAAATTCGAGAGGCCATGCGGTCGGGATAGAAAATATCAAAATCGCTAAGTTTCTCGCCCGTAGATGCAAACATAATCGGGCGGGCGGTAAGGGATGCGATAGAAAGGGCGGCGCCACCTCGTGCATCGCCGTCAAGTTTTGTTAAAACAACACCATCAAAGCCAACACCATCTAAAAATGCTTGT
Organism: Actinomycetes bacterium; assembly: GCA_037139795.1. Taxonomy (GTDB): domain Bacteria; phylum Actinomycetota; class Actinomycetes; order Nanopelagicales; family Nanopelagicaceae; genus Planktophila. Next base: position 7,271 of record JBAXFS010000016.1, read on the forward strand.
GACGTTCGAACTGCATCTTGCCCGATCATCGCATCGACGACGAATAAAATCTCATCAGGGTTAATCGCATCGCGAATGTCACTGGCTTGTTTCATCAAATCGGCATCGACACCTAGACGTCCAGCAGTATCGACGATGACCATGTTGTATTGCTTAGCTTTAGCAAACTCAATTCCGGCCTTAGCAACTTTTACAGGATCGCCAACGCCGTTGCCAACTTCGGGGGCAAAAACTGGAACGTTAATGCTTTCGCCTACAACTTGTAGTTGTGTAACGGCATTTGGTCGCTGCAAATCCGATGCAACTAATAGCGGCGTGTTTCCCTGGTCGGCGTAGAACTTAGCTAACTTTCCGGCAAGCGTTGTCTTACCCGCACCTTGTAGACCGGCCAGCATGATCACCGTCGGCGGATTTTTGGCAAAGCGCACTCGACGCGCTGAACCACCGAGGATTTCAATAAGTGAAGCGTTAACAATTTCAAAGATCGCATTGGCTTGATTAGTGCCGGGCTGCATCGTTTCCAACGCTGCACGTGATTTTTCAGCGATTTGGGCGACAAATGGATCAACTACATCTAAGGCGACATCGGATTCGAGCAGGGCTTGGCGAATCTCGGTACATGTTTTTTCGATATCGGCCTTTGAAATCTTTCCGCGAGAGCGCAGCGATGAAAATGTGGCGCCAAAGCGCGAGGTTAAGGATTCAAACATGGTGGGGTAAGACTACTTCAGAGCAAGGCGCAGTTGCGACGTGACCTCATCGGCCCGCTCATTCGTGAGTGGGCCACCGCTTAATTCAGTCACATACAAGGTATCGATGGCCTCAGCACCTAAAGTTGTAACAATCGCCGAGCGAATATCCACTTGAGAGTGGGTGATCGCCGAACCAATCCTAAAAAGTAATCCGGGACGGTCATGGCTTCGCACTTCAATTACCGTGGCATCGGTTGCTGCATCATTGAAAAATACGACCTCAGGTGGTGGCACCGGAATACTTGGAATCGATGCATATGCCTTTGCACGCGAGATAATTTTCTCTTCAATAAGGGTTGCATCTTCAAAAGCTTTCACAATCTCATTGCGAAGCCCCGTCTGGGTAATCTCAGGTGCATGTGCCTCAGGCGTAACTATCCAATACATAACGGCCGACGGTCCATGCGTCTTAGTCCGCGCCGATTTAACATCCATACGTGAGGTGTTTAAAACTCCGGCTACGAGAGAGAGTAGACCGGGCTTATCGGGTGAAACAATCTCAATGGAGTATCCACTCGCGTGTTTTTCCAGCACAACGCTAAGGACACCGCTCTGCGCCATAACAAGTTGTTCAGCGGTCAAAGCCGGTTGTTCTGCAATCATCGATCCAGACATTGCGCGTCGGACGCGTCGGACTAAATCACCGACAAGGGAGGCCTTCCAATCACTCCACCCAGCACTACCCGTTGCTTCGCCATCTGCAATGCTCAGAGCATGTAAAAGTTCGAGCGTATTTAAATCGGGAATTATTTCAATAATGGATGCAATCGTTGCCGGGTCATCTAAATCTCGGCGTGTAGCAGTTGCAGATAACAAAAGATGATACTTAACTAAAATCTGTAACGTCACAACGTCGAGTGGTGAAAAACCAATGCGGGTGGCAAGAGGTGCGATCAATCGCTCGCCACGATCAGAGTGGTCTTCATCGCTGCCTTTGCCGATGTCGTGAAAGAGCGCAGCAAATAAGAGTAAGTCTGGACGGTGGACTGTGCGCGTTAACTTTCCCGCTTGCACTGCAGTTTCAACCATATGTCTATCAACAGTATGGCGGTGAAGTGCGTTTCGTTGAGCCAGTGAGCGCAGCGGACGCCACTCGGGTATCCACCAGAAAATGATCTCCTCTTGATCTAAAGTTTCAAAGATTTTAACCATGGATTCGCCTGCGCCAATGAGAGCGATAAGGCTTTCGCGGGCTTCGCGTGGCCACGGCGTTTGTAACGCACCAGTTCCATTTATGAGCGACTCGGTTATGAGTGCGCAACTCTCTAGTGAAATTGGCAGCCCTAGCTGCGCTGCCGTTGCTGCAGCGCGCAAACCAATAACGCGATCATCGTGAATAGAAGTTAACGGATCAATGACAATCTCATTATTTGTAACACTTATATTCTTAGCAACGGATACGGTTCGTGGTTTCTTTAGAAGCCCCATGATGCCATCTCGACTCTTATGGTCGATTAAATGCCAGGTGTACTCAAGAAGATAATCAACCAGGCGTGCAGCTTGGGCAACTTCACTCATCATCACATCGGCATTGGCATAACCAAGAGCTGCGGCAACTTTGTCTTGCTCTTGAAATAATAAACGATCCTTATTGCGTCCAGTCACTTGATGGAGAGCTTCACGTACGTTATTGAGTGTTGACTCGGCCCAACTGATTCGCTCGAGCGGAACTGGTACGACACCAGCTGCGGCAATTGCCCGCAAAGCGGTAATGTCACGCAAGCCACCTCGCGCCTCTTTAATATCGGGCTCTAAGAGGTAGGCCAGTTCGCCTGCACGCTCATGACGTGTTGCCATTGAGGTCTTTAACTCTGGCAAACGGATTCGTGAATGCTTTTGCCAACTACTCACACTCTCGCGTTGTACGCCAGATACTAAATCAGCGTCTCCTGCAACAAGTCGAATATCTAGTAAACCGAGTGCAACCTTGATATCACTCGCAGCAGCCTTACTCGTTTCACTTCGTGTTCGTATTGAGTAATCGACGGTATTTGTATCCCAGAGCGGATAGAGAAGTGCATTGACGAAGGCGCTGAGTTTCTCCGCTGAATATTGACCTTGGTGGAGAATGAGAATATCTAAATCCGAACCTGGAGCTAACTCGCCACGGCCATATCCACCCACTGCGGCAAGGGCAACACCTTTGTGATTGTCTAAGTGTGTTTGAACCGCGGAATTAAAAAGTGAGAGAAGAGAGCGATCATTAACTCCGGACCGCTCTCTTCTCTCACGAGTACCCATGTCTATTCTTTAGATTGCATCCGATCCGCGTTCGCCGGTGCGCACACGAACTACTTGATCAACTGGAGTGGTCCAAACCTTTCCATCTCCAATTGATCCAGTTGATGCCGCCTTAATAATTACATCGACAACTGAATCAGCATCGGCGTCATCGGCCAATACTTCAAGTCGAACTTTAGGAACTAGATCGACGGTGTATTCGGCACCTCGATAGACTTCTGTATGTCCCTTTTGTCGACCGAATCCACTGGCCTCTGAAACTGTCATGCCAGTGACGCCATGAGCTTGCAGAGCGGTTTTTACTTCCTCTAATTTAAATGGTTTTAAAATTGCGGTAATAAGTTTCATTAGAAGGAACCTCCACGTGATGAGCTCGACATTTCATAGGCACTTTCAGCATGTTCATTTAGATCGATACCTTCGACTTCCTTATCAATCTTAATTCTAAATCCAATCGTTTTTTCGATTACGTAGCCCAGGATCAAAGTTACAACAAATGAATAGAGTGCAACCATTCCAACGCCTAGGGCCTGCTTACCGAGTAGCGCAGTCCCGCCACCATAGAAGAGCCCGTCTAAACCGATGCTGTTAACGACGTGCGTTCCAAAGAGACCGATAGCAAGAGATCCCCAGATTCCGCCCACGAGGTGAACGCCCACCACATCGAGTGAATCATCAAAGCCCAATTTATATTTCAGGCCAACTGCAAGTGCGCAGAGAACGCCGGCAAGCAGACCGATTACTACAGCTGCCCATGGAGCAACGAATGCACATGCGGGCGTGATTGCGACAAGACCCGAAACCGCACCCGACGCGGCGCCAAGCGATGTTGCATGTCCATTACGAATCTTTTCAACCAATAGCCAACCGATAAGTGCCCCTGCCGTTGCTACTTGAGTATTCATAAATGCAAGACCCGCAGTTCCATTTGCAGCTAACGCTGAGCCTGCATTGAAACCAAACCAACCAAACCATAGGAGTCCGGAGCCAAGTAGAACTAATGGCAGTGAGTGGGGACGCATCGACTCTTTTCGCCAACCAACGCGCTTTCCAAGAATGATTGCAAGGGCAAGTCCTGCCGCTCCTGCATTGATATGGACCGCGGTTCCACCTGCGAAATCCTCTAAACCCTTGCCGGCAAGAAAGCCCGTACCTGTGGTTTTATCTCCAACTTTATTTCCGAAAGCAAAGACCCAGTGTGCAACTGGGAAATAAACGATAGTGGTCCAGATTGCTACAAAAATTGCCCACGAAACGAACTTAGTTCGATCGGCAATTGCACCAGATATTAGGGCTGGTGTAATAATCGCAAACATTAATTGAAATGCTGCAAAGACAAGAACTGGAATCGGGTAGATGCCCCCGTTATTAGTGAAGTCATTTACCATTCCACCAAGGCCAGAGAAAGAGATATTTCCATACCACGGTGAGTTAGCTTTATAACCAAAGGCTAATTCAAAGCCGTAAATCACCCAGATAATACTTACGATGCCGATTGTTATAAAAGACATCATCATCATGTTTAATACGCTTTTAGTTCGAACCATTCCACCGTAGAAAAATGCCAACCCAGGTGTCATGAGCAGAACAAGGGCCGTACTTGCCAACATCCAGGCTGTATCGCCGGAATTTAGAACTGTTTGAGTCATAAGAGAATCTGCTTTCGGGTAATAACTACTCAATTCTCGCCTTTGAGATGATGAAGATTGCACCATTTGGGTTACAGGCGATGCTCACATAAGTTTCGGCCGTATTGCGCAATGGAGTTTTGTGTTACATACAGGTTACGAAAGCAGCCCCTTGATGTACTCATCTGCGTTAAATGGGGAGAAATCGCTCTCGGACTCCCCCGTACCTACCCATTTGATCGGAATATCTAGCTCGCTCTCAATGGCAAGGGCTATTCCCCCTTTGGCACTTCCATCTAACTTAGTCAGAATAATTCCAGTCACTTGAACACTTTGGGAAAATATCTTGGCCTGAACCATTCCATTTTGTCCGGTGGTCGCATCAATAGTTAAGAGCACCTCGTCTACCGGTGAAACTTTCTCGACGACGCGTTTTACTTTCTCAAGCTCATTCATTAAATCGCTCTTATTGTGTAAGCGTCCGGCAGTATCGATGATTAAATAATCGGCTGACATTTCTGTGGCTCGCTTGGCGCCATCAAATGCAACTGAGGCAGGATCGCCATTAGCTTTACCTGAAATTACCTCTACCCCTATGCGCGAACCCCACGTTTGCAACTGTTCAACTGCCGCAGCACGAAAAGTATCTCCCGCAGCGACAACGACTAAAGCTCCAGATTTCTTAATCCGCCCGGCCAACTTTGCCACTGACGTTGTCTTACCAGTGCCATTAACGCCCACCACCATAACAACTGTTATGCCATCAGCTTTAGTAATTGGCGCACGTGACTTTTCACTTAAATGCGAAGTTAAGGTTTGAATCAAGGCCGTCTCAGCATTATCGCTCTTAACTTTGCGCGCGGCTTCCAACAATTCTCGCGTAAGGCTTGGACCGATATCGGATGCCAGAAGTTCACTCTCTAACTCTTGCCAATCGGCAGAAGTAAAGGAGTTCTCTCCCTTTATTTTGGCAATGAATTTACTGAAGAGGCCCATCGGAGCTTCTTTTAACTTGCGTCAGATTCACGCAGACGCTGCGAGATTACTTCGGTTACGCCATCACCGCGCATCGTGACACCATAAAGGGCATCGGCAATCTCCATCGTACGTTTTTGGTGCGTAATAATAATTAACTGTGAGCTAGCACGTAGCTCTTCAAGAACACCAAGTAGTCGACCGAGGTTTACATCATCCAGGGCCGCTTCAACTTCATCTAGAACATAGAAGGGACTTGGACGAGCTTTAAAGATTGCAACTAACATCGCAACTGCCGTTAAGGATTTTTCTCCACCGGAGAGTAAAGAGAGGCGCTTGATGCGCTTTCCTGGTGGGCGGGCCTCAACATCGACACCACTTATCAGCGGATTATCTGGATCGACCAAAATTAAACGGCCATCTCCACCTGGGAATAAGCGTGCAAAAATCTCTTCAAAGTGACGCGCAGTATCTTCAAAGGCCTCCATGAATATTGTCTGCACGCGGTCATCGACTTCCTTGATGATATCGAGAAGATCTTTCTTAGTGTTCTTTAGATCCTCTAGCTGATCGGCTAAGAACTTCAATCGCTCTTCAAGGGATGAGAACTCCTCAAGGGCAAGTGGATTGATTTTTCCTAACAAGTTAAGTGATCGTTCGGCGGATGCAAGGCGCTTTTCTTGTTGATCACGGCGATAAGGGATTAACTCTGTTGTGACAATCTCGCCGGCTTCATTTTCAAAGAAAGTTGGAACGTCGTTCTCTGGTCCATACTCAGCCACCAGTGTCTGCGTATCGATTGCAAACTCTTCGGCGGTTTTATTCTCAAGGGATTCGATGCGCATGCGCTGTTCAGCGCGGGCAATCTCATCGCGGTGCACACTTGACGTAAGGGATTCAAGTTCAGAGGCGAGCTCACGACCGCGGGTACGAACGCTAAGCGTTTCACCTTCACGGCGAACACGAGACTCCTCTAACCGAGCACGTTCAATTGCCGCCTTAGAAATTGAACGTTCCATGTGAATGAGAACCTCGTATGCAGCCTCTGCAATTGCTGCTGAAATTAGCGCTGCACGTGCACGTGCCCCTCGGCGGATAACTGCCCGCTCAGATGCCTCGCGCTCATTTCGCGCGGAGTCTTCTAGCGCTAATGCACGAGCGGCAACTGAAGTAACGCGCTCTTCAATAGTTCGTACTGCCAAGCGCGCTTCAACCTCGGTAGTTCGCGCAATTGAGACTGCATTTCGCAAATTTTCAGTAAATGTGTGATCGGGTTCGGCAACGATTCCCTGTTGGTGAAGTTGGTTTTGAGCAATGACTAATTCGCCCTCATCGCGTGACTTAGCAACGCCAGCTTCATTAATGTTTGCATTTAAACGCTCAACTTCAGCCATAGCCGACTTCATATTCTGACCACTAACGGCTAACTGTTCAGTCAAGGCGCCAATACGCGCATCAGACTCGTTGAGTTTAGCTAAAGCCAGATCGTAATCACCTTGTCGGTGAGCAACCTCACCGGTTTGCGTTGAGATTTCAAACTTTAATCGATCGCATGTGTGGGTTATGTCAGAGAGTTTTGTCTCTAAACCAGCGATAAGGGCGTTAATTTCAATGAGGGAGGAAGATGACTTAGAGCCTCCCCGTGCGCGCCCACGAGTTACTACATCGCCATCGCGCGTAACAACACTGACGCCAGGATTGGAGCGAAGAATTGCTTCGGCATCACGGGCGTTGTCGGCGACAACAATATTTGCCAATAGAGATTCAACGAGGGCGCTAATTGAATGTGAGCGCACATGTGAGGCTAGAGACGTCAAGCCTGAAGGAATCGCGGAGTGCGTCTGTGCGCCCGCTTCATAAACCAGCACATCGGCCTGACCTAAGTTTTCACTTCGCAAAGTTGTAAGTGCGGTAACTGCCGATGCCAAATCTTGAACGACTACTGCATCGGCAAGCGTTCCTAGGGCCGCTGCCGCTGCCGATTCCCACCCAGAATCGATTTCAATCAGGCTGGCGATGGAGCCCAGAATGTGGACTCCGCGCGAATCCTGCAGCAGCGCGGATGCACCATCGCGATTTTGCGAAGTCAACTTCATCGCATCGATCTTGGACTCAATGGCATTTCGTTCACGATCGGCTAAGCGCTCAGCCTCAATCAACTCTGCTAACTTAGCTTTTGCCGATTCCAGATTCGATTTAGTATTTTCAAAGACTGAGTCAAGGCCGCGTTCGCCAGTATCTGCGCTAGCAATATCTAGCTCATATGTTGAATATTCACGCTGGGCAGTATCTGCGCGAGTTTGAGCGTCGTTACGTGCGCGCGTTAAACGATCAATCTCTTCGGAGATCGCTTCAAGGCGTGCTTGCAGAGATTTAATGTGACCCTCTTGGCGGGCGGTACCTTCACGCGCATCGGCGATTGCGCGCATTGCTGCAGCGATCTTGTCTTCGTCAATCTTTAAAGCATGCTCACTTTGCGCAAGCGTCGATGTTGCCGAAACAAGAGTTTGTTGGGATGTTGCAACACCTGCACGAAGTTCACTTTCTTCAAGGCGCAAAATCTGTGCATCCTTATCCAGTGCATCAGGGTCGCGTCCGGATGAACGGGCCTCTTCGGCCTCTTCATTGAGAAAGCGTGAGCGCTCTTGTGCCAACGATTGAGTTCCACGGAATTTTTCACGGAGAGAATTTAATTGGTAGTACGTCTCTTGCGCTTGAACAAGTAATGGTCCTTCGAAAGCAGCTTCAGCATCGAGTGCCTCTTCGCGAGTGCGAACAGAATCAACTTCAGCCTCAACTGCGCTTCGTCGCTCGCGAAGTGCGGTTTCATCGGCAACTTCTGCATCGAGAGTTTTTGAAAGTGAAATAAAATCATCGGCTAGCAATCGCAGTTTGGCATCACGCAAGTCGGCTTGAATCGTCGCAGCTTTCTTCGCAACCTCCGCCTGTTTTCCAAGTGGGCGAAGCTGGCGCCGTAGTTCAACGGTTAAATCCTGCACACGCGCAAGATTTGTTTGCATTGAATCCAACTTGCGCAGCGCTTTTTCTTTACGTTTGCGATGCTTAAGAACACCGGCAGCCTCTTCAATAAATCCACGACGCTCTTCTGGCGTTGCCATTAAAATCGCATCGAGCTGGCCTTGACCGACGATGACGTGCATTTCGCGACCAATTCCGGAATCGCTTAAAAGTTCTTGGATATCTAGAAGTCGAGATGCTTCGCCATTAATTTGATACTCACTATGACCATTACGAAAAAGTATGCGCGAAATAGTGACTTCAGTGAACTCGATTGGTAGCGCGCCATCAGTGTTATCAATTGTGAGAGAGACTTCAGCGCGTCCAAGTGGTGCTCGGCCACTCGTGCCAGCGAAAATAACATCTTCCATTTTTCCGCCGCGCAGCGATTTAGCGCCCTGTTCACCCATTACCCACGTCAGTGCATCTACAACGTTACTTTTTCCCGATCCATTAGGGCCAACCACGCAGGTAATTCCAGGTTCAAGACGCAAAGTGGTAGAGGAAGCAAAGGACTTAAAGCCCTTGAGGGTGATGCTCTTCAAATACACGCGGCAAACCTATCGCCTCGCGGGCGTATTTTTAACGGTTTTAAGGCTGAGGCAGCTCGTTTTTTAAAGCCTCGTAGGCGATACGCGCAGCAATTTGTTCGGCCTCGCGCTTGCTCTTTCCAGCGCCTTGGCTCACGGCTACTCCTGCGACCATGGCTACTGCGGTGAAATCCTTATCGTGATCTGGGCCTTCTTCGCTCACCACGTATTCAGGTACACCTTTATTAAGGGCGGCCACTAATTCCTGGAGCGCAGTTTTACCATCTAAGCCGGCACCGCGTGCAACAGCTGATTCCATAGTTGACGTAATTAATTTACGAACAATTTGTGTGCACACGTCAAAACCAAACTGCAGATAGATCGCGCCAATTAGCGCTTCGAGGGCATCGGCCAGTAATGAATTTTTATCTCGACCGCCAGTGACTTCCTCACCTTTACCTAAGCGAATATATTTACCTAAATCTAACTCGCGTGCAATGTCTGCGAGCGCGCGCATGTTTACAACACCAGAACGAAGTGGTGACAAGCGGCTTTCATCAAACTCTGGATAACGTTTGTACAGCTCTTCAGTAACAATTAAACCCAGAACTGAATCACCTAAAAACTCAAGGCGCTCATTAGTCTCTTTACTTGCCGATTCATATGCAAAAGAGCGATGCGTAAAAGCTAATTCGAGAAGCGAGGGTTCAATGACAACCCCCAACTGCTCACTGAGCAACTGGCTCAGATCAGACCTCTAGAACCTGGCGACGGTTATATGTACCGCACGTTGGGCAGGCAGTATGTTGCAACTTAGGTTGCTGACACTGTGGGCATGTTGCAAGAGAGGCAGCGGTTGTCTTCCACTGGCTTCGGCGTGAGCGCGTCTTTGAACGCGAGGTCTTCCGCTTTGGTACTGGCACTTTTCTAACCTCTTCTTCTTATTGCTGACGCAGCGATGGCTGCAGGGCGTAAGTATCCCTTAAAAACCCTAATTCTTGAAATCGGGCTCTTCAATAGTCAGTCCTGCAAGACCGGCCCACCTGGCATCAATGGCCTCATGAGCGTGATCATCGGGTAATTCTGCCCATTTGCCGCCACAATCTGGGCACAGGCCTTCACAATCCTCGCGACACAGCGGGTTATTGGGAAGTGAGAGCACGATGGCATCGCGGATTGGCGTTTGCAGATCCATCACATCGCCCTCCATTAAGAACTCATCCTCAATCTCTAAATCATCTTCCACCGGCTTGCCCTTTTTGCGTTCAGCTTTTTTCTCATAGAGGTAGAGCTCTTGGATCTTCTTCTCAATAGCAATTTCAACTGGATCAAGGCAGCGCGTGCATTCGCCCCTCGCCGTTGCGAAAATTTCGGCGCTGAGCAAAATCCCTTCGGCAACCGATTCCAGGCGCGCATCAACTTCGATAGTGTCACCGGCGGCAACAGCGATGAGTTCAGTGCCTACTTTTTCAGGAATCTCTATATCGAGTTCGTACTCTTTCATCTCACCAGGTCGGTGCGGCAGTTCGTACGTATTGAGCTTATATACCTCGGGAAGACGGGTCATTGAGTTTAATCAATTTCAGAAAGACGTGAGAGCGCATCTTTATCGCCAGCGCCAGCTAAGCGCTCGCGGCCACGAGAGACGGCATCTTGAGTTTTATTTAAAATTACTTCAAGAGTTGCAAGCCGTCCATCAATGTATTCCTCAACTTCTTCCTTTTCTTGCGCCCCTTGCTCGCGCGCGTCCTCGAGAATCTTTGCCGCTTCAGTGCGAGCTTTCTGGACGATCGTTGTTTGTTCAACCATGCGAGAAACATCTTCACGGGCCATTGCAATCATCTGCTCAGCACTTAGCCGACCCTCTTCAATAATGGCATCTCTGGCCGAAATTACTTTCTGCGCCGAATCCAAATCTTGAGGCAAGGCTGTTCGTACTTCCTCGAGAAGCTCGAGCATCTCTCCGCGATGTAAGACGCAACTTGCAGATAGCGGAACGCCGCGCGCCTCTTCAACTACCGTAATGGCTGCAGTTAATTTTTCAATTGAATCCATTGATTATTTCCCGCCTGCTCGAAGTTTGATCGCCGCATTTACATTTGGAGGAATCATCGCTGAGACATCTCCCCCATAGTGTGCGAGCTCTTTAACGATAGATGAGGAGAGAAAAGAGTGCGCTGGCGCAGTTGCCATGAGCATCGTTTCCACCCCTGAAGCTTGAAGATTTAACTGAGCCATCTGCAGTTCGTAATCAAAATCAGTCACGGCGCGAAGGCCTTTTACAATCGTAGTTAGCGAATTCGCTTTGCAATAATCAACTAGAAGTCCACTCCAGGAATCAACGACGACGTTTGGAAGATCGGCGACGGTTTCGCTAATCATTTCGATGCGTTCAGCGACGGTAAAAAGACTCGACTTCGTACGATTTTCAAGGACTGCCACCACAACTTGATCAAAGTGGGCACTGGCGCGTTTGATGATATCTAAGTGTCCATATGTGATGGGGTCAAAGGAGCCAGGACATACCGCGCGCTTCATGGCTCAAACGCTAGCAAGAGATCGCGCAGTAATCCATTCTTAAGGCGCGTAATTGCCGTAGAAGATGCTGACTGCGCCGTACTTTCTCTCCCTGGCAGGAGTGAAGCCTTCGGGCCAGGTAAATTTTGAAGTTTTGGCGCCGCGCTCAACTGCTATCAGAGCATCGGGTTTGAGAAACTCCCCGAGCCTTAATTTGCTGATTATCTCCTCAACTTCACTATCGGTGAAATCAAATGGGGGATCGATATAGACAATGTGATATTTCTCTTTCGCCGGGTCGCTCACGAAACGTTGAGCCGACATTGCATAGAGATGGAACTTACCAACTGGCTGATTCTTCTTTACTAACTCATAATTATTTTCAATTGTTTTCTGCGCATCGGGATCGCGCTCGATCACATGAACAATTGATGCACCACGAGAGAGCGCCTCGAGACCAATCGCACCTGAGCCACCAAATAAATCTAAAACATTGAGTCCTAGAAAATCTCCAAATTCAGATGTCAGTGAAGAAAATAACCCTTCTCTTGCGCGATCAGATGTTGGCCGAGTCGCACCTGCAACTGTCCCGAGAGTTCGTCCCTTAGCTACACCGGCAATGATTCTCACGATCAACCCTTATCTAAATAATCAATGGCTGCATCTTTAGCCAATAACGCAACTTCTGCGCTAAGGGAAGGATAACTTGTTAAATCAGGTGATGCCGCAATCACTCCTTCAGCATCGGCCCGTGCACTTTCAATCAAAGCCTCATCTCGCAAAACCCGTAACAGGCGAAGGTGCGACTGCGTTCCAGATTGCTTTGCACCCAAAACATCGCCTTCACGTCGTTGCTCGAGGTCGATACGTGAAAGTTCAAAGCCATCAAGTGTGGCGGCAACGGCATCGAGTCGTGCCCGTGCCGGGGTCTCAACTGCCGCACTCGTTACTAATAAACACAATCCAGGTGAAGTGCCACGGCCAACGCGCCCACGTAACTGGTGAAGTTGTGAGACACCGAAGCGATCGGCATCCATAATCACCATCACCGTTGCATTGGCTACATCGACTCCGACTTCAATGACTGTTGTTGAAACAAGAACGTCGATCTCGCCTGCAGCAAATGCCCGCATCGTTGAATCCTTTAATTCACTGCTCTGACGTCCATGTAGATCAGCTACGCGTAACCCAGCTAGCGCGCCACTGGCAAGGCGCGGTGCTAACTCCGTTACTGAGGCGATGTCGGGTGACTCCTGACCAAAGAGAAAATCAATGTCTGCGCTCTCATCGCTGCCGGCCTCAATGCGTGGTGCGACAACGTAGGCCTGATGTCCGGCGGCAACCTCTTCGCGAATACGGACCCATGCCCGTTCTAAGAATGCGGGTTTTTCCAGAACTGAAATTACGTGGGTAGTAATCGGCTGGCGGCCCAATGGAAGTTCGCGCAAAGTTGAAACATCTAAATCGCCAAAGACCGTCATAGCAACCGTGCGAGGAATCGGCGTAGCGGTCATAACTAATAGGTGTGGCGGTTTTTGGGCTTTCACTTTGAGTGCATCGCGTTGTTCGACGCCGAATCGATGCTGCTCATCAACGACAATTAAACCTAAATCTGCAAACTCTACTTTTTCTCCCAGCAGTGCGTGCGTTCCAATAATTATTCCAGCACCGCCGCTTGCAGCAAGTGCCAGCGCCTCTTTTCGAGCAGGTGCACTTTGAGATCCAGTAATGAGGGTTAACTGCGTCGCTTTATCGGAACTACCTAACTTTCCACCCTGAGCAAGTGGCCCTAAGAGTTTTTCAAAAGTCCGCACATGCTGTGCCGCTAAAACCTCTGTTGGCGCGAGCAGAGCTGCCTGTCCCCCGCTATCGACAACGGCCAACATTGCGCGCAACGCAACAACCGTCTTTCCCGAACCGACTTCACCCTGTAATAAGCGATGCATCGGATGGGCTTGCGCTAAATCTTCTTCTATTTCTTTAGTTACATCCCTCTGTCCACCAGTTAATTCAAAAGGCAGCGAAGCATCAAAGGCCTCTAACAAGCCTCCCGCAATTACTTTCCGTGAAATGGTATTGAGTTTTTTTAGCTCGTTGCGGCGCATGAGCAACATGAGTTGCAATAAAAAAGCCTCATCAAATGTAAGTCGCTCGCGCGCGGCTTCGGCATGATCTAAATCTGCCGGTGTGTGAAGTTGAACCAGCGCCGCCTGCAACGTTGGATATGCATGCGCGCTTCGAACCTCTTCAGGTAGATAATCTGAAATCTCATCAAGGGATGCAATAGCCATGTCAACGCACTGTGAAATCTTCCAAGAGGGCATCTTGGCGGTCGCCGGATAAACCGGGAGATACTTTCCAGCAAAACTCTTGGCTGCGTTATCTACATCGGCGCCATCGGCAATCATTTGATAATCAGGGTGTGATAACTGTTTCTTGCTATTAAAAATCCCGACTTTGCCCGCAAACAATCCCTGCGTTCCGACCTTTAACTCTTTTTCGCGCCAGGCTTGATTGAAAAATGTAAGTGAGAGTTTCGCGCTGCCATCGGTGACAATGACCTCCAAAATACTTCCCTTGCGTCCGCGGATTGGCCTGGTGGTTGAACTGAAAACTTCAGCCAAAATCGTAACCTCGTCACCCTCTTTGAGTTCGGCGATATCTGAGAGCTCACCGCGAACCATGTATCGACGGGGGTAGTGACGCATTAAGTCGCCAACGCTCTTTATCCCAAAGGCATCGGCAAGGACTTTTGCGGTGCGATCACCGACAACATCGGAAAGCTTGCTCTCGAGGTTTGCCACACGCGCATTCTCTCGCGCTCTAGTCGGCTTTGCTCGTTCTTAGCGCGCCATTGTCAGAGTTTTATCGCACTTTTCCCATCCACCGTGGGTAACGACGATGGCTATCTTGTGCGCAAGGCGCGCAGTAATTCGCATCTCAATGCGCAGGGCTAATGCCTCATCGAGATGTTCGGTGGGTTCATCAAAGACATACACATCTGCCTTTGCCAACAAAACTCGAGCAACTGCCAAACGTTTGGCCTCTCCACCAGAGATGGCGCGACCGAAATCACCGAGCAAAGTATCTAATCCTTGTGGGAGTTCATACAGAAGTTGGTCGAGCTCTAAGAGAGTAAGGACTTCAACAATTTGTCCATCTGTGAGCTCTTGATTAGCAATCTTCAAATTTTCGCGCAGCGTTGTGTTGAAGATATGAGAGTGTTGAACAGTGCCAACCACTCGGCCTCCTAGATCATTAAAGCTATCTGCGGCTCGACCATCAAAGGTTAACCGGCCTTTGTAAGGCAAGAGTCCAAGTAATCCCATCACTAGCGTTGACTTTCCACTGCCGCTACGACCACGAATAACTAATAGCTCGCCACTTTTAACTTCAAATGATGTTGGCGACATAAACTCTTGATCCCATGCCACCGAAATATTCTCGGCAGTGATCTCCGTAATTGCAGCGTCTAAACGTGTCCCAGGCTTTTCATTTGTTGGTGCACTCATTAAAGTATCGACAGAGTGTTGCGACATTAGAAGTTTGCCGGCGTTAAATAGGTTGGGATACCACGCCGTAATCGCTTCAAAGATAACAAGCGGAATAAAGATAAGCATCGTGACCTGCACCGCTGGGACCATCTTGGATTGGGTAAGCGTCAATGCCAGCGCGGAAAAACCAACAACGCAAAATGCTATGAGCGAGTTAGTAATCGTTGAGAATCTCCAGCTTTGGCGCAGTAACCTCGCTTCCATCGCATTAATCTCTAGCTCTACCGAATGTGCGCGTCTCACATTTTCATCCAAGTAGCCATAGATTGCCGCCTCAGTCAGGCCATGAATTGAACCTTCGAGAAGTTGGGTATATGAGTTTTCAGTATTTTCGATACTTCGCGCAATCGGTTCACTGCCGCGTTTAATCATTACCGGGAAAATTGCGAGTAGAAGTGCACAAACGGGGAGGGTAAATACCAGGCTCTCGGGGCGAACCCAATAAGCCAGTAGGGCTCCCGCTGCCAATGAAATAACGGCAGAGGACTGTGGCAGTTTTATACGCAGCTGGTACTCCTGAGCACGTTCGACATCATCAACAATGCTTTTAACTGCTGTGCCGCTATTAAAAGTATGAGCAAGTGCAATCGAACTCTGACTTAACTTCTTATAAATCCCAACTCGCAACGCAGTCAACCTACTAAAAACGGCCTTATGACTAATGAGTCGCTCACAGTATCTGGCCGCTGATCTAAAGATTCCAAAAAAACGAACTAGAACAATTGCAACACTCAAGGTTAAAATTGGCGGCTGCATCGATGCCATCGTGATTAACCAAGCACTTGAAATCGTGAGACCGATTCCTCCGATAAATGCAAAAGCACCGAGGAGGTATGCAAGGAACATCATGGGGTGAGCGCCATAGAAAAACTAGCAACTAAGTCATCAGTGCCAACGACGCTACGATCATGTGTAATACAAATGACGATTGAACCGCTAGCTGCATAATCTCGAAGCGCTTTCATAACGGCTTCTCCGCTTGCATGATCTAAATCGGCAGTTGGTTCATCGGCAATTAGGACACGCGGTTTAGCGGCAATTGCGCGCGCAAGAGCAATTTTTCGAATCTGCCCTCCCGATGCCGCGCTTCCGCTCTCACCAGATGATCCGATTGCGGTGGCTAAACCTGTGGGCAGATCTGCAACATCTAAACCGCAGCGTTTGAGCAGATCGGTAATTTCATCAGTGCTTAATGTTGAGTCAACGAGTGTGAACTGGTGGCCGACCCCGCCACTTGCCAGCTGCGGATTCTGAGGAACCCAACCAACGTTTTCAAACCAGGATTTTCGTCGCTCTGCAGTAACTTCTACCCCATCTGCCAATAACGTAGCTTGGTTATTAACGCCGAGAAGATTGAGCGCAAAAGTGCTTTTGCCTATGCCGGATTCACCAACAATGAAAAATATATCTCCACTATGTAAAACCTCGCCCCGGATTGCAGTATCTATTCGACCTGGAATATTGAGCGACCAATCACTCCACTGCAACGTCGAAACTCTAGAAAAATCATGTGGCTCATCAACTGCCGATGACGTACGGCTGGATTGAATCTGGGCTAGTCGGGCAAAAGCCTCACTGCCATCGGCCGAGGCGTGAAATAGCGATGCCGCATTACGTAGCGGAAAGTAGACCTCGGGCGCCAAAATCAAAACTGCAAGGGCTGATCGAAAACCAATCGCACCATCTACTAATCGCAAACCAATTGAAACGGCAATCAAAGCTACGGAAATAGTTGCACAAAGTTCGAGGGCAAGGGCTGAGAGAAATGAGATTCGCAAGACTTTCATTGTCTCCTCGGTGTATCTATCCCCCATTTCTGCAATTCGCTGTGGTTGGCTCTTATGGCGAGAAAAAATCTTTAACGTTACAAACCCGCGCAGTGAATCTTCAAAGTAATGAGAGAGCGAACCTAGAGTCTGCCATTTCTTAGCGACCGAATCGGCGGTATATCGGCCTATCAGGGCGCCAAAGACTGGAATTAAAGGCAAGGTGAGAATTGCAATAACGCCTGAGAGTGGATCTAGAAATAGAATTGTCGCAATAACAACTGCTGGGGTAATTGAAGCGAAGAAGAGTTGAGGAACGAATCGACCTAGGTAGATATCCAGCGAGTTCAAACCCTTGACCAATAAGGTGCTTAACGTCGACGGTGAAATATTGCTAAATGTGTCCAGTGATGAAGTGATCTCACTTCGAATCTCTTGCTTTATTCGACTGGCTGCCAGGCTGCACCAGTATTCAAAACGCGCTTGAAAGAGCGCTCGGAAAAACCAGGCACAAGCTAGATATATAAGGAGTGTCGATACGCCCTCGGATTTGTTGATAATCCCAACGATAATCGAGGATAAAACAAGGGCGCTAATAACAATCGTCGCCGACCAAATAATGGCGGCGGCAATCGAGAGAAAGAAAAGCCTGCGGCTACCGCTCCGAGAGAGCAGTAGCCGCAGATCAGCAGATTTCACTTGTGCAGGATATGGCTTACTGCGTCAAGAACGCCATGTTCTGGATTACTTATCTGCGAGGCGCTAACGCGCTTGCGGAATACCCAGTAAGTCCAACCTTGATAGATCAGGACCAATGGAGTCATAACAACGGCCACATAAGTCATAACTTTCAAGGTGTAATCAGTGCTTGATGCATTTGTGATTGTGAGATCAAACTGAGCTCCCAATGAAGATGGCATCACGCGTGGATATAGTGCATAGAACAACGTGGAAACGAAAGCGGCAATCGCTGCGGCAGAGAAAATAAATGCCCAGCCTTCCCGGCCTATCAGGTTTGCCGCCATTCCAGCAACCCACAAAAGGGCAACTAAAACTGAAAGCGCAAGGACCCGAGAATTAATCTCAGGCAACATAAGGTTAGTCCAGGTCAAGAAAGCGACAGCTGCAACTGCGGCTACTAGCCCTGAAAGCTTCGCAATTGAACGCGAACGCTCGCGAATTTCACCTGTTGTTTTTAGCGATAGGAACACTGCACCGTGGGTTAAAAATACGGTAAGAGTGACTACTCCACCAAGGAGTGCATATGGATTGAGGAGATTAAAGAATCCGCCTACATACTCAAGAGAGCCATTGGCCGACTTTTCAATTGGTACGCCTCTAACAATGTTGGCAAATGCAACTCCCCAGAGCAGTGCCGGAACAGCGCTACTGATAAGAATTGCAACATCCCAACGTTGGCGCCATTGTGCTTTACCGTATTTCGAGCGATATTCAAATGAAACACCGCGCACAATAAGTGAGACGAGTATGAGAAAGAGCGGAAGATAAAAGCCGCTAAAGAGCGTTGCATACCATTCAGGGAAAGCGGCAAAAGTTGCACCACCTGCTACAAGTAGCCATACCTCATTGCCGTCCCAAACTGGTCCGAGTGTAGTCAATACTGCGCGTCGATCTGCCTCGTTTCTAGAGACAAAGCGAAGAAGCATTCCAACGCCAAAGTCGAAACCTTCAAGGATAAAATATCCAACCCAAAGAACTGCGATGAGTAGGAACCAAACTGTTTGAAATCTCATGTTCATGCTCCTTTCTTAGTAAGACATCACTAGAGGTTTGTCGGCAGAGCCACCCAAGGCAGGGTCTGCATAATCAATTTCATCGGCTGGACCCATTTTGATAACGCGAAGAGTTAAGCCAACTTCAATGAAAGCCAGGATTCCGTAAAGCACGGTGAAGGCAATCATTGTGAATAGAACTGCACCGGCAGATACAACGGCGCTAACACCATCTGCGGTTTTAATTAGACCAAAAACTGCCCATGGTTGGCGAGCAGTTTCGGTAAATATCCAACCAAATGAGTTTGCTAGCAGTGGAAGGAAGGGAAGTGAGATCATCGCTGGAGCAAACCATTTACCGCGTGGCGTGCCACCTTTGCGCATCTGCCACAAAGCAAGAAGTACAAATAAAGCACCTATAAAGCCAAAGCCGATCATCAACCTAAACGACCAATATGCCAGTGGAATATTGGGCGTGTAATTACCTGGGCCAAATTGCTTTTCGTACTTTGCCTCTAAGTCATTAACGCCTTCAACAACGCCTTTGAAATTTCCTGTTGACATAAAGGAGAGCATCGATGGAAGGCCAATCTGGAAAACAGATTTTGATCCATCAAGTGTGCCGATAGTAAGTAGCGAGAAGGGCGCTGACTCTTGCGTTGTATAAAGTGCCTCTGCTGCTGCCATTTTCATTGGCTGTTGGGTAGTCATTATGCGCGCGGTAATATCACCGGAGACGCCGACCATGATGAAACTTATTAACATCGTTATTGCGCCCATTTTAAATGTTGAGCGTGCCATAGTTAAATCTTTGCCCTTAATCATTAGATATGCAGAGATTCCTGCAATAAAGGCACCTCCAGTAAATGCTGCCGATGGAATAGTGTGGAAGAAAGTCGCCAAGGCAGTTTTCTGAGTGAGTACCTGGAAAATATCGGTTAACTCTGCACGATTCTTAGTTGGATTGTAAACATAGCCAACTGGATGCTGCATCCAAGCATTTGCCGCCAAGATGAAGTATGCAGATAGCAAAGTTCCCGTAGCAGCTAACCAAATCGACGCAAGGTGCAATTTCTTTGGAAGCCTGTCCCAACCAAAAATCCATAGCCCAAGGAATGTGCTCTCAAGGAAGAATGCGAGAAGACCTTCCATTGCAAGGGGTGCACCGAAGATATCTCCTACGAAACGACTGTACGAAGACCAGTTCATTCCAAATTGGAACTCCTGAACTATTCCTGTGACTACGCCGATGGCGAAGTTAATTAAAAAAAGTTTGCCAAAAAACTTGGTCGCTCGAAGGTAATGAAGTTTGCCTGTGCGATACCAAGCCGTTTGAAGACCGGCTACAAGAAAGGCCATACCGATCGTAATAGGCACGAATAAAAAGTGATAAACAGTTGTGATGGCGAACTGCCATCTTGCTAAATCTAGTGAGTTCATATAACTCATTCCCCT
>JBAXFS010000017.1:0-26526 GCA_037139795.1 Actinomycetes bacterium
ATAGAAAGTTTTATCTGGCGTACAGACAAACAAACTAACGTTTATTTTGTCTTATATCCAAAGGAAATCAACGGGTATAACTTTTAACAGTCATACCTCATTGAAGTATTTGTTTGCCGGTGGGTATCATCCAAAAACCAGTGCAGAACAATGGTTTTTCGCTATTTAAAGCATGTCAAATAGAGCCACTTGATGGCATATATTGCATTGACTTATAGCACGCTGTTGAGTTCTCAAGGTACGGATGCGCACTGGTCCTAGGATTTCTCCTATTTTCAGGGCAGACCGGCAAATCTAGTCCATATGGGCGGCACGGTCAAACTGGGCCAAACCTATGAGCTAGAGCTGAAAGTCGATGCTGTTCGGCCTAAATCGTCCGATTCACAACAAGAGCGCAACTATAACCCGCGCTCCCGTAAGGGTCAAATCGGCATATTCATGAATAATCTTCTTTTTCTATTTGCAAATAACGCTAGCGGGTGTGGCTTTTGGGGCCTCCCAGGAAAATTTAGATTAACTCGACGGCAGCTAGATCTCGCTTGCCTTTTCGTAAAACCGCATATTTGCCACATAAAAACTCGGTTTTCGTCGGCGCGTAATCCTCAGAACTTACCTTTACATTATTGAGATATGCGCCACCATCTTTTACGACGCGTCGTGCCGCAGATTTCGACTCTACGACTCCAGTTGCTGCTAATAGGTCAACCCAGGACGGAATTTGATCGCTTTTTGAAATTTGAGTACGAGGAAGTTCAGCTAGAGCGCTAGTAAGAGTGGCTTCATCAAGTTCGGACAAGTCACCTTGGCCAAATAATGCGCGTGCTGCTGCTTCAACGCGTGTTGTTGAATCTGCTCCGTGAACGAGAGTTGTAAGTTCGCGTGCAAGTGCGCGATGTGCTTCACGCAAACCTGGATTCTCCTCATGCGATTTTGCTAATTGAGAAATCTCTTCATGTGAGAGAAAAGAAAATACTTTAAGAAAATTAATAATGTCTTTGTCTTCAGTATTGAGCCAGAACTGGAAGAAAGCATAAGGCGAAGTCATTGTTGGATCTAGCCAAATGCTGCCTCCGGCAGTTTTACCAAATTTAGTTCCATCTGATTTAGCTAGAAGTGGAACCGTAAGAGCGTGTGCGCTCCCCGACTCAACTCTACGAATTAAATCTAAACCGGCAACAATATTTCCCCATTGGTCAGAGCCACCAAGTTGAAGTGTGCAATTATGGCGACGGTATAGCTCTAAATAATCGAAGGACTGAAGAACTTGATATGAAAACTCAGTGTATGAGATGCCACCGGCCTCTAGTCGTGCCGATACAGACTCTTTCGATAACATTTGATTGACCGAGAAATGTTTTCCGATATCGCGCAGAAATTCAATTGCACTTAACGGTGCGGTCCAATCTAGATTATTAACTACAATCGCTGGATTTACTTTAGTATCGAAATCTAAAAAGGCTGATACCTGCTTGCGAATCCCTTTGACCCACCCCTCCACTACTTCGTTGCTATTGAGTGTGCGCTCATCATTTCGACCACTTGGATCGCCAACAAGGCCTGTTGCTCCCCCCACTAAAGCGATTGGATTGTGGCCAGCTAATTGAAAGCGGCGCAATACTAAGAGAACAACGAGATTGCCGACGTGCAAAGAGGCAGCGGTCGGATCGAAGCCGATGTATAGAGTGAGAGGCTTCTTAAGCGCATCTGTCAGTGCCTTTTCATCGGTCGACTGTGCAACTAAGCCACGCCAGCGTAAATCTTCGATTAAGTTCATGAACTCATCATCTCCATAAAGTTGGTCTGCTTGCTTGTAATTAAAGCTAACTGAGCAAGGTTTGCTTTCTTAGCCGCTTTAATCTGCGCGCTAACGAGATCCGGTGCCGTACCTCCTGAAGTAGTTCTGGAGTTGAGCGCCCCGTGTACGGTTAAGACCTCACGCACGCCTTCATCTAAATCTGCATGAATTGCCAATAGTTCATCGTTGGTAAGTTGATGAAGTTGTCGATTAGTGGATTCACAGAGTGCAACGCAAGCACCTGCGGCCTCATGAGCGATCGCAAATGGAATCTTCTTTACCACGAGATAATCTGCAATCTCGGTCGCCAATGAAAAACCAAGAGGTGCGGCAAGTGCCATCTTCTCGCGATCAAAGTCGGTTGTCTCGATCATTCCGGTAACCGCAGGAAGCAAGACCAATAACGTATCGATGCTGTCGAAGAGAGGTTCTTTGTCTTCTTGCAAATCACGATTGTATGCAAACGGCAAACCTTTGAGCATTGTTAGGACGGACATTAAATTACCAATCAAGCGCCCAGATTTACCACGAGATAACTCGGCAATATCGGGATTCTTCTTCTGCGGCATAATCGATGAACCAGTTGAATAAGCGTCAGAGACTTTTGCCCAAGCAAACTCGCTCGAGGCCCATAACGTCCACTCTTCGCCAATGCGTGAGAGATGAACACCGATAAGAGAGATAATAAAGAGTGCCTCGGCAACATAATCGCGATCGCTGACAGCGTCAATGCTGTTAGCAAAGGATGAGTTGAACCCTAACTCTTTTGCGGTAGCTTCTGGATTGAGCGGAAGTGAAGAACCCGCTAATGCACCAGCACCAAGCGGACTTACTGAAGCGCGCTCCAACCAATCGTTAATTCGCCCTAAATCACGAGCAAATGCATGAGCATGCTTAGCTAACTCGTGGCCAAATGAGACGGGTTGCGCATGCTGAATATGAGTAAAACCTGGAGCACTGTCATTTACATACTCCTGCGCCTTGTCCAAAATTGCAATTTGCAGCGAGGTAAGCAGGAATGCAATTTCAAGGACGTGATCGATTGCAAAGAGTCTTAGATCCGTAGTCACTTGATCATTTCGTGATCGCCCCGCGCGTAGAAATCCGCCAACGACGCCTAATTTTTCAGTTAAACCACGTTCAAGTGCGCTGTGAACATCTTCATCCTCTGGCAGCGGTACAAATGCGCCTGTTGCCACCTCAATAGCTAGCTCATCCAGTGCCCCTTTAATGGCCTCAGCGCTTTGAGCCGAAATTAATCCGCTGGAGTGCAATATGCGCAAATGGGCAAGGGATGAACGAATGTCATAAGGAGCAAGTCGCCAATCAAAATCGATGCTGCGCGAGAGCGCAAAGGTCGACTCCGCATTGCTCTGCGAAAAACGTCCACCCCAGAGTGCCATCTATTTTTTTCCAATCGTAGATTTCGAATATGCCAGCAATTCTTTCGCTAATTGGGCACCACCAGTGGCTTTCTTCGATACAAGAATTATCGTGTCGTCACCGGCGATGGTTCCGATGACGCCAGTTAGATCTGCATGATCTAGCGAACTAGCTACAAACTGCGCCGCTCCGGGAGGGGTATGGATTACGGCCAAGTTAGCGCTGTAATCGACCGAGAGTATGAGTTTTGATGGCATGGGTGAAACGCGGGCCAGTGCCTCATCAGTGCCTCCAGGAATTTGATAGACCGACTCACCGCTTTTGGTACGTGCTCGCACCGCACCGATCTCTTCCAAATCGCGGCTAGCTGTCGCTTGAGTCACTGGGTAACCAGATTTCTTCAGCAACACAACTAGATCAGATTGCGAATGAACAGCTCCGGACTCAATCAGGGAGATTGCTTTGGCTCTGCGTGCTGAAACGCTTTTAGTTGACATGAGCCATAACCTTTCTAAAAGTTGAGATAAAGGTATTTATTTGGGCTGAAGTCACAGTTAAGGCTGGTGCGATACGAATCGTTGTAGCCGTCGGTGCATTTACTAAAATTCCAGCATCACGCATAGCAATTAGCACCTTATTAGAAATTTGTTCAGCCAATTCAATTGCAATCAAGAGACCTGCGCCGCGAACTTCAACCACACCGGGAATTAATGCAATCTCTCCTATTAATGCCTTTTCATGCCGCTTCACTGCAATCATCAATTGATTCTTTTCGATAAATTTAATCGTCGCGAGTGAGGCCGCAGTGGTGATGGGATTGCCGCCAAAAGTAGAGCCGTGATCTCCGGGTTGGAATAAATAGGCCGATGCGCCACATGCAATCATTGCCGATAGCGGAAGTCCGCCGCCTAAGCCTTTAGCTAGCGTGATGACATCGGGAGTAACTCCAGAGTATTCATAACCAAACCAGTCTCCAGTGCGACCCATTCCAGTTTGTACGCAATCTAGAACCATAAGCGCACCGTTACGATCACATATCTCCCTAATACCCGAAAGATAATTAGCAGGAGGCACAATTACTCCGGCCTCACCCATGATTGGTTCGATTATTACCATCGCAGTCTTCTTTGTAACTGCGCGATTCATCGCATCGATGTCACCGAATTCGACGTGCCTAACGCCTTTGAGAAGTGGAAGGAAGGGCTCGCGTTTAGTTGGTTGTCCAGTTAGAGAGAGTGCACCCATTGTGCGGCCGTGGAAAGCACCGCGGGCTGCAACTATTCGATAACGACCAGTTCTACGCGAAAGTTTTATCGCCGCTTCATTGGCTTCGGCACCCGATTGGGCAAAGAATACTTTCGCATCGGCATCACCGGTCATACTTTTAAGTTTTTGTGCCAATTCAATAACATTGGGATGAGCGTAGAAATTGCTCACGTGGCCTAAAGTTCCGACCTGCTTAGTGACAGCTTTGACGATGGCTGGATGGGCATGGCCCAGAATATTTGTAGCTATTCCTCCAAGGAAATCCAAGTAGCTCTTACCGTCGGCATCTTTCACGACTAAACCTTTTCCACTAACGAGAGCTAACGAAGGAGCGCCATAGTTGTTTTGAATAGTTTGTGACCACTGGGCTAATAGCTCTTGGTTATTCATGCGCGCACCAGAGTTCCGCCGACGCCAGAAAGGGCGGCAACAAAGTTTTTCGAATCGGTTCCATCGATAATTCGCACAGCTTTTGCCCCCTGGTCGATTGCATCTAAAACCGCTTGAACTTTTGGTGCCATTCCCTCTGTAAAAGTAGATTTCATGGCAGCCAGCTCCTTATATGTAATCGTCGAGATCAACGATTTTTCATCGGGCCAATTACGGTAAATGCCTGCCACATCAGTCAAGATAATGAGCGAGCTAGCATCCATCGCGCCAGCAATTGCCGCTGCAGCTAAATCTGCATTCACATTCAATCCATCGCCATTTTCTTCATCGGCAGCAACGGGGGCAACAACTGGAACTTTTCCAGCGTTCAAAATCATTTGAATCGCTTTAGTATCAACAGAGACAACATCTCCAACGTGTCCAAGTTCTGCTTTACTACCATCGACAAGTGATTTCTTCTGGCGCGCAATCAAAGTTGGCAATGTTCGACCTGACATAGCTTCGGCCGGTATGCCGGCATTACACATGTCGTTCGCAAGGCTCTGACCGACTTCGCTGACCAGTACTCTCTCTACAACATCAAAGGCCCGTGCAGATGTATATCTAAAGCCGCCAATGAACTTACTTTCTATTCCCGATGCCGAAAGAGCCTTATCTATCTGCGGTCCCCCGCCATGAACGACTACCACGGATTCACCAACTGCCAGAGCTGCAGCAATCGCTTGGGTGAAGCCACCGTCTTCATCCCTCATTGCATGGCCACCGAACTTGACGATGATCATGTTGAATACGCCGAATTTTCGTGGACATAATCATGGGACAAATCATTAGTTAATACCGTAGCTGTTGAACTTCCAACTTTGAGATCTATTTCGATCACAACTTCGCGAGCAGAAAAGTCCACTGTGGATTTATCGCCATCGGGTGCGCTATTGGTACACACTGCGACGCCATTGAGAACTACGTCAATTACAAGTGGGTCCATCGCCGCATCAGCTGTACCAACGGCCGCAAGTACACGACCCCAATTTGGATCTCCACCAAAAATCGCCGCCTTTAAAAGGTTATTACGCGCACATGCTCTTGCCACTTTCACTGCATCTGATTCTGATTTCGCATTCTTAACGATGATTGAAACACTCTTAGTCGAACCTTCGGCATCGGCAATGAGTTGAGCGGCAAGTGAACCGCACACGTCCATGAGCATCTCTTCTAGCTCTGCATCAGAGATACTGTGGCCACTTGCTCCCGAGGACATAAATAGAACGGTGTCATTAGTAGATGTGCAGCCATCTGAATCAATTCGGTTATATGTCCGATCGGCAGCACGCGCAAAAATTTCCGAAGCCTTGCCCGAAACTATTGCATCAGTCATTACAACCGACAACATCGTTGCCATAGCAGGGGCGAGCATTCCAGCACCTTTAGCAATTCCAGAAAACTCAACACCATATTTAACCGCCGTCGCAATCTTTGGTACAGAGTCTGTAGTCATGATCGCTTGTGCGGCAAGGCCGAGTGAATCAACGCCCATATCAGCAGTAACTTTCTTAATTCCTGCCACAATCTTGTCCATTGGTAGCAATTCACCAATCAAACCCGTTGAACATACGACAACTTCCCCAGATGAAATAGCTAAGAGTTCGCCAACAAGTTCGGCAGTGACATGTGTATCGATGAAACCTTGAGGCCCAGTGCAGGCATTGGCCCCACCGGAATTTAAAACTACTGCGCGCACTAGGCCACCTTTGACTACCTCTTTTGACCACATAACAGGTGCTGCTACTACTTTATTAGTGGTGAATACCGCCGAAGCATCAAAGCGAGGGCCTTGATTCTCAATAACCGTTAAATCAAGTGCGCCGGTGCTCTTTAATCCTGCAGCGGTGGCGCCTGCGCGAAAACCTTTAGGAAGTTTCATATTCCAAGACCATCCAAAGTTAAACCAGCGCCTTCGTCAAAGCCTGCAATGATATTTGCATTTTGAATTGCTTGGCCTGCAGCTCCCTTACCTAAATTATCTAAAGCGACCGAAATAACTAAACGATTAGTGTGTGAATCAACTGCCACTTGAATTTGCACTTTATTGCTCCCCGTCAAAGCGCCAGTCTTTGGCAAAACGCCTAGCGGCAATACATCTATAAAATGCTCATCATCGTAAGCATCGGCAAAAATTGCGTGTGCCTGCTGCGAATCCATAGGTTGAGTTAATTTGGCCGTTATTGTAGAGAGAATTCCACGCGGCATTGGTGCCAAAATGGGAGTAAATGAAACTCTCACCTCTTTACCGGTTACTGTGCCCAGAGCCTGCTCAATCTCGGGCGTATGTTGGTGAACGCCGCCAAATTTATACGAGATCAATGAGCCCATCACTTCACTAGCGATGAGATTTATCTTCGCGCTTCTGCCCGCGCCAGTTGTTCCGGAGGCGGCAACAACTACGATGTCTTGGCAATCTATGAAACCAAGTGCCGGCGCAACTCCAAGTGCGATTGAGGTGGCATAACAGCCAGGGTTAGCAACTCGGACTTCACCAGCAATTTTTGTTCGGGCGCCCTTTAACTCTGGAAGACCGTAGACCCAAACCCCTGCATGTTTACCGCCGTAATATTTCTCCCATTGGGAGGCATCACTAAGACGAAAATCTCCACCTAAATCTACAACCTTGACGTGATCGGGAATCGAAGCCACTAATGCTGCGGACTCTCCATGAGGCAAAGCCATAAAGACGAGTTCTAAAGCGTCAAAATCAACTTCTTTGATTGAGCCGAAACTTGCATTTCCATAACTAGTTAAGTGTGGGTGCACCGAAGTAATTAACTCCCCTGCATTGCTATGGGCAGTTATTGATACAACGTCAAAATGTGGATGAGTTGATAATAACCGCAGAAGCTCTCCCCCTGCATAACCGCTTGCGCCAATGACCGCTGTTTTCATGAAGACAGGATAGACGAGAATCGATATTTATGCAAACTTATGCATATTTATGCGGTACGTAGAACCGCACCACATTTTGTTGAGGCCACGGCAGTTGCCGCCTCCCGCATAGCGGAGACTTCATCGCCTGTGAGAGTGCGATCTGGTGCCCGAAAAGTTAAAGTGAATGCGAGTGAAATCTTTCCATCCCCAATCTTGTCGTAGCGATCAAACAAAGTAATTGATTCAAGAAGCTCACCTGCACCTTCGCGAAGGGCAGCTTCCACTGATTGGGCACTGACAGTTGAGTCAACGATAAGTGCGACATCCTGAAGCGCTGCTGGCATAGTCCCTACGGTAGTTGGTCTTACTAGCGCTGATTGCGGTAGAGCACTAAGCCCTACTGCAAATGCCACCGAACGTTCAGGCAAACCATAGGCTGCGATAACACGAGGATGGAGTTCGCCCGCATGAGCAACCGCTTTTCCATCAATGAGTAATTCGGCGCAACGACCTGGATGCCATGGCGCAAAGTCTGAGCGCGCCACTGTCCACTTCAAATTACATAACTCCAAAATTGATTCGGCAAAGGCGATCGCATCGGCCCAATTATAGTCGCGAGATTTACCTTGCCAGTTTTCATTGTCAACTTTTCCGACCAATAGGCCAGCAACGTGATCGGCTTGTGGGGGCACACTCGCAAAAATCTCATCAATTAACTTCTGCTCGGGTCGCTTGGAAAGTTGCGGCGAAATGGCGGGAACTAGTTTTTTAGAGCTTCGGAAAATTGATCCCATCTCAAAGATTGCAAAATCCTTAGCTCCGCGACTTATGTTGCGCTGCGCTACTTCGATTAAGCCAGGGACAAGATGCACACGCATGAGCGGAAATTCATCTGACATTGGATTAGCAACTCGATAAGTTGCAGCTCGTTCTCCGACAAAGCCCATTGCATCAATGGTTGCTTGGTTGGTGAAAGGAAATGTTTGAACTTCAGCTAAACCCCGACTTGCCAGCATTGTGGCAATGGCTCTACGACGCTTTTGGGTCGGCGTTAACGTCGCATGCAGAGGTCGTGGCGGAAGCACCGATGGAATTTTGTCATAGCCGATCATTCGGGCCACTTCTTCTGCCAAGTCTGATGTTGTGAGCAGATCAGATCGCCACGATGGTGGGTCAACGGCAAAGCTCTTCTCGTCGACATCGCAACCTATAACACGTAAAACTTCAGCTACTTTTTTAGGAGGAATGTCGAAGCCAAGAATTCTTGAGATCATCGCCGGATCTATTGTCACTATCGGTGCATACCTAGGTTCACCATCGACAACGGTTGCAACATGTTGCGCCGAACTATGTGCCTCCAAAAGTTGAACAAAACGCGCGGAGGCAAACTCAGCTAACGATGGATCTACGCTGCGCTCCAAGCGCCGTGATGCCTCTGATGAAAGTTTGTGGCGTCGAGAGTTCTTAGCTATTGAGGTTGGGTCAAAGCGGACCGCTTCGAGCGCAATATCAGTTGTGGTCTCGGAAATCTCCGATGTGGCTCCACCCATGGTTCCAGCTAGAGCTAAAGGTTTTTCATCATCACAGACCATTAAATCATCGGGATCTAACTGACGGATTTGACCATCTAATGTTGTAAAAGGCTGGACTGTGCCGGCCCGCTTAATGGTTAAGCCACCCTTAATCTTTGATTTATCAAATGCGTGTAAAGGTTGTCCAAGTTCTAGCATGACGTAGTTAGTAACATCTACAACCAATGAGATTGAGCGCATTCCCATTTTTTCAATTCGTCGACGCATCCAGAGGGGCGTAGTTGCTTTTGGATCGAAGTTAGAGAGTGTTCGCAAATAGAAAACCGAAGCAGTTGAAGGATCTGCGATCTTTGCCGCGACACCCTTGCCAGTCTCCTTGAAGTCAAGTTTTCGCAGTGCATCAACTGGGTCGGTGAATTTTAAACCTAGAGACCCGGCAACTTCGCGGGCCATTCCTCGAATACTTAAGGCATAACCACGATCCGGATTAATAGCCACATCAAAAATTACGTCGTTGATCTGTAAATCCTCGATTGCATTGGCACCGATTTTCACATCGTCAGCATTGAAAACCATAATTCCAGTGTGATCATCGCTTATGCCTAATTCGCGCGCAGAGCAGATCATTCCATTGGAAGTCTTTCCATATGTTTCCCGCGCACCAATTGCGAAATCTCCTGGTAAAACCGCCCCAGGAAGAGCAGCAACAACTAAATCCCCCACCGTGAAGTTTGTTGCGCCACAAATCACAAAGCGAACCTCGCCTTCGCCGCAATCAAGACCGACATAGCGAATTGGCTTTTTAAATTCGGTAATCTCTTCAATCGAGAGAACTTTTGCAAAGAGCAACGGCCCTGTTAGATCTGCGCCTTGTTCGATAATCTCTTCAACTTCAAAGCCCACTCGAATGAGGCCATCTGAGATTTCCCGTGCGGTTACTGTTGCAGGAATATCCACAAACTCTTTAATCCACGATAATGGCGCCAGCATTAGAGGCCTACTCCAAACTGACGGGTAAAGCGAATATCGCCTTCAACGATATCGTGCATATCGGTTATTCCGTGACGCACCATTAGCGTTCTCTCTAGACCCATTCCGAAAGCAAAACCGCTGTACAGATCGGTGTCGATTCCACACGTTGCTAGAACTCTTGGATTCACCATTCCGCAACCACCCCACTCGATCCAACGATTGTTGAAGAAAACATCTACTTCAGCACTCGGTTCAGTGAATGGGAAAAATGAAGGACGCAGTCGTGTTGTTACCCCAGGACCAAACATATAAGTTGCAAAGTTATCAAGGGTTCCTTTTAAGTGCGCCATCGTGATGCCCTTATCAATTACTAACCCCTCAACTTGGTGAAAGACTGGGCTGTGCGTGGCGTCGAGTTCATCGGCTCGGAAAGTTCGACCTGGGCAGATGACATATATGGGTGGCGCTTGCGTAAGCATCGTACGAATCTGTACGGGAGATGTGTGAGTGCGCAGCACCATTCCAGATTCAATGGGTTCGATGAAAAATGTATCTTGCATAGTTCGCGCTGGGTGATCTGTCGGCATATTTAGCGCATCAAAGTTAAGCCACCCGGATTCAAGTTCTGGCCCTTCTTGTACGGCATAACCCTGCTCGATAAAAAAATCCGAGACTTCATTTTTAATGATTGAAATAGGGTGCAAACCACCACGGTGTGCACGATTAACGGGCAAAGTTACATCGACTACTTCTTCGAGCAGAACTTTTCGATCGCGTTCTGCCTCTAAGTTGGCCGTTGCAGTAGCTAATGCCGCAGCGATTTCGGCTTTAGCATCACCAATAATTTTGCCGAAACTTGCCTTATCTTCGGGTGACATCGAACCTAATGCTCGTGAAGCCAGGGCAATCGGTGACTTGTCGCCTGAGTGGAATAAGCGCGCGGTTTTAAGTGAATCTAAATCGGTGGCAGCTTTAAATGCAGTGCGAGCATCGCCAACCCATGTACGTATCTCGTCCTCGCGCATGGGGGCGAGTCTATCGGGTCGAACTTTAGAAGGAGTGCATATTTGCTAAGTGGTACATGAGAATCGATGCCGCCGCAGAAAGATTGAGGCTCTCGGCCGATCCAGGCATAGGTATGTGAACTGATTCGATATCTGGCATCGACTGCTCGCCAGATAATCCACGTGCTTCATTACCAAAAATGGCAACACAATCCCCGTCACTGACAAATTGTGACAACGGTTTCGAACCGCCTGCACCCAGAGTAAATGCATGCAGGGCCTTAGTTGAGAGCAGATCTTTTAGTTCGATGGACTCAAAGACTGGAATATGCCACAGCGAGCCAGCAGTACTACGAACTACTTTCGGTGAAAACATATCCACGCTACCTGGAGATGTAATGACGGCATCCATTCCAAAGGCATCGGCCGACCGTAAAATTGTTCCGGCATTTCCGGGATCTTGGACTTCAGAGAGATAAATAAATTTTCTGGAACCATCTAGGGGTATTGAATCCAACGTGTTTTTAGGGATCTCACAAATTGCAAGAATTCCCTGTGGCGTAATCGTTTCCGACATTGCTCGCATTACTTCATCGGATACATCAAAGGTTTGAAGCAGTGAGAGATCAGTAAATTCATCGAGCTTAACTCGAGCGCTGGCAGTTAAATACAACGTAGTAATTCGCGGGCCTTGATTTGAATTAATAGCTTCGCGGAAACATTGAAGGCCTTCGGCAACAAAGGCACCTGCAGCCCTTCGTTCACGCGAGCCCTTAGAACCAATAAGAGCCTTAACTCGCGCAACATGTGGCGAATTAAGGCTCTCAATCATTGAGTTGAAATTTATAGAGAGATGAGGCTCTGACGAGCAACATCTACGAGGGTCTTGAAAGTTGCTGGATCATTTGTTGCAAGATCAGATAAAACACGACGATCTACTTCAACACCGGCAGCCTTGAGGCCCTGGATAAAACGGTTGTAGGTAAGACCGTGTGCACGGCAACCTGCATTGATGCGTTGAATCCATAGACGACGGAAATCGCCTTTCTTATCTTTACGGTCATTGAATGCATAGACCATAGAGTGAGTAACTTGCTCTTTTGCCTTAGTGAAAAGACGGGAGCGCTGACCACGGTAACCACTGGCACGCTCTAAAGTTGTACGGCGCTTCTTAGCGGCGTGTACACCACGTTTTACTCTCATTTAATTCACGGCCCTTACTTGAGGCCAAGCATGCGCTTGGCTGTCATTGTGACGGTTGGCTTTGCTGACTGCTCGGTTGAGAGGCGGCGTGTAACACGTGAAGATTTACGCTCAAGCAAATGTCGCTTACCAGCGCGCTCGTGCATGATCTTTCCGGTACCTGTAACGCGGAAAGTCTTCTTAGCTCCGCTGTGCGTTTTCATCTTTGGCATCTTTATGCTCCATCCATTGTCTCTGCTGCCGCATCTGCTTTGGCTTTACGTGCCGCCTTAGCTTCTGCAACCGCTTCCGTTTTCTTCTTCGTCGGTCCAATAACCATTGTCATATTTCGTCCCTCTTGCTTTGGGGCGAATTCGATGAATCCAAACTCTGCGATGTCTGTTGCCAAACGTTGCAGCATTTTGTATCCAAGCTCTGGCCTCGTTTGTTCACGACCACGGAACTTCATCGTCACTTTCACCTTGTCTCCACCCTTGAGAAACTTCTCAACTTGATTACGTTTAGTTTCGTAATCATGGGTCTCGATCTTTGGCGTTAAACGCACTTCCTTCACCACAATGTGGGTCTGGTTCTGTCGCGCCTCGCGTGCCTTTTGTGCAACTTCGTACTTATATTTTCCGAAGTCCATAATCTTGCAAACGGGTGGATTGGCCTCTGCTGCAATCTCGACTAAGTCGAGACCTACTTCATCGGCCATCTTTAACGCGGTATCGATATCGACAACCCCAATTTGTTCGCCGGTGTGTCCGATTAAACGGATTTGGGGTGTGCGAATTCGATCGTTAATGCGTGGTTCAGTGCTGACTGTGTGCTCCTTCGGTTTAGTAAACGCATTTGGTGTTACAGCGTTATACAAAAAGAAAACCGCAAGGAGAAAAGGAAGTAAATCCTTAAATCCGACGAACCAGCTCGCACTAGTGGCGAAGAAGGTGGGAGCGGTAACTCCTCTTGCAGTGAGCTGTTAGGCCACTGGTCTGTGCGCAAGGTTACCCGAGGAGAGGGCAAAGCGCGAAATCGAGCCTGCTTTTAGGCACCCATTGCGTGTAGACCACCATCGACATGGATGATTTCAGCGGTGGTCTTTGGGAACCAGTCTGAGAGAAGGGCCACCGTGGCTTGGGCGGCCGGTACTGGATCAGTGACATCCCAGAACAATGGTGAGCGCTCATTCCAAACTTTCTCGAACTCTTCAAAACCTGGGATTGATTTTGCTGCCATCGTGCGAATGGGACCTGCTGCAATTAAATTCACGCGAATATTTTCAGCCCCTAAGTCGCGAGCCAAGTATCTGGAGGTCGATTCGAGCGCGGCCTTAGCTACACCCATCCAGTCATACTTTGGCCAAGCAACGGCGGCATCGAAATCCAGCCCTACAACCGATCCACCGCCATTAAATAGTGGACGTGCAGCCATCGTCAAAGCCTTTAGTGAATATGCCGAAACATGTAGCGCAGTCGATACATCTTCCCAAGACGTATTGAGGAAGTTTCCGCCAAGTGCGGCCTCTGGAGCAAAACCAATTGAGTGAACTACTCCATCTAACCCATCTGGAAAATGTTCGCGCACTCTGAATTCCAGGGCATCGAGATCTTCCGTATTTGTAACATCCAATTGGACTATCGGTGCAGGCTTTGGAAGGCGAGCTGAAATGCGTGTTGTTAAAGAAAGCACACGACCGTATGAGGAGAGAACGACATCGGCGCCCTCCTCTTGGGCAAGGCGCGCAATGTGAAATGCAATCGAGGCGTCGGTTAATACACCAGTAACAAGTATCTTCTTGCCTTCAAGGATTCCCATTTAGTGCCCCATACCTAATCCGCCATCAACTGGGATTAGCGCCCCAGTTATATAGCTTGCTTGTGGTGATGCTATGAATGCAACAACTGCTGCTATCTCATCGGCTGTACAGAATCGCCCTAACGGTACCGATGCTGCAATTTCTCCGCGGCGCTTTTCATCCAAAGTAGATGTCATGTCGGTTTCGACAAAACCTGGAGCAATAACATTTGCGGTTATGCCGCGACTTCCAATTTCACGCGCAAAGGATCGCGCCATGCCAAGGAGACCTGATTTACTCGAGGCGTAATTAACCTGTCCCGCCGAGCCGGTTGCCCCAACAACTGAGCCAACAAAAATTAAGCGGCCGCGCTTTAATTTCAATAGACCTTTAGTGGCCCTGCGCGCAACGCGAAATGCACCGGTTAAATTTGCATTTATGACGTCTTCAAAATCGGCATCACTCATTCGCATGACAAGACCATCTTTAGTTATTCCGGCATTGGCAACGATGACTTCTGGCAAACCCCACTGAGACTCAATGGAGGCGAATGCTGAATCAACACTCTCGGTTGACGTGACATCCATCAATACGGATTTAAATTCGATTGGAGGCACGCCGCTTCGATAGGTTATGACAACATCATGGCCCGCAGTTTTGAGCGCGTGAGCGATAGCTAAACCGATTCCACGATTGCCGCCAGTGACAAGTGCGAGTGAACTCATGACCGTAAATCTAGTGGCTACTGTGAGGTATTCAAAAGGTGCGACGGCGCGTGGCTCGTAATAGACTTATTTACATGGCCAATGAGAAGGAAATCTTTGATATCACCAGCGCGCCTAAAGCGTTGAGCGCCGATCAAGCATCTCGTCAGAAGCGATATTTCATATCCATGATGATTCGAACGGTCTGTTTTATTTTGACAGTTATCTTGCCCAGTCCATTTCGTTGGTTTGCCTTGCTAGGTGCGGTTTCATTGCCATATTTTGCTGTGGTAATCGCTAATGCTGGGCGTGAAACCTTCTCTCCTGGTGCCAATGTCGCCGATAAGAATCCCCGCGAACTTTCTTAAACTAAAGTAATGCCCGTGCAACGTGAACCCTGGGCTATATTCAAAACGATAGTAGCCCTTGGCCTCATAGTTCTCTGTCTATGGGCGGCGCAATGGCAGTATCACCGCGGAGTAAATCGTCACGCGCGAAATACCCTCATCGTCAATCACATCGCCCTTACTCCCGCAGAATTAACCGATGTGATGGCTACGCCCGCGCGCTATGAGTGGCAAAGTGTTAAGACTTCAGGTGAATTTGATTCACAAAAACAGATTCTGCTTCGAAATAGATATTCAGATGGCGTATATGGTTTTGAAGTTCTAACCCTTTTTACTTCCCTCGATAATAAGAAATTCTGGGTGGACCGCGGTTGGGTAAAAGCCGGAGTTACTGCAACTACTCCCCCCGTTGTTACGCTTCCTCCGCAAGGCACTGTCGAGATTATGGGGCGCCTTCGATTAGATTCGTCGCTCCCGCATGGCTCTTTTTTCGCACTTCCCTCGAATGGTAAAGGTATGGTCGCCGAGCTTAATGCGCAGTCGCGACTGGAGACCGAGAATTTCTATTTAGATTTACTCAGTGGCTCTGATCTATCACTGTCCCCAGCGGTCCCAGCTCAACTTCCCGAACTCAGCGATGGCCCCCACATGGCGTACGCGTTACAGTGGCTTTTTTTCGGCGGCTTAATCGTTTATGGCCGAATATTAATTAGACGAACCCGTTAAATCTTGTCGGTTATATAGATCGGCATAAAGTCCACCGAGCGCTACTAGTTCCTCGTGCTTACCCCGTTCAACAATTGAACCATTTTCAAGAACGAGAATTTGATCGGCATCCCTAACGGTACTTAAGCGATGAGCAATGACGATGCTAGTGCGTCCCTTGAGCGCGCTTTCTAAGGCGGCATGGACGAGAGCTTCGTTCTCTGAATCTAAATGGGCCGTTGCCTCATCGAGAATAACGACTGCGGGTGATTTCAAAAGTAAACGTGCGATCGCTAAACGCTGTTTTTCACCACCAGATAAGCGGTGTCCTCGCTCTCCAACCATGGTATCGAGGCCATTCGGTAGCGATTGAATCAACTTCCAAATTTGTGCAGCTTCGCAAGCGGCCTGCATTTCACCATCGGTCGCATCCAACTTTGCATAACGCAGGTTTTCGGCGATCGTTTCGTGAAATAGGTGGGCATCTTGCATGACGACACCAATTGAATTTCGCAATGACTCCAGAGTGAGATCCCGAATGTCGTGGTCATCGATTGAAATAGCACCCGAGGTCACATCGTAGAGTCGTGGAATTAGCGCACTGATTGTGGTTTTACCCGCTCCCGAAGGGCCAACGAGAGCCGTGAGAGTTCCGGGCTCTGCAACAAAAGATAAGTTCTTGAGAACTTCACCGCTTTGCACCATTTCAGGTTTTGCTGCAGATTCTAAGGATGCAAGTGAGATCTCATTAGCTTTGGGGTAAGCAAAACCTACATTGGCAAACTCAATACGTGGATTTTTAGCGTGATATGCAATTGCCCCGTCTCTGTCTTTCACCATTGGTTCCAAGTCCAGAACTTCAAAAACACGTTCGAATGAGACTAGGGATGTCATAACATCTACACGCACATTGGACAGTGCCGTTAAAGGTCCATATAGTCGCGCCAACAACGCCGTAATTGCAAGCAAAGTTCCAACTGTGACTTTCCCACTTACAGCTAAATGGCCACCAATTCCATAAGCAAACGCAGTAGCGATAGCGGCAACGCTGGTCAGTGCAATAAAGAACAGGCGGTTAAGCATCGCGGATTTTATTCCAATATCTGCAACTCGCCTTGCGCGTGAGCGGAAGAACTCTTCCTCGCGTTTTGGTTGACCGTAAAGGGCAACCAACATCGCACCCGAAACGTTAAATCGCTCCGTCATTGTGCTCGACATCTCAGCATTTACATTGAAGGACTCACGAGTCAAGGCTTGGAGTTTACGTCCGACCCATTTTGTTGGAATGAGAAAAACTGGAAGTAATAGGAGTGAGAAGATCGTAATTTGCCACGACAAAACCATCATGGTCACACCAACGAGTACTAAGGAAACAACGTTACTTA
The DNA here is from genome assembly GCA_037139795.1 of Actinomycetes bacterium. GTDB lineage: Bacteria > Actinomycetota > Actinomycetes > Nanopelagicales > Nanopelagicaceae > Planktophila. The sequence goes on from JBAXFS010000017.1 coordinate 17,383, forward strand.
CTACGCCTGAAAGTGTTGCAGTAAAGGCCTGTTGTGCGCCCATTACATCGGAGTTGATTCGAGAGATTAGCGCACCAGTCTGAGTGCGTGTAAAGAAGGCAATTGATTGACGTTGAACATGGGCAAATACAAGAGATCGTAAATCGTAGATTAGACCTTCGCCGATACGAGAGGAGAAGTAGCGCCCTAACAAACTAACGCCAGCATCGGCAATGGCAAGTAATCCAACGAGAAGCGCTAACTTTGTAATGAGCCCACCATTTTTAGGAATGACACCATCATCGATAAGGCGAAGCAAAAGGAGCGGCGTTGTAACTATGAGTGCGGCATCAACAACAACGGTGCCTAGAAAGATAAAAATGCCTTTTCGGTAGGGCCTCGCGAAAGTTAATATCCGCTTAACCGTGCCTGGCTTTAACTTAACTTCCTTGACCGATTGATCGGCCGTCATTGACCTATGCGACATCCAAACTGCGTGCGAAGACATGTCACTAGCCTATGCAGTTACGAGTTAAACCGTAAATCCCAGCGCCCGCAGTTGGTCGCGCCCGTCATCGGAGATTTTGTCTGGGCCCCAAGGTGGCATCCAGACCCAGTTAATTTTCACGTCGCTAGTCATGCCAGCTAATGCTTGTCTCGTTTGATCTTCAATTACATCCTGTAACGGACAGGCCGCTGATGTTAGCGTCATATTGAGAATTGCAATGTTGGCATCATCGACCATCACATCGTAAATCAGCCCCAAGTCAACGACATTAATTCCAAGTTCCGGGTCAACGACATCCTTCATCGCCTCGGTTACATCATCTACGCTAGTTGTCATTGCTCTCCCCTTGATTCACTCATTTGCCTGCGCTTGAATTGATACATCTTTGAAAGCCATCCACCCAAGAAGTGCACATTTAATTCGGCCCGGAAACTTTGAAACTCCGGCAAAAGCAACGGCATCTTCTAAAATTTCAGGATCCCCTGCGGCGGTACCTTTACTGGCCATGAGCTCTGAGAAAGAGTTAACAACCACTGCCGCTTCTTCCAAATTCTTGCCCGTCAGTAAATCGCTCATCATTGAAACGCTGGCCTGTGAAATCGAACATCCCTGTCCATCCCAGGTAAGGGTATTAATTCGATCGCCCTCTAGCTCAATATTGAGAGTAATTTCATCACCACAACTTGTATTGACATGATGGACTTGTGCATCAAATGTAGGACTGAGACCTTTGTGTTGAGGGTGTTTATAGTGATCAAGGATCACCTCTTGATAAAGCGAATCCAACTCCATTTAAAACCTCCCAAAATATCTTTGGGCGCCGATAATCGCATCGACCAATGCGTCACAATCGCTCTCGTCGTTGTAGAGATAGAGAGAGGCGCGTGTGGTTGCAGGAACGTCCATTCGCTTAGCAAGCGGCCATGCGCAGTGTTGGCCCGTACGAACTGCAATACCTTGGCTATCTAAAAATTGGCCAATGTCATGCGGATGGATCTCAGCCACGGTAAACGAGACTGCACTACCTCGTTCGTGCGTATCTGAAGGTCCCACAATTCTTAACTCTTTAATCGCTTTCAATCTCGCTAATAGATATCCCGTGAGTTCGAGCTCATGCGTATGGACGTTGTCCATACCAAGATTAGTTAAATACTCTAACGCTGCACCAAGGCCAACCGCTTGCGCCATGTTGGGAACCCCAGCTTCAAATTTTTGCGGAACGGGTGCCCACGTTGCCGTAGTCATCGTCACCATTTCAATCATCGAACCGCCAAAGAGAAATGGTGGCAGTTCTTCAAGGAGCGTAGAGCGTCCCCATAAAACTCCAATTCCAGTTGGACCTAACGCTTTGTGTCCAGAGAAAACTAAGAAATCTACACCGAGTGCTTTTACATCTATCGACATATGTGGGGCTGATTGACAGGCATCTAAAATTACGACGGCACCGACTTCATGCGCCCGGGCAACAATCTCTTCAAGTGGATTGATAGTTCCAAGAACATTGGATTGATGCGTGAGCGCAACTACTTTGGTGTTAGGCGTAATTACATCCTTGATTGCGGTTAAATCCAAACGACTATCAGCTGTAACCGAAAACCAAGCTAACTCTGCCCCGGTCCGGGCCGCCAATTGTTGCCAGGGAACTAAATTGGAATGGTGTTCCATCTCTGTAACCACAATTCGGTCGCCCGAATTTAGAGCAAAGCGATTGCCAATGGGTGCATTACCCATTGCATATGCCAACAAGTTCAGTGATTCAGTGGCAGATTTTGTGAAAACGATTTCGCTAGTACCGCCTGGAGCACGTAGAAATTTAGCAACGATTTCGCGTGCACCCTCATAGGCATCGGTGGCCTCTTCTGCCAATTGATGCACTCCGCGATGGGCGGCAGAGTTATGAAATCTATAGAAATTACTTTCAGCCTCAATAACTGCGTTCGGCTTCTGACTAGTGGCACCACTGTCTAAGTAGATAAGTTTTTTCCCGTCGCGAACAGTACGTTCAAAGATTGGGAAATCTTTACGTACTTGCGCGGCGGAAAACGACATACTCTCTTACTTGCTCACATAATCTGCATAGCCATTGGCCTCTAGCTTGTCGGCCAAATCAGGTCCGCCCTCTTCAACGATATGACCATTAGCAAAAACATGAACGAAATCTGGCTTAATGTACTTCAAGATTCGTGTGTAGTGGGTAATCAAAAGTACTCCCAGGTTATTGTTGGCTTTAGCACGGTTAACGCCTTCTGAGACAATACGGAGTGCATCGACATCTAAGCCGGAATCCGTCTCATCCAAGATTGCAATTTTTGGCTTGAGAAGTTCGAGTTGCATGATTTCATGACGCTTTTTTTCACCGCCAGAAAAACCTTCATTAACATTTCGCGATGCAAAAGATGGATCCATATTAAGTGCCTCCATCGCCTCCTTTACTTCGCCAACCCATGTGCGCAGCTTTGGGGCCTCGCCACGAAGAGCAGTAGCTGCAGTTCGAAGGAAGTTAGAGACTGATACACCAGGTACTTCAACTGGATACTGCATGGCAAGAAATAGTCCCGCCTTGGCACGCTCGTCTACAGTCATCGCCAGAACATCAGCGCCGTCGAGTGTTACTGAACCACCAACGATTGTGTACTTTGGGTGACCCGCAATTGAATAGGCCAACGTTGATTTACCGGAACCATTTGGACCCATAATCGCGTGAGTTTCGCCTGACTTAATTGTCAGGTCGACGCCTTTAAGAATATCTACTGCGCCATTTTCGGTATTGACGCTAACTTGTAGGTTGCGAATTTCTAGTGTGCTCATTATTTTCTCTTCTCTCTTAAATCTCTACTGTGACTGAATTTGCTTCGATTGTTACCGGATAGGTCTTAACTGCAACATTTGCTGGCAGCGTAACTGCTGCTCCTGTGCGCAAATCAAACTCTGCGCCATGTAACCAGCATTCGATTTTGTGATCGCTGACTTCGCCCTCAGAGAGTGAGGCCTCTGAATGGGTGCAAACGTCGTCGATAGCAAAGACTTCATCTCCCACTCGCGTCACACAAATAGTTTTATCGCCCTTTTCGAGTTTGACGGGCTTGCCACTTACCAGTTGATCTAACTGAAAATCCGCCATTTAGGCACCTGCCTTCTCGAGCTCAGCATCAATGCGATTCATTAAACGCTCTTGAATGGCCTCATTGCCAATTTCAGTGATAATCTCATTGAAAAATCCGCGAACAACTAAACGTCGAGCATTCTCTAAAGTAATTCCGCGCGACATTAAGTAGAAAAGCTGCTCGTCATCAAATCGACCCGTTGTACTTGCATGGCCCGCACCAACGATCTCTCCGGTTTCAATCTCTAAATTAGGTACCGAATCAGCGCGTGCGCCATCACTTAAGAGTAAGTTGCGATTGAGCTCATAAGTATCGGTGCCTTCGGCAACTGCACGAATCAACACATCGCCAATCCAGACCGTGTGTGCATCTCTACCAGCGAGTGCTCCTTTGAAGTTCACGCGAGATTTAGCATTTGGAACTGCGTGATCTACGTGCATGCGATGCTCAAAGAACTGTCCAGCAGTTGCAAAGTAGACACCCAGGAGTTCAACGGAGCCACCTGGGGCGATGAATTCGACCGTAGGAAGAATTCGAACAACATCGCCGCCGACAGTGACGGTAATCGATTTATAGTGCGCGTCCTTATCGACTACTGCATGGTGACGAGCGGTGTAAACACTCTTGGAATCAAACTCTTGCAGAGTAATGAATTTAAGTGATGCTCCGGGGGCCAGTGAGATCTCTAAATCCTCGGCCAGAATCGTATCCCCCGTGTTTTCAACAACCACGGTTGCTACAGCGTGAGCGCCCAAGGAAATACGCACTCGTGAGAGCTCAGCGGTATCGAGTGCACCAAGGGTGCGTCCTAGGAAAATTGGCTCAGAGAGTTCAGTGTTAGCCGAAATAGAAAGGTGCGCTACGTCGCCAGATAAACCACGAATGCGTTCAATGATTACGTCATCACTGTGGGCCAGAGGTTCGAGGTTTTCGCGGAGGAAAGCTACGCCCGTTGGCAATGCCGATTTAGCAACCAAAGTTGAGCGATCACCCACTACTGCTTGACCATCGTGCAAACCTCGTAGCCGTTTGAGCGGAGTGAAGCGCCAAGCCTCTTCCCGCCCAGTTGGAGTTAAATAATTACTTGTTAAAAGAGACATTAACCAACTGCGCCTTCCATTTGAAGTTCAATAAGACGATTGAGCTCAAGGGCGTACTCCATAGGAAGTTCGCGCGCGATAGGTTCGATGAAGCCACGCACAATCATGGCCATTGCTTCATCCTCAGTTAAACCTCGCGACATCAGATAGAAAAGTTGGTCATCACTGATCTTGGAGACCGTCGCTTCGTGACCCATCGATACATCATCTTCACGAATATCAACGTACGGATATGTATCAGATCGTGAAATTGTGTCGACAAGAAGTGCATCGCACTTAACGGTGCTCTTTGAGTGATGTGCGCCTTCTTGAACTTGAACAAGCCCACGGTATGACGTACGACCTCCATTACGGGCAACAGATTTAGAGATTACTGACGATGATGTGTATGGCGCAGCGTGAACCATTTTTGCGCCGGAGTCTTGATGTTGACCCTCCCCCGCAAAAGCTAGAGACAGCGTCTCGCCCTTTGCATGTGGACCCATCAAAAAGATTGCTGGATACTTCATCGTTACTTTTGAGCCGATGTTTCCATCTACCCACTCCATCGTTGCGCCTTCAGCACATGTCGCGCGCTTAGTAACTAAGTTGTAAACGTTGTTAGACCAGTTTTGAATCGTTGTATAACGCACGCGTGCGCCCTTTTTAACGATGATTTCAACGACTGCAGAGTGAAGTGAGTCTGACTTGTAGATCGGTGCAGTACATCCTTCAACATAGTGAATGTATGAATCTTCGTCGGCAATGATCAGAGTGCGCTCGAACTGACCCATGTTTTCAGTGTTAATACGGAAATATGCCTGCAAAGGAATCTCAACATGGACGCCTTTAGGTACATAGATAAATGAACCGCCAGACCATACAGACGTGTTAAGGGCTGCGAACTTATTATCGCCAACTGGAATTACAGTTGCGAAATACTCTTTAAACAACTCAGGGTGCTCTTTGAGCGCGGTATCGGTATCAAGGAAAATGACACCTTGCGCCGCTAAATCTTCGCGAATTGAGTGGTAGACAACCTCTGATTCATACTGAGCTGCAACGCCTGAAACTAAACGCTGCTTTTCAGCCTCAGGAATTCCAAGTCGATCGTAGGTATTTTTAATCTCTTCTGGCAGGTCATCCCACGTCGCAGCTTGCTTTTCAGTTGAGCGCACGAAGTATTTAATTGTGTCAAAGAAAATACCCGATAAATCTGAGCCCCATGTAGGCATGGGCTTTTTTTCAAAGAGCGCTAAACCTTTTAAGCGCAGATCAAGCATCCACTGTGGCTCTGACTTCTTTTGCGAGATGTCTCGAACGACATCCTCGTTAATTCCGCGACGGGCATTAGTGCCGACCTCACTCTTATCCGACCAGCCGTATTCGTAATTTCCGAGGCCTTCGAGTTCTGGATGTGCGATTGTCATGCACGTACCTTTCCGTTGTTGGAACTAGATTGTGGTGTTGGAATAAAAGTCGTACAAACGCCGTCGCCATGTGCAATTGTTGCCAGACGTTGAACGTGGGTTCCGAGCAATCGGGATAGCGCTTCAGTTTCGGCTTCGCATAACTGCGGGAATTCAGAGGCGACGTGTGCAATTGGGCAGTGGTGTTGGCATAGCTCCTCACCCAATGGACGCGATTGAACACTCGCGGCATAACCTTGTTGTGTTAAAAACTCGGCAAGGGCAACGCTCTTCTTGGATTTCTTAGCAATCGCAATAGCGGCTTGACGTTCGATGTCTTCGGCGCGGTTATTAGCAAATGCACTAACTAAATGATCGCCCAGCTGGGCCGACATAAATTTAAGTGCCGAAACCGCTAAATCATCATATGAATGTTCGAATTTCTGGCGTCCAGAGTCCGACATTAGAAATACTTTTGATGGCCGACCGCGACCTCTACTCAGGGCGGAGTGCGGTTCACGTGCCTCAAGTACGCCATCTGCGACGAGCAGATCTAAATGGCGGCGGATGCCAGCGGGAGTCAGACCTAAACGGGTGGCGAGAGTGGCAGCACTCGACGGTCCATTTTCTAGAATTGACCGAGCCACAAGGTCGCGGGTGCGCGGATCCTCACTCTTTGCCGCCTTCAGGCGCTGGTCTATTTTCACAACAGTATTGTGTCGTAATTCGACACAAATGGCCACTTCAAGCCCTAAGCCACGCTGGGCAATAGGGTATGGCCATGAGTAAATCTGCCGGTGTTGCTGCGCGGATTCTCCCCCCAGCAACTGCCATCCTCCTCTTTCTCCAAGGAGCCCTGGTCGTCACTGGTGGCGCAGTCCGACTTACCGGCTCAGGTCTGGGCTGCCCCACGTGGCCGCAATGCACTCCCGGCTCCTATGTTCCAGTGGCCGGCCAGATTCAGGGCCAAGTGCATGCATGGATTGAATTTGGAAACCGACTAATAACTTTCGTTCTCGTCATTGCAGCCTTAACAACTCTCGTTGCAGTCCTTAGAAGCGGTAGAAAAGATCTGCGAATTCTTGCAATCGGACAATTTCTTGGAATTTTCGGACAGGGAGTTTTGGGTGGCATAACTGTTCTGACACATCTAAATCCAATTTCAGTTGCCAGCCATTTCCTACTGTCAATAATTTTGATAGCTGCAGCGACTTCACTTTTCACGCGTCGTCATACTCCAGAAGTTAAGAAACTTTCCCATCTTGTACCCGATATTTTCTCGCGCGCACACGTATCACTTTCAGCTGTAGTCCTTGTTTTTGGAACGGTCGTCACCGGGGCTGGACCACATGCAGGCGATATCAATGCTCCGCGCCTTCATATAAAAATTCAAACTGCGGCTTTGCTACATGGAAGCGCGGTCGTACTTCTATTGCTTCTTACTTTTGCTTTTTATTTATCTAAAGAAACCAGCCCCGCGACTAAAAAACTACTCGCAATTTTCACTCTTATCTCTTTAGCTCAAGGTTTAATTGGTCTGATTCAATATATTCAAGGCGTGCCTGAACTCCTCGTCGCTACGCATTTAGCTGGCTCTACGTTGGTATGGATTGCTGCTTGGAGAGTGTGGTTATCGGTTCAACGAGAAGAAATGGGACGCGCGATATGAGCACAATTTCAGGGTGGACCGAGCTCGACGACCGAGCGATTGCTTATGCGCGAGCTTTAGCCGCCGATTCCGTTCAAAAAGTGGGCAATGGCCATCCAGGTACGGCGATGTCACTGGCACCAGTTGCCTATCTTTTATTTCAACGTCACTTAGTACACGACCCAGCTGATCCACAGTGGCTTGGACGCGATCGATTTATTCTCTCGTGTGGACATTCATCCCTTACGTTGTACACACAACTTTTCTATAGCGGTTATGGTCTCGAAATGAAAGATTTAGAGAGTTTTAGAACTTGGGGTTCATTAACGCCAGGCCACCCAGAGTATGGACATACTGCCGGCGTTGAAATGACAACTGGTCCCCTTGGGCAAGGTGTTGCAACCGCAGTTGGAATGGCGATGGCAGCGCGTTATGAACGTGGATTATTAGATCCCACTGCTACGAAATCAATCTTCGATCACTCCATCTGGGTTATTTGTTCAGATGGTGATTTACAAGAGGGCGTGAGCGCTGAAGCATCATCCCTTGCTGGAACACAGGAGCTCGGAAATCTCAATATTATTTACGATGACAACCGAATCTCAATTGAAGGCGATACGCATAATGCTTTCACTGAAGATGTATCAATGCGCTACCGCGCTTACGGTTGGCAGGTAATTGATGTTGCCGCCGCTGCAGATGGAAACGTTGATCTTGCCGCCCTTGATGCCGCGATGACTGCCGCAAAGGCCGAAACCACTAAGCCGAGCTTAATTCGCTTAAAGACGGTTATTGCTTGGCCTGCTCCTAATCTTCGTGGAACCGGTAAGTCACATGGTTCGGCATTGGGAGATGAAGAGATTGCCGCAACTAAAACCCTTCTCGGTTTAAACCCCGATGAAAAATTTGCAATGCCCGATGAGGTTTTAGCGCATGTGCGTAAAGTTAAATCGCGTGGAGCCGCCCTTCGTACAACGTGGGATTTAGAGTTTTCAAAGTGGCGCGATGCCAATGCAGCGCAAGCTGCGCTACTACAACGCCTTCGCACTCGTACGCTTCCCGCTAACTGGGATTCAGCAATTCCTGTATTTGCTCCTGGAAAAGAAATCGCAACGCGCGCAGCGTCCGGAGATGTCATTAATGCAATCGCCCAAACTCTGCCTGAACTTTGGGGAGGCTCTGCCGATTTAGCTGGATCTAATAACACCAGCATCGAGGGTGGTGGATCATTTCTGCCCGACACAAGTGCAATCAAAGGTGCTAATCCTTATGGACGAGTTATCCACTTTGGAATTCGCGAACATGCAATGGGATCGGTTCTTAACGGCATTGCTTTGCATGGTCTGACGCGATCTTTCGGTGGAACTTTTGCCGTCTTTAGCGATTACATGCGCCCTGCAGTTCGTTTAGCGGCACT
>JBAXFS010000018.1:0-23260 GCA_037139795.1 Actinomycetes bacterium
CGTACGGCGTTACCGTACTGAACTCCCCCAGGGCAGGAATGCAGCAAGGGTAGGTACGCTCTGGCGGGTGTACGAGGGGTCCTTTAAATTAAGGCGCAGATGAGTAGGAATAGAGGAGAGCGGCGATGTCTTTAGCTTTGTACCGTAAGTATCGCCCATCCGTATTTGCCGACGTAATTGGCCAGGAACACGTAACCGTTCCACTATCGAATGCGCTAACTGGCGATCGCACACACCATGCATATTTATTTTCAGGTCCACGCGGTTGCGGAAAAACATCGAGTGCACGAATCATGGCGCGCTCGCTCAACTGTGAAAAAGGTCCAACACCTAATCCATGTGGTGAGTGCCAATCTTGCAAAGATTTAGTTGCGAATGGTCCGGGTTCGTTAGATGTTATTGAACTGGATGCTGCGACGCATGGCTTAGTCGATGATGCGCGCGATTTACGCGATAAAGCTTTCTTTGCACCAGTGCAAGGGCGTTACAAAATTTATATTATTGATGAGGCGCATCAACTCGGACCTGGTGCAGCTAACGCACTTTTAAAAGTTGTGGAAGAGCCACCTCCCCACGTTATTTTTATTTTTGCAACAACTGAGCCGGATAAGTTAATTGCAACTATCCGCTCGCGCACACATCACTATCCATTCCGTTTAGTTCCACCTGGAATCTTGGCAGCCCATTTAGAAAAAATTTGTAACCTCGAGGGCGTAAGCGTTGCTAAAGGCGTAATCCCGCTAGTGGTTCGCGCATCAGGTGGTTCAGTTCGCGATGCATTATCTGTGCTTGGCCAACTACTTGCCGGTGCAGGTAGCGATGGCGTGAGTTATGACATCGCAATTCAATTACTTGGCTTTACCGATGGCGCACTACTAGACGATGCCATTGATGCAATTGCAGCCCATGATGGTGCAACGCTGTTTAGAACAATCGATCGTGTTATCGAATCAGGCCATGACCCACGCCGATTTACGGGCGATTTATTAGAGCGAATCCGCGACTTAATGATTGTCGATGCCCTGAAAGACTCAACAAATAATTCGATTTTGCGCGATATGCCCGATGATCAGATGGAGCGAATGACTAATCAGGCCGCACATATCGGCGCAGCCAATCTCTCTCGCGCAGCTGATATTGCCGCAGAGGGCCTGACCCAGATGCGTGGTGCCACTGCGCCGCGATTAATGCTTGAACTCATTTGTGGGCGCATACTTTTGCCCATCGGTGACTCGAGTGAATCTGGAATGTTGTCGCGTATTGAGCGCTTAGAGCGTGCAGAAAACTTAGCCCCAATGTCTACCGTTCGTCCTTCAGAGGCTCGCACCGTGGAGCCAAAAGAGAATACAGGCTCCACTCATGCGCCTTCTGAAGTCACTCACTCTAAAGTTGAAGAAGCGAAACCTGCTGCTGTTCAGCCTCCAACCTCGCAGCATGGAGCCTTTGACATCGCAGCCCTTCGCCGCGCATGGCCTGACGTTATTGAAGATGTAAAGAAGCGCCGCAGACTTACGTGGTCACTGCTGAGTGCATCTGCACAAGTTTTAGCCGTTGATGACAAAGCAATCACAATTGGAATCGTGAACGCCGGTGCACGCGATTCATTTGTGCGATCAGAGTCGGATGAAATTCTGCGTAAAGCTTTTGTAGATGTAGTTGGTATTGATCGAAAAATCGAATGTGTTGTAGATCCATCGATTGATACAAATACTCCGGCTGCACGCGAGACGCGAACGTCTGAGGCACCAAGCGATAAAGTTTTGCTTTCAGGGGCCGCACTATTAGCGCAAGAACTCGGCGCAAAAGTGATTGAGAAGTAACTAGATGTCAGGAATGTACGAAGGCGCAATTCAAGATCTGATTGATGCTCTAGGTCGACTGCCAGGAATTGGTCCTAAGTCGGCCCAACGAATTGCTTTTCATATTCTGCAATCTGAACCTGAAATCGCTGCCGCCCTTGTCGATTCGATTCGCACAGTAAAAGAGCGCGTAAAGTTTTGTACAACGTGCGGCAATGTTTCCGAAGAAGATGAGTGTCGCATCTGTCGTGACCCAAGGCGGGATAACACATCGATTTGTGTTGTCGAAGAGAGTAAAGATGTGATAGCAATCGAGCGCACTCGTGAATTTCGCGGTAAGTACCATGTACTCGGTGGCGCAATTTCTCCAATCGATGGAATCGGTCCCGAGCAGTTACGTATCCGTGAATTAATGGCGCGTTTGAGCGACCCGGAAATTGTTGAAGTTATTTTGGCAACGGATCCAAACCTTGAGGGAGAGGCTACGGCTACCTATTTGGCTCGCTTGATTAAGCCACTCAACATCAAGACCTCTCGTCTGGCCTCAGGTCTGCCAGTAGGCGGAGATTTGGAATATGCCGACGAAGTTACGCTCGGACGGGCATTTGAAGGTCGCCGTAGCGTTTAATCCCACAATGTGGTACTGGTTCCGTCTCACATAGTAAGAAAATCAGAAAAAGGGTTCGCGCCATTTAATCCCATAGGCCACCATTAACACATGGGACTCATTGTTCAGAAATACGGCGGATCTTCGGTAGCCGATGCCGAGGGGATGAAGCGTGTAGCCAATCGAATTGTGGCGGCAAAACGCGATGGAAATCAGGTCGTCGTCGTAGTTTCGGCGATGGGCGATACGACCGATGAGCTCATCGATTTAGCAAAACAGATAACGCCAATCCCATCGGGGCGCGAGTTAGATATGTTGCTAACGGCGGGCGAGCGGATTTCTATGGCGCTGCTTGCAATGGCAATTACAAATTTAGGTCATGAAGCCCGCTCCTTTACTGGCAGTCAAGCTGGCGTGATTACAACATCGACACATGGCCGTGCCCGCATCATCGATGTGACACCGGGACGAATTCAGGAAGCGTTAAAAGAAGGCGCGATTGCAATCGTTGCCGGGTTTCAAGGAATTTCGCAAGATACAAAGGATGTAACAACGCTTGGTCGCGGAGGCAGTGACACAACTGCAGTTGCGCTCGCTGCTGCTTTAGATGCTGATGTCTGTGAAATTTATACGGATGTCGATGGGGTTTACAGCGCCGATCCGCGCGTCGTGCCAACGGCAACCAAATTAAAAACAGTTACTTATGATGAAATGTTAGAACTGGCAGCAAGCGGTGCAAAAGTTTTGCACTTGCGCTGTGTTGAATACGCGCGTCGTTACAACTTACCTATTCACGTACGTTCATCTTTTTCAAGCAACGAAGGAACCTGGGTGGTCAAAGATCACCCTGAAGGAGGAGCCATGGAACAAGCAATTATCTCAGGAATCGCCCACGATAAGAGTGAAGCAAAGATCACGGTTGTGGGAGTGCCCGATCGCACTGGCGTTGCTGCCCGGATTTTCCAAGCAATTGCCGATGGCGATATCAATATTGACATGATTGTCCAAAATGTTTCCGCAGCTGCAACTGGCTTAACTGATATCTCATTTACTTTACCGAAAGATGAAGGCGCTGATGCAACTGCAATCTTGCAGAAGCTTCAAGGTGAAGTCGGTTTTGCGTCTATTCAATACGACGATCAAATTGGAAAACTTTCATTAGTCGGGGCTGGAATGCGCTCACACCCAGGTGTAACTGCAACTTTTTTTGCCGCCCTTTCAGAGGCTGGAGTAAATATCGAAATGATTTCAACCTCTGAAATCCGTATCTCGATAATTTGCAGAGAAGCTGATGTAGAGCGTGGCGTTAAAGCTGCCCACACAGCCTTTGGCTTAGATGCCGATCAGAGTGAAGCCGTTGTTTATGGGGGCTCTGGTCGATGAGCAAACCATCACTTGCAGTTGTTGGTGCAACTGGGGCGGTTGGAACCGTCATGCTCGGAATTTTGTCTGAGCGCCCAGATGTTTGGGGAGAGATTCGATTAATCGCATCGGCGCGAAGCGCTGGCAAGAAGCTCATGTGCCGCGGCGAAGAGTTAACGGTTGTTGCGCTAACGCCAGAGAGTTTTGACGGCATTGATGTTGCAATGTTCGACGTCCCCGATGAGATTTCAGCTGAATGGGCACCAATCGCGGCATCACGTGGCGCAGTTGTTGTCGATAACTCCGGGGCATTTCGCATGGATGTCGACGTTCCCCTAGTAGTTCCTGAAGTTAATCCCCTTGATGTTAAGAAGCGCCCGCGTGGAATCATTTCAAATCCTAACTGCACTACGCTTTCAATGATTGTTGCACTCGGTGCACTTCACCATGACTATGAATTAGTAGAACTTGTTGTCTCTTCTTACCAGGCAGCATCGGGTGCGGGCCAAGCAGGCATTGATATTTTGCGCGAGCAAATGAAACAGGTTGCCGGCACTGATGCAGGAACCACTGCCGGTGATTCTCGGAAGTACATAACCGACAACGGTCCGTTTCCTGCACCACTTGCATTAAACGTTGTGCCATGGGCCGGATCACTAAAGGAAGATGGTTATTCATCGGAAGAGCTCAAAGTGCGCAATGAATCACGCAAGATTTTAGGTTTACCTGATTTGAAAGTTTCTGCCACGTGCGTACGCGTTCCAGTAATTACTACACACTCACTTACAGTGCATGCGGTTTTTGCGAAAGAGCCTTCACGCCAGGGAGCGCAAGATATTTTGGAGAAGGCCGCTGGAGTGAAGTTGGTCGATGATCCAGCAAATCATAAGTTTCCAACACCTGCCGATGTAGTTGGAACGGATCCAACGTGGGTAGGACGCGTACGCAAAAGCATCGATAATCCAATGGCCTTAGATATGTTCGTTTGCGGCGATAATTTACGCAAAGGAGCGGCGTTAAATACCGCTCAAATCGCCGAGCTTCTCGCGATAGAGTTCACATCATGAGCATCAAGGAAACCCTACGTAGCAACTTAACTGAGGCGATTCGAAGCCGTGATGAAATCACTTCCAGCACCATTCGAATGGTTCTAACTGCAATCACTAATGAAGAGGTTTCAGGCAAAGAGGCACGGGTCTTGAGTGATGATGAAGTAATCACCGTCCTCTCGCGCGAGGCTAAAAAGCGTCGCGAAGCATCAGAGGCGTTTGAAGCCGCCGGTCGCGCTGACAAGGCCGCACTGGAAAAGGCCGAAGGCGAAGTTATTGCTAAATACTTACCGGCTCAATTGAGCACCGATGACATTAAGAAGATGATTGCCGATGCAATCGCATCAACTGGTGCTGCTGGGCCAGGGGATATGGGCAAAGTTATGGGCGCAGTTAAAGGGCTAATTGCGGGCAAGGCTGATGGGTCTATTGTTTCAAACCTAGTGAAAGAAGCGTTAAATAAATGAAATTCGAATACGCAACTGTCCCATTACTCTCTCATGCAACTAAGCAGATCCTAGATACCTGGGGTTCAGATGGTTGGGAACTCGTCCAAGTTATTCCAGCGCCAGGAACTGGCGAGCAACTAGTTGCGTATATGAAACGAGAGATCAAATGAATTCTCTAGATGTCCGTGCAAAGCTGAAAGAACTTGGCCTTGAACTTCCCGTAGCGGCATTGCCAATTGCGGCCTATGTTCCAGCGATCCGAACCGGAAATATTGTATTTACTGCAGGGCAATTGCCGCTAGTAAATGGCGAAATGGCTGGCGTTGGCAAAGTTGGCGGAGAAATGTCACCCGAGCGCGCAAAAGAGTTGGCTCAGATTTGTGCGCTGAATGCATTAGCTGCCGTTGCAACTGTTGCCGATGTAAATAAAATCTCAAAGATTGTTCGCGTAGTTGGCTACGTTAATGGTGTACCTGGCTATATCAATGGACCTGTTGTCGTGAATGGCGCCAGCGAACTCTTTTTAGCTATTTGGGGCGATGGCGCAAAGCATGCGCGAAGTGCCGTTGGAATAGCTGAATTGCCGCTGAACTCACCAGTTGAAATCGAACTAACTGTAGAAATTACAGACTAGTCATTTACCGCGCTTTGATAAGCGTTCGTAATCGGTAATAAGCACTGCACGACCATCTAACTTTAACCAGCCGCGACCAGCAAAATCGGCAAGCGCTTTGTTTACGGTTTCACGTGATGCACCGACTAACTGCGCGAGTTCTTCTTGAGTTAAATCATGGTGCACATAAAGACCTTCAGCGGTTTGTTTTCCAAAACGCTCACCAAGATCGATAAGGGCTTTAGCGACGCGACCTGGAACATCAGAGAAAACTAAATCACCAACGGCCTCATTTGTACGACGAAGTCTTTGAGCTAAACGCGCAAGTAAATGCAGAGCCACTGCGGGATTTTGAGCTAACCATGGAATTAAATCTTTATGTCCGAGGCTGAGCAGTTTCGCATCAGTGACTGCAGTGGCAGTTGATGTGCGCGGACCTGGATCAAAAAGGCTAAGTTCACCAAACATTTCGCCAGGCCCAAGAATTGATAAAAGATTTTCGCGGCCATCGCCACTTGAAGTACCGAGCTTTAATTTTCCTTCAACGATTACATACAGGTGATCACCCTCATCGCCTTCGGCAAAAAGGACGCCGCCCTTTGCAATCTTCACTGGATCCATCGATGCCCGCAATGAATCGGCGGCAGCATCGTCAAGGGCGGTAAAGAGTGGGGCTTTACGGAATACATCTGCTTCTGGGGTCACGAGGAGTACTTTAGCCTCATGCCTGCCGATAAAGAAAGCCGCAAGCAGGCCAGGGCCGTTTATCGCATCCTTACCAAGACCTACCCTGATATCCGCTGCGAATTAGATTTTGAGAACCCCTTGCAATTAATAATCGCTACCGTACTAAGTGCACAGTGCACGGATAAACGGGTTAATACGGTCACTCCGGCCCTATTTAAAAAGTATAAAAATGCAAAAGCTTTTGCAAAGGCAGATATCCACGATGTAGAAAAACTTGTCTACCAAACTGGTTTCTACCGAGCAAAGGCCCGTCACATCAAAGGCTTAGCGGCAAAAATTCTTGACGACTTTGGCGGTGAAGTTCCGTGTACGTTAGAAGAGCTAATTACGCTTCCGGGCGTTGGACGCAAAACAGCAAACGTTGTCTTAGGACACGCATTTGATATCCCAGGAATAACAGTTGATACCCACTTTGGTCGACTCTCTCGTCGATTTGGTTGGACGACCGAAAAAGATCCCGTGAAAGTCGAACACATTGTGGGTGCATTAATTCCGCAAAGCGAATGGACTAATTTGTCTCAACGCATGATTTGGCATGGGCGGCGAATCTGTCACTCGCGCAAGCCCGCTTGTGGAGTATGCCCGGTTGCAAAAATCTGTCCAAGCGTCGGCATTGGTGAAATGGATGTCGAAAAAGCTAAGCTCCTCGTAAAGACAGATAAGGACTTTCGTTGAGAAGAATCGCTCTCGCCTGCGCTTTATTGCTGCTGACTAGTTGTTCAACACCAACTAATCAAGTCGCAGGTAAAGTCGTTTCTTGTGCAGCGATACAAAGCACTAGTACTGCAAACCCAATCGAGTTAAATTGTTTAGATGGAACTAAAGGCGCTTCAATAAATGCAGTACACGGTCCCATGATTGTTAATGTATGGGGTTCTTGGTGTGCTCCATGCAAAGAAGAAATTCCAATCTTTCGATCATTCTATAAAAAAGCAAAAGACAAACTGCAACTTGTTGGTGTTGATGTTGAAGAGGCCAGCATAAAAGATGGACAAAAATTTGTTCTAACGCACGGCATGACGTGGCCCAACCTCTTCGATAGTGACGGTCGATCGCGTGCATATTTCGGAATGGGTGTACCAGTCACATGGTTTATTGCAGCCGACGGAACTATTGCCTATAAGAAAATAGGCGTGCTTAAAAATGAGATTGAACTAATTACGCTCACTAGTAAGTACTTAGGCGTGAAGCTCTAATCCTCATCCTTGGCAGTCTTTAAGCCCTCTGCGATCTTCTTCATGATATTTGGGTCAGCCAGCGTTGTGGCATCTCCAACTACACGGTCCTCGGCAACGTCTTTTAGCAGACGCCGCATAATCTTTCCGCTTCGAGTCTTTGGTAGTTCATTTACAATCAAAATCTGACGAGGCTTAGCGATGGAACCGATCTCTTTTGCTACGTGATTTCGAAGTTCGGCTAGCAGTACATCTCCATCCGAGTGTTCGACACCCGAGCGCAAAATAACAAAAGCAACAATCCCTTGGCCAGTCATTGCATCTGCTGCACCTACAACTGCAGCCTCTGCCACAGCCTCATGGGAGACAAGGGCGGATTCAACTTCGGTTGTAGAGATTCGATGACCTGAAACATTCATGACATCATCGACTCGGCCGAGCAACCAAATAGCGCCTTCATCATCAAATTTTGCGCCATCTCCAGCAAAATAAATTCCATCAAAACGTGACCAGTATGTTTCCTTATATCTCTCGTCTTCGCCCCAGATGCCACGCAACATTGCGGGCCACGGTTTGTCTAAAATTAAAAATCCGCCATGACCGTTGCCAACCGGAACTGCATTTTCATCGACAATTTTTGCGCTAATCCCGGGAATAGTTGCCATCGCAGAGCCAGGCTTTGTGGAAGTCACACCCGGCAGTGGCGAAATCATTATTGCACCGGTTTCAGTTTGCCACCAAGTGTCGACGATCGGACAACGATCTCCGCCAATCACTTCGCGATACCACATCCACGCTTCAGGATTAATTGGTTCGCCAACGGATCCAAGAAGTCGAAGAGATTTTAAGTTATGGGCATTTGGAAATTCGTCGCCCCACTTCATCCAGGTGCGAATAAGCGTTGGCGCGGTGTACAAAATAGTTACGCCATATTTAGCAATGATTTCAAAGACCCGACCTTTATGTGGCGTATCGGGAGTGCCCTCATACATTACTTGTGTGGCTCCGTTAATAAGTGGGCCATAGACAATATAACTATGGCCGGTAACCCAGCCGACGTCGGCAGTGCACCAATAGACATCCGTCTCTGCCTTCAAATCAAAGACAACCTTGTGCGTATAGGCCACTTGGGTTAAATAACCGCCAGTTGTATGGAAAATACCCTTTGGCTTAGCAGTGGTGCCAGAGGTATACAAAATAAACAATGGGTGTTCAGAATCAAAGCTTTCAGCCACATGCTCTTCGCTTTGACGGCCAACAATTTCATGCCACCAAATATCGCGGGTGGCATCCCATGCGGTCTCCTGTTTTGTGCGCTGAACAACTAATACTTTGGCGACGTTATGTTTTCCTTTGAGCGCGTCATCGACAGCAGGCTTTAATGCGAAGGGTGCGCCTTTGCGAAAGCCACCGTCGGCGGTAATCACTAATTTTGCATCTGCATCTTGAATACGAGAAAGAAGTGCATCGGCAGAAAATCCACCGAAAACAACTGAGTGTGGTGCACCAATACGAGCACACGCCAACATTGCAACTGCCGCTTCAGGAATCATCGGCATGTAAATGGCAACGCGATCTCCGGCGTTTATGCCAAGTTCAATAAGTGCATTAGCGGTCTTCTTAACTTCAATTAGTAACTGTGCATACGTAATTGTTCGCGTGTCACCAGGTTCGCCTTCAAAGTGAAAAGCAACACGGTTACCGCGGCCTTCGGCAACGTGACGATCAAGTGCGTTTACGGAGGCGTTTAACTTTCCACCAATAAACCATTTGGCATAGGGCGCTTGCCACTCTAGGACCGTATCCCATTTTTTCTCCCACGTAAGCTCGCCGGCTTGAGCTTCCCAGAATGCCAAACGATCTTTTTCGGCGCGGGCATAAATCTCAGGCTTAGCATTTGCCGCCGCTGCGAACTCCGAGCTTGGCGGAAAATGGCGGTCTTCGTTCAGCAGATTTTCGAGTGATTCATGGTCCTGGCTCATAGTCAGAGAGGTTACCCGTCCAGCATTGTTATCAACAGGGTTTTTACTATGGGCTTTTTCAACTATTTCCACCATGCAAGATGCGTGAACCCAACGAAAGGAGAAAATATGAGTATTACCGCTTTGATCATGCTCTTCCTCAAATTCTTTAGCAATTCAACACTGGTTGCCGCTTTTGCTAGGTTTTTGACCAGCGCGCTTAAGACAATGATGTAAAGCCCTCATAGCAAAGCCCCCGAAACGCAGCTCGGGGGCTTTTTCGTGCCGCTTTTATGGGAATTGGCCGATAAGTGAGAGGATTGGCCGTAAGCCTCTAGATGGTCCAATGAAGCGCTCTCCTAGAGTTTTACACCAGAGAGCCACAAGGCCGCTAGGAGAGAAATGCCAATTGCAACGCCAGAAATTTATGTAGACATGTTGGATCGCGCGAAAAAAGGCGCCTTTGCATATCCAGCGATTAACGTTTCATCATCCCAAACCATCACAGCAGCTATTCGTGGATTTGCCGAAGCCGAGTCCGATGGAATCATTCAATTCTCTTGGGGCGGGGCTGAATACGCTTCGGGCTCCACGGTAAAGAAAATGGTTGATGGCGCAGTTGCCTTAGCCGAATACGCACATGTTGTTGCCAAGAACTACAACGTAAATATTGGAATTCATACCGATCACTGTCCAGCTGAAAAGTTAGAGGGCTTTATGCGCCCACTTCTAGCATTTGGCGCCGAACGACTATCATTGGGTAAAGCACCTTTGTTCAACTCACATATGTGGGATGGCTCTGCCGTTTCAATGACTGAGAATATGAAGGTCGCAAAAGAGATGTTGGCCATGTCGATTGCCGCTCGAACAATTCTTGAAATTGAAATCGGTGTAGTTGGTGGAGAAGAAGATGGTGTTGAGGCCAAGCATGATGCCAAACTCTATTCAACTCCAGAGGATGCATTGCTAACACTCGAAACTCTCGGAACCGATGCGCGCTACTTAGTGGCAGCAACTTTTGGAAATGTTCATGGAGTTTATAAGCCAGGAAATGTTGTTTTACAGCCAAAGATTTTGGCAACTTTGCAAGAGGCAGTTTCAAAGAAGCTAGGCCTTCCCGCCGGAAGCAAGCCAATGGACCTTGTTTTTCACGGTGGTTCAGGCTCATTGCTTTCGGAGATTCGCGAGTCACTTGATTACGGCGTTATCAAGATGAATATCGATACCGATACCCAATACGCCTTTACTCGTCCAGTAGTTGACCACATGCTTAAGAACTACGACGGCGTATTAAAGATCGATGGCGAAGTTGGTAACAAAAAGCTTTATGACCCACGTGCGTGGGGTAAAGCTGCAGAGGCTGGAATGGCCGCGCGCGTAGTTCGTGGTTGTGAAGATCTTCGCTCGACTGGTACTTCATCCCTCAAGTAATTTCTAACGTAACGGAAAGGCTTTACCGATGCCAGCTCTTGTTCTGCTTGGCGCCCAATGGGGCGACGAAGGCAAAGGTAAAGCCACCGATTTATTAGGTGATCGTGTTGACTATGTTGTTCGCTATCAAGGTGGCAATAACGCTGGCCATACTGTTGTAATCGGCGACCAGAAGTATGCTCTTCACTTATTACCTTCAGGAATTCTCTCACCCAACGTTGTTCCAGTAATCGGAAATGGTGTCGTTATTGATCCCGGCGTTCTATTGGAAGAAATCAAGGGCTTAACCGAACGTGGCATTGATTGCAGCAAATTAGTTATTTCAACTAACGCGCATTTGATTACGCCATATCACCGGACTATCGACAAAGTTTCAGAACGCTTTCTAGGTAAATCAAAGATTGGCACAACGGGTCGCGGAATCGGACCAGCGTATGCAGACAAAATCAATCGCATCGGTATTCGAGTACAAGATCTCTTTGATCCATCAATCCTTCGCCAAAAGATTGAAAGCGCCCTTCGCGATAAAAACCAAGTATTAATCAAGGTTTTCAACCGTAAAAACATCGAAGTCGATGAGGTTCTTGTCGAGTACTTAGCGTATGCCGAAATTCTTCGCCCTTACGTTGCCGATACGGTTTTGCTTCTGGATCAAGCGTTAAAAGCAGGAAAACGTATTTTGTTGGAAGGCTCACAAGGAACGCTCCTCGACGTTGACCACGGAACTTATCCATTTGTTACTTCAAGTAATCCGACTGCGGGCGGTGCTTGCACTGGCAGTGGAATCGGACCTACCAAAATAGATAAAGTAATTGGAATCGTCAAGGCTTACACAACACGTGTTGGCAGTGGCCCTTTCCCAACCGAACTCTTTGATGAAGATGGTGAGGCCCTACGTCGTATCGGCGGCGAAATCGGCGTTACTACTGGTCGAGCTCGTCGTTGTGGCTGGTATGACGCACCGATTGCCCGTTACGCAGTGCGCGTAAATGGTTTAACCGATTTCTTCCTAACGAAACTAGATGTATTAACGGGTTGGGAAAAAATTCCAGTATGTGTTGCCTACGAAATAGATGGCAAGCGGGTTGAAGAGCTTCCCGCTTCGCAAACCGATTTCCACCATGCAAAGCCGATTTATGAATATCTCCAAGGGTGGAGCGAAGACATTACGAAGGCGAGAAAGCTCAGCGATCTTCCAAAGGCGGCTCAAGAGTATGTAGCTTTCTTAGAAAAGATATCGGGCGCACCCATAAGTGCAATCGGTGTTGGTCCCGGTCGCGATGAAACAATTGTTGTTAAGGATTTCATCTAACAATGAAAATCCTCCTAGTCGGAAGCGGCGGTCGTGAACACGCCCTAGGACTAGGTCTACACGCAGATCCTGCATGTACTTCACTTCACGTTGCACCCGGCAATCCGGGAATTGCAGAGTTCGCACAGTGCCACCCGATTAATATTTTAAATAATGCCGAAATCGTTGCCCTGGCGCAGGAAATCGGCGCGGATCTAGTTGTCGTTGGCCCAGAGGTTCCGCTAGTTAATGGCGTGGCCGATGATTTACGAAGGTTAAAGATTGCAGTCTTTGGTCCCTCAAAGGCTGCGGCTGCATTGGAAGGCTCAAAGACTTTTGCTAAAGAGGTTATGTCCGATGCCGGCGTTCCCACCGCGCATAGTTTTACGTGCACGACACAAGCGGAGTGCGAAAAAGCTTTAGACACTTTTGGCGCCCCGTATGTTGTTAAAGATGATGGTTTAGCCGGAGGTAAGGGTGTAGTTGTTACAAGTAATCGTCAAGAAGCTTTAGATCATGCACTTGCATGCAAGCGCGTAGTAATTGAAGAGTATTTAGATGGTCCAGAGGTTTCACTATTTGGAATCAGCGATGGAGTTTCGATTCTTGCAATGCAACCAGCTCAAGATTTCAAACGCGCTGGAGATAATAATGAGGGACCTAACACCGGTGGGATGGGTGCATACTCTCCATTGCCGTGGGCACCGTCAGATATTATTGATGACACGTTTAAGCAAATTCTTGCGCCAATGATTGCCGAGATGAATGCGCGCGGTACACCTTTTGTTGGGTTGCTCTACGCCGGCTTAGCCCTAACTAATCACGGCACACGCGTCATAGAATTTAATGTTCGCTTTGGAGATCCAGAGACACAAGTATTGATTCCACTGCTTAAAACTCCGTTAGCAACGCTCCTATTCAAAGCGGCAACGGGCGGGCTTGCGGATACGGTTTTAGAGTGGCGAGATGAGTCGGCAGTGACCGTAGTTTTAGCTGCCGAGGGATATCCAACTGCGCCAAAAACCGGCGAGAAGATTTCAACTTTCCCCACGATTGAAAAAGTTCAGATTTTTCATGCCGGCACCTCTTTGATGGGCCAAGACCTCGTGTCTTCCGGCGGCCGCGTCCTGACTGTGACTGGACTAGGCACGGATCTGACAGAGGCCAGAGACCGGGCTTATCGCGCGATTAGTCAGATTTCGCTGCCTGGCTCCTTTTATCGTAGCGACATCGCCCTTAATGCCGCAGTGGCAGAGAAGGGCAACTAAATGGCGGATAATTCATCAGTGAGCTTAATCGCCGATAGATATGCATCCGCTGCGATGGTTAAGATTTTTGCGCCGCAAGAAAAAATAATCTTAGAGCGCCGATTGTGGTTATCCGTCATGCGTAATCAATCGCTACTGGGCCATCCAATTCCCGACTCTGTTATCGATGATTATAAGAAAGTTATTTTCACCGTTGATCTTGCATCCATCGATGCGCGTGAAAAGCAGACGCGTCATGATGTAAAAGCCCGCATTGAAGAGTTCAACGCACTTGCCGGTCACGAAGCAATTCATGCTGGGATGACTAGCCGCGACTTAACTGAAAACATTGAAGCGCTACAGATTCGAAATGGCTTAGAAGTGGTTCACAATAAAGTTGTCACACTTCTCGCACGTTTAGCCGAGCGAGCAACACAGTACGATGTCCAACCAATTGCTGGGCGATCCCATAATGTGCCAGCACAAATCACAACACTTGGTAAGCGTTTTGCTTCGGCCGCCGAAGAGCTTCTTTTCGCATACGAGCGATTAACTGCGCTGCAAGATCGCTACCCAATGCGTGGAATTAAAGGTCCAGTCGGCACAGCGCAAGACTCAATTGATTTACTCGGCTCAAGTGATTCACACGCAGCTCTGGAAAATGCAGTAGCTAAAGAGTTAGGTTTTAATCACGTATTAGATTCAACGGGCCAGATTTATCCACGCTCTTTTGATTACGATGTTGTTACAACGCTTGTTCAATTAGCGTCAGCGCCATCATCGCTGGCAACCTCGATTCGCTTAATGGCTGGTGCAGAGTTAGTCACCGAGGGATTTAAAGCCGGACAAGTTGGCAGCAGTGCAATGCCACACAAAATGAATACACGTTCTTGCGAACGTATAAATGGTTTATCGGTAGTTCTTCGTGGCTATGCATCGATGGTGAGTGAATTATCTGGTGACCAGTGGAACGAGGGAGATGTCTCATGTAGCGTCGTTCGCCGGGTAGCCCTTCCTGATGCTTTCTATGCCATCGACGGGCTGCTCGAAACTATGTTGACTGTGCTTGATGAATTTGGTGCATTTCCCGCAGTAATTGCCGCTGAGCTAGAGCGATACCTTCCATTTTTAGCCACCACGAAGTTTTTAATGGCGGCAGTAAAGGCTGGCATGGGCCGTGAAGTTGCTCATGAAGTAATTAAAGAACATGCAGTCAAGGCCGCCCTTGGTATGCGCGAAGGTAAAGCAAATACGCTTCTTGATGATTTAGCGAGCGATGGACGCTTTCCTTTAGATCGTGCAGCGCTCGAACTATTAATAAGCACACCACTTGAATTTACTGGCGATGCTCGCCAACAAGTAGCGCGAGTTGTTAGTCGCATTGACGCGATTACTTCCGCGCACCCTGCAGCAGTGCAGTACAAACCCAGCTCTATCCGGTGAGCGGTTTCGGGCTAGCTGGCCCACCTCCAGCGCTAGTAATTCCTGGTTGGTCTCACCTGCGCACTGGAAAAGTTCGCGACTTGTACACCAATGACAAGCAGGAAATTCTCCTAGTAGCATCCGATCGCGTTTCGGCTTACGACTGGGTCATGCCTACAACGATTCCAGGAAAGGGCGCGGTACTTACACAACTCTCATTGTTTTGGTTCGAGCTGCTGGAAGATATTATTCCTAACCACGTTATCTCAACCGATGTACCAAAGGCCGTTGAAGATCGTGCCATCATTGTCCAACCGTTAGATATGTTTGCAATTGAGTGTGTTGCGCGCGGATATTTAACTGGCAGTGGGTGGAGTGAATATCAAAGCAACCGCGCAGTATGTGGAAATGCATTGCCGGAAGGTTTGGCTGATGGTTCGAAACTTCCAGAAACAATTTTTACCCCGGCAACTAAAGCCGATGTGGGCGATCACGATATAAATATAGATTTTGAAACTGCCGCACAAGCGATAGGCCACGATGTTGCCGAAAGGTTAAGAGCGTTGACGATTGGCCTATATGACACGGCTGCAGATTTTGCACTCTCTCGTGGAATCATCCTTGCCGATACAAAATTCGAATTTGGTCGCAATGCTGCAGGGGAGATCGTTTTAGGCGATGAAGCTCTAACCCCTGATTCATCAAGGTTTTGGGAGCGCTCGACGTGGGCTCCAGGTGGGGCTCAAGCCTCATTTGATAAACAGTTTTTACGTGACTACTTGGTAGCAAGTGGGTGGGATCGAAAGAGCCCGCCTCCAGAGCTTCCAGCGCAGATCGTAGAAAAAACCGCACAGCGTTATGAAGAAGCGTTTTATCGTTTAACTGGCAGCAAGTTCTAACACAGGGAGAATAAGACAATGGCAACAATCGTGGTTGATGTGATGTTAAAGCCCGAAATTCTCGACCCGCAAGGAAATGCCGTTGCATCTGCACTGCCACGACTTGGCTTTACTTTTGCAACCTCTGTGCGCCAAGGAAAGCGCTTTGAGATTTACATCGAGGGAGATGCAACACCTGCCCAGTTAGCCGAAGTGGAAAAAGCGGCAGAAGTTTTGCTCTCAAATCCCGTCATCGAAACCTACGTCGTAAGAGTCGAGAAGTAATGCGCATTGGAGTCATCACTTTTCCTGGAACTCTAGATGATCGCGATGCCGCTAGAGCGGTTAATCATGGTGGGGCAGTCTCAGTACCACTTTGGCATGCCGAAGCAGATTTAAAAAGCGTCGATGCCATCATTTTGCCGGGGGGATTTTCCTACGGAGATTACTTACGCTGCGGAGCGATCTCGCGTTTTGCTCCAGTAATGAAGTTAGTGATTGAAGCTGCGGGTAAAGGTATGCCTGTACTTGGAATTTGTAATGGCTTTCAAGTCCTCTGTGAATCCCATTTATTACCCGGAGCGCTAACGCGTAACTCAGATTTGCATTTCCTATGTCGAGATCAAGAGATTGAGATTATAAATAATTCAACACCGTGGACAAACTCATTCAAAGCGGGAGAGAAAATTACAATCCCGCTCAAAAATGGTGAAGGTTCATTTCAGTGCGATGACCAGGTTTTGGCTCAATTGGAGGACGAAGGACGAATCGTTGCGCGCTATGTTGGAGAAAATCCAAATGGTTCACGTAACTTAATCGCTGGAATTTCAAATGCCCGTGGCAATGTTGTGGGTCTTATGCCCCACCCAGAGCACGCTATCGACCCGTTAACCGGCCCTTCAGCCCAAGGCCTTGGTTTCTTTACTTCAATTTTGAATGCGATGGTCAAATAATGTCTTTAGATACGGTTGCAATCGCTAAAACAACGCCTGATACAAAGCAGCCCTTTGCTGAACTCGGTTTGCGCCCCGACGAATATGCGCGAATTAAAGAGATTCTGGGTCGACGTCCGACTTCATCTGAGTTAGCGATGTATTCAGTAATGTGGTCTGAGCACTGCTCATATAAATCATCGAAAGTTCATTTGAAACAGTTCGGTGACAAAGCCCCCAAATCCGATGCTCTATTAGTTGGCATCGGTGAAAACGCTGGGGTTGTAGATGTCGGCCAGGGCTACGCAGTTACTTTTAAAATCGAATCGCATAACCACCCATCTTTTGTTGAGCCTTATCAAGGCGCAGCAACTGGCGTAGGTGGAATCGTTCGAGATATTTTGACGATGGGTGCACGGCCTATAGCGATAATGGATCCACTTCGTTTTGGTCCAGCCGATGCACCAGATACAAGGCGAGTGTTGCCCGGCATCGTTGCAGGCGTCGGCGGGTATGGAAACTGTTTAGGTTTACCAAATATTGGTGGCGAAGTCGTATTTGATCAAACGTATGCCGGCAATCCATTAGTTAATGCTCTGTGTGTCGGCGTCATGAAGCACACCGATATCAAGTTAGCTAAAGCTGCAGGCGCCGGAAACTTAGTAGTTTTATTTGGCGCAAAGACCGGTGGCGATGGAATTGGTGGCGTTTCCGTTTTAGCATCTGAGACTTTTGGTGCTGGTGGTTCGACGAAGCGACCTAGCGTTCAAGTTGGCGATCCATTTGTAGAAAAGATTCTCATTGAATGCTCACTCGAAATCTTTGCCGAAGATTTAGTTGTTGGAATTCAAGATCTGGGCGGGGCTGGACTCTCATGTGCAACAAGTGAATTAGCATCGGGCGGCTCAGGGGGCATGAAAGTAGCGCTAGATAGGGTTCCGCTGCGCGATCCATCGCTATCTCCCGAAGAGATTTTGATGTCGGAGTCACAAGAGCGCATGTGCGCAATTGTTGAGCCACACAAACTCGCACGCTTTTTAGAGATCTGTGAAAAGTGGGACGTAACGGTTACTGCCATCGGTGAAGTTACCGATGGTGATCGCTTAGAGATTACATGGAATGGCGAAGTCATTGTCGATGTTCCACCGCGCACCGTGGCACATGAAGGTCCGGTCTATAACCGCCCATTGGCGCAACCGGCCTATATCGATGAAGTTAATGCTCAAAGCGTAAATGTACCGATACCAAGCAGTGCCGAAGAGATTAAAGCCGCAGTCTTAAAACTTGCTGGCGCACCAAACTTGGCCGATAAATCCTGGGTTACATCCCAGTACGACAAATACGTTCAAGGCAACACCATTCAATCTCAACCCGACGATTCAGGAATGGTTCGCATCGATGAGACGACGCATTTAGGTGTTGCGATTTCAACGGATGCGAATGCGAACTGGTCGTACTTGAATCCTTATCAAGGTGCAAAGTTAGCTTTAGCTGAAGCTGCACGAAATATTGCCACGGCCGGTGCACGACCATTAGCGGTAACAAATTGCCTTAACTTTGGTTCGCCTGAAGATCCTGGCGTCATGTGGCAGTTCGCCGAATCAGTTCGTGGCCTCGCCGATGGTTGTTTAGAGATGGGACTTCCAGTTACTGGCGGAAACGTTTCTTTCTATAATCAAACCGGTACGGTCGCTATTTTGCCAACGCCAGTTATCGGCGTGCTTGGAGTAATCCAGGATGTTCGCACTCGTACGCCTATGAGTTTTAGTACTGCGGGTTTAGATCTCTATCTTCTCGGTGAGACATTTGAAGATTTAGCTGGAAGTGAATGGGCTTTCTTGCACGGGGAGCGCGTGGGTCAATCACCTACCGCGGATTTAGCCCGTGAAATGCGGCTTATTGAGCTACTCCTTGCTGGGCATGAGGCGAAGATATTTAGCTCAGCGCACGATTTGAGTCAGGGTGGTTTATCAGCTGGATTAACTGAAATGGTTTTACGTTACTCAGTCGGTGCAACCATTACTTTGGACAATGCTGGGATTGACTTATTAAGTGAAACCCCCGGGCGAGTGGTTGTTGCAATCGAGCGCAGTAATACCGAAGCACTTACAAACTTTGCGGCACAGTATGAAATCCCACTTAATAAAATCGGTGTGACTGGCGGGGAGTCGCTCACAATTAATGGATGTGTTATTTCATTAACTGAACTTCGCGAGGCCCACACATCGACTTTCCCACGGTTGTTTGGTTGATATCGATGCGCGATCTCAAAATCCTCGAGGACGTTAAAGAAACGCTAGCCCTACTCAGTGCCAAGGCACCAGGTCGAGCGATTGAAGTTCGCGTCCCACCGTATGCCGCGATCCAATGCGGTGATGGCCCAACACATACTCGTGGAACTCCTGCAAATGTCATTGAGATGGATGCAGACACATGGTTGGCACTTGCCGCGGGTGAACTTACGTGGGATGAGGCGCTATCGAGCGGCGCAATTAGCGCTTCAGGGGTACGTGCGGATTTAACTGAGTATCTACCGCTTAGGATTAACGCATGAGCCGGCGCCCCGATGGTTTACTCAATCACAATATTTTGGATGCCGATAAGGGACCTCAAGATGCTTGCGGAGTTTTTGGTGTCTGGGCACCTGGAGAAGAAGTTGCGAAGTTAGCTTTCTACGGTCTGTATGCCTTACAACATCGTGGGCAGGAATCCGCGGGAATTGCAACGAGTGATGGTCATCGTATTCTCGTCTATAAAGATATGGGTTTAGTTTCGCAAGTATTTACTGAAAGCGATCTTGCAACTCTGCCGGGAGATTTAGCTATTGGGCACTGCCGTTACAGCACTACAGGTTCAAGCACATGGGTAAATGCCCAGCCAACTTTGCGTCCAACTAAGTATGGAACGCTGGCTTTAGCTCACAACGGAAACTTAACAAATACGGGCGAACTCGCTGAAATGGTTCAAAAACTAGAACCAACTGTTGGGCGCGATCGCGGTGCAACAACGGATACTGAAATTATGACGGCGCTAATCTCTCTTCAAAACGAAAAGAATGTTGAAGCAAGTGCGATGGCTGTTCTGCCCCAACTTGAAGGCGCGTTTTCATTAGTTTTCATGGACGAGCACACGTTGTATGCCGCCCGAGATCGACATGGTGTGCGCCCATTAGTACTTGGTAAGTTAGAAAACGGCTGGGTGGTTGCATCTGAAAGTGCAGCGCTGGATATTGTCGGTGCATCATTTGTACGTGAGATCGAGCCCGGCGAACTTATCGCAATAGATATCAATGGAGTTCGAACCCAACGCTGGGCAGTTGCCGAACCAAAGGGTTGTTTATTTGAATACGTGTATCTTGCACGCCCGGATACGTTAATCGCCGGTCAAGGAATTCATGCCACTCGCGTTGCAATTGGAGTTCGTTTAGCTAAAGAGGCACCAGTTGAAGCGGATTTAGTTATTCCAGTTCCTGAATCGGGCACACCGGCAGCGATTGGTTATGCAAAGGGATCGGGTATTCCATTTGGAATCGGTTTAGTTAAGAACTCATATGTTGGACGGACATTTATTCAACCCTCTCAAACAATTCGCCAATTAGGTATACGCCTGAAGCTAAATCCATTGCGCGAAATAATTGAAGGCAAGAGAATTGTTGTTGTGGATGACTCAATCGTTCGCGGAAATACACAACGCGCAATTGTTAGAATGCTTCGCGAAGCCGGTGCAAGAGAGATCCATGTTCGAATTTCATCACCACCAGTTAAGTGGCCATGTTTTTATGGAATTGATTTTGCAACTCGCGCCGAACTCATTGCTAGCGGCTTAGAGATCGAAGAGATTCGCCGTTCCATTGGCGCTGATTCTCTAGGGTATGTCTCACTTGAAGGCCTCATCGCCTCGACTCAAATCAGCGAAGATAAGCTGTGTTCAGCCTGCTTTACGGGCACATACCCAATCCGCATCCCAGCAGACATGTCTGAGGGAAAAATGCGCCTTGAAATTACCGAAGTCCATGGACAATAAATGAGCACATATAAAGATGCCGGCGTCGATATCGATGCGGGTGATCGCGCAGTAGAACTCATGAAGGCATCCATTGCAAAAGCATCTCGCCCTGAGGCGATGGGTGGCATCGGTGGATTTGCCGGGCTCTTTGATGCCAGCGCACTCAAGAGTATGAAGAAACCGCTACTTGCAACTTCAACTGATGGCGTTGGAACAAAAACTGAGATTGCGCGCGCGATGGGCAAATACGACACAATCGGTGAAGATTTAGTAGCAATGGTTGTCGATGACTTAGTTGTTTGCGGCGCTGAACCTTTATTTATGACTGACTACATCGCAGTTGGAAAAGTTATTCCTGAACGCATTGCCGACATTGTTGCCGGAATTGCACGCGGTTGCGAAAAAGCAAATACCGCACTCATCGGTGGCGAGACTGCAGAACATCCAGGATTATTGGATGAAGATGAGTTTGATATTGCCGGAGCAGCAACAGGGGTGGTCGATTCCGAACTGCAACTAGGAGCGCACTTAGTTAAAGCCGGAGATGTATTGGTTGCGATGCCTTCGAGTGGTTTTCACGCAAATGGTTTCTCACTTGTTCGCCATATTATTAAGACACAGAAACTCTCCCTTGAAGCCCATGTGAGTGAGTATGGGAAAACTTCTGGAGAAGTATTTTTAACGCCCACTGAGATTTATACGCTCGATTGTTTAGCACTCATTAAATCGATGCCAGGCGCACTGCGAGGTTTTACACATATAACGGGTGGCGGAATCGCTGAAAATACTGCGCGCGTTATTCCAGATCATTTAACGGCAATTTACGATCGCTCAACATGGTCGTTGCCAGTTGAGATGGAGTTCATGGCAAAAATCGGCGGAGTTCCACAGGCCGATATGGAGCGCACGTGGAATGCCGGTATTGGAATGGTGGCCATCCTTGCCTCAGATTCAGCCGACTTAGCCCTGGCATCACTTGCTGCTCGGGGAATGAAAGCTTGGGTCGCTGGCGTCGTTGAGCCTTCTGGTCATAATGAAAATCGACGTTCATACTTGGTGTCTGACTACAGGGGATAGGTCGTATGGCAAGTAAATCGAAGGCAGTTCGTCAACAGCAATCGAAGAAAAGCAACAAAGACACTATTTATTTAGTTGCGATTCCCCTTTTAGCTTTCGTTATCAAGCTCATTACGATTGCAAATATTCATGGGGGCGGATGGCTTGGCTCTGATGGAGAAAGCTGGCTTGCTGGCGCGGATGGTCTACTCAAGCAAGGATATTATTCAAATGCTTCCGTGCTTGCTTACATGCCGGCTGGATACCCAATCCTCATCTGGTTTTGTGCAAAAATCTCAGTCACTAATGCAGTTTGGATTCTCTCTTTTCTGCAGAGTGCTTTTTATGCATTTTCTAGTTATTACTTTCTAAAACAACTTCGTAATACAAAATTACGACCTTACATTTTTCTTATCGGCTTAGCTCTTGCATTTAACCCGACACTATCTTTGAGTACATTAGTGGTTGGCTATGAGAGCATTCTTACCTCTTGTATGTTGATGATTGCTGGCATAGTTATTAAATCTAAGCAAACAATTATCAATCGCAAATTTGGAATCTATATTGTGGGCGTCGGTGCCTTCTCAGCCCTAGCAGCCTTTATTCAGCCTCGCTGGATTTTAACTTCAATTGTAATTGCCATTGTTTGGGCACTCATGCATAAGGGACCCAAAGTTCAAGCGGCCATTGTGGTTGGAGTAATTGCAATTATGGCAATTGCACCGGCTTTAACTGTTCAAAGAAATGTTCATTCTGTTCACAAGGCAGTTCTTGCAACAATCTTGGGAAGTAATATGGCGATAGGCGCAGGAGATGAAACTTCTGGAGGATACGGCCGCACTGGCCCCGTAGTTCCTTGTAAACCAGTTCCCCCGGCAACTACTGTTTCTGATAGCGATCTAGTTAAGTGTGTAATTAAGTGGTATGCCGGGCATCCCATTAAGGCAGTGCACCTATTTATCAATAAGAGTCTATATTTCTGGTCGCCTTGGTCTGGTCCACTCGGTAATGGAACGATGGCCCGAAACCCATGGCTCAAAGTTAACCCAATCAGCAATATTGCTAAGGGGAGTCAACAAGGCAGCGACCTAATCAATAAGTCTTTCGGGAAAACAATCTCATTCCTTTGGGAGATGGGCTGCATATCTCTGTTTTTCTTGGGTTTCTTCTGGCTCCGTTCAATGAAGGGCATTTACCTCAACATCGCGTACATAGCTCTCGTTCCAGTTGTCATCT
>JBAXFS010000019.1:0-22660 GCA_037139795.1 Actinomycetes bacterium
TCAAAAGATATTCGCAACTCAGTCTTGCTCACTTTTGCAAAGTTAATTCTCGCTGCAATCGCCTTATCGTGAATCATTTGGGCATCTTTAACAACGACATGAACCGTATCAAAAACAACATCTTCGCGATTATTTGTTGCAGCCTGAAGACGGGATGCAAAACCATTTACTCTCTCTGCAATATGTCGAAGGCCATCTGGTCCATGCCACATCGCATAGAAAGCGGCCATATTTGCCAAAAGAACTTGAGCCGTGCAGATATTAGAAGTCGCTTTATCGCGACGAATATGTTGTTCACGAGTTTGAAGAGCTAAACGAAATGCTGGCTTACCTTGTGTATCGATGCTTTGCCCGACAAGTCGTCCAGGCATCGAGCGTTCTAGTCCGGTGCGCACCGCCATAAAGCCGGCATGAGGACCACCAAATCCCATTGGTACGCCAAAACGTTGCGACGTTCCAACTGCGATATCTGCGCCCCACTCCCCTGGAGCCTTCAACACGGTTAGAGCAAGCAAATCGGTGGCTGCGATGACCAATGCATTGCGCGAATGTGCGTATGTCGCAAAATTAGAATAATCAATCACTGTTCCAGTTGTATCCGGGTATTGAAGCAAAGCACCAAAGAATTCACCTTCATAGCCATCTCTGACCACGTGGCCAGAATCAATCTCAATTACCGTGATGCCCAACGGCTTCGCACGAGTAAGAACCACAGCCTTTGTTTGCGGATGTACATGTTCTTCAATTAAAAAAACAGCACTATCGTCTAGCTTAGAAGCTCGTCGGGCGAGAGTCATTGCCTCTGCCGCTGCTGTGCCTTCATCCAGCATTGATGCATTTGAAATATTGAGTGCAGTTAGTTCGCAGATCATTGTTTGAAAAGCAAAAAGAGCCTCCAGCCGACCTTGTGATATTTCCGGTTGATATGGCGTGTATGCCGTGTACCAGGCTGGATTTTCTAAAACATTTCTTTTGATAACTGGAGGAACAATCGTTCCGTAATATCCAGTGCCAATAAGCGAACGAAAAACCTTGTTCTCTGCTGCAATGGAGCGTAGCTCTGCAATTACTTCGACTTCACTCTTTGGACTATCTAGAGCGCTTTCTATAACTCCATTTATCGCAATATTTGATGGAACAACATCACGGATAAATGCATCTAGATTGTTGTATCCAAGGGCGTGCAACATCGAAGTTTCATCACTTGAAGTTGGACCAATGTGACGGCGTGAAAAGGCATCGTATTCAATCATGCCTACAGACTAGAGTTAATTAAGCGCCTTTGCTCTTACGTCTAAGCGAAAGCTCATCGTTATCTTGGACACTAACAATCTG
Source organism: Actinomycetes bacterium (assembly GCA_037139795.1). Lineage (GTDB taxonomy): Bacteria > Actinomycetota > Actinomycetes > Nanopelagicales > Nanopelagicaceae > Planktophila. The sequence continues at coordinate 1,336 of JBAXFS010000019.1, forward strand.
GCCGTTAATCTCACCTTGAAGGGTCAACAATGAACCTTCAACCTCGTGCCACACTTTGCCGACCGCTATGCCAAAGACTCCCTGGCCGCCAGCGAGTAAGTCAATAATCTCATCCGAGCTCGTGCACTCATAGATTGATGCGCCATCACTCATCAACGTGATGCGCTCCAAATCGGTCACTCCCCTATTGCGCAGGTGATCAACTGCGGTTCGAATATTTTGAAGTGAAACGCCTGCATCCAATAATCTCTTAACGATCTTTAAAACCAAAATGTCGCGGAAGCCATATAGGCGTTGCGTTCCAGAGCCACTAGCCGTACGGATGCTCGGTTCAACTAATGATGTACGTGCCCAGTAATCTAACTGGCGATATGTGATTCCAGCTGCAGAGCAAGCCGTGGCGCCGCGGTAGCCGATCTCTAACTCTTGGGAAGTCACGTAGTGCTCGATTCTCTTGGGGAGTGTTGGTAAATCTAAGGCAGCGAACCCTTAGTTTCAATGACCGACACGGACCAAACCTCTAGTAGAGATTGAGGGTTTTGAGCCTATCCGGCGAAGTCTTCAGGGTTAATCTCATCGAGAAACTGTCTAAAGCGCTCGACCTCTTGATTCTCTTGGCCCGCCCCTTGATCCGGTATTTCAATCCCGGCCTCATCGAGGAGCTCACTCGTTGCCAAAATATTGCTGTGGGTGCGAAGCGCGAGGGCGATGGCATCGGAGGGCCTGGCCGAGATCGTTCGCGCGATCGATGCGCTATCTCGAATAAGTAGGTTGGCATAGAAGACGCCATCTTTCATCTCCGTGATATGCACGGCCGTTACTGTTGCATCTAGGGCCTCAACAATTTCACGCATTAGATCATGGGTCAGTGGTCGCGGGGGTTCAACTCCTTGTTGAGCAAAAGCGATCGCCGTTGCCTCATTTGCGCCCACCCAAATTGGAAGAAAACGCGAACCATCAATCTCTTTGAGTAAAACAATTGGTTGGTTAGAAGGCATCTCTACTCGAACGCCTACAACTTCCATTCCTATCAACATAGTTTTATGAACGAAGGCGATGGAGACCACCGCGAACAAGGGCGGCATGTAGTCGGATGGAGAGTGAAGCAATCTCCTTTTGAACCTCTTCGGCGCGGGCTTTGGACTCGGAAGATTTTTGACGCGTCAAAGGCGTTATGACCTGCTCAATTAAACCAATCTCGCGATCGGCAGCTGATTTAAATGATCGCAAGTGGCGGGCCTGAATTCCAAAACTAGCCATCTCGGTAACGGCTTTAGCAATAGCAAGAGCATCGCCATCAAAGTGACGTCCACGGGCGGCAATGAGGCCGTAACTCTCAATTTCAACTAGCTGCTCGTCGGTTAGACCTGAATTCTTCAGTAGCTCTTCGCGTGATAAACGCATCTCGCTAACTTCACCAAAGGCGCTCGGTGCCATATGGCCATCAACCGTTGCCAGAGCAACGACTGGATGCGCTACCCCGCCTATTGGCGCAGGCGTTAATCCTCTATCCATGGCATCGAGATTATCTTTAATCACTTTCAATGGAAGATACTGATCGCGTTGGGCCAATAGAACATATCGCAATCTCTCTAAGTCAGAGCTGGTGAATTTGCGATAGCCCGACGGCGTTCTCTGCGGCTCTATTAAACCCTCGGACTCTAAAAAACGAATCTTCGAGATTGTAATATCGGCAAAATCTCCACGAAGTCGATTAAGGACCTCGCCGATGCTTAAGTAGGCGCGCGCTGGAACAGCCATTAGTACTCCCCTAGTTCTCTATATGACAATTTTAACTCTTCACTTTCGAATTTCCACAAACAAAAAGCAGATGAAACTTTCCGATTTGAATCTGATCGCCTGAGTGCAAAATAATTTCACTTACCGAACTGTTATTTACATACGTTCCATTTAAAGATCCGCAATCACGCAATTTGAAATCTGATCCATTCTTTTCAATGACCGCATGTACACGAGAGACAGTCACATCATTTAGAAATACAACGCTCTCAGGAGATCTGCCGAGACTGGCACCATGAGCTGTGATAAGAAACCTGGAACCTTTACTCTCGCCACGGTTAATTAAAACCATCGCCTTATCTCCGCCAGCACCTTGAACCTCGGCAATTACTGCCTGATCTTCTTCGGGAAGAGTGGATAAATAATCGGCGAGAAGCGTTGAATTCGAAGGGCTCACTTCCCTGCTTGAAAGGTGAAGAGTGCTGGTGAGTTCGCTTTTCTTCTGATCCATAGCCTCACCCCTCTACTCTCAACCTTAGGCTGAGATTAAAGGGCGCAAGAGCATTGGTCAAGCCGTCAAAACACCATATTCGGTCGCGCTAAGAAGATTTGTTGGAACTGCGCCTACTTGAATCTTAACGAGCCAACCATCTCCATATGGATCGGAGTTGATTGATTCGGGGGTATTTGATAAGGATTCATTGATCGCAGTGACTACACCTGTAACTGGTGCGAAAATCTCAGATACCGACTTCGTGGACTCAACTTCTCCGCAAACTTTGTCTGCAGTGACGCTTTCACCAACTTTTGGAAGTTGCACATACACGATGTCACCTAATGCGCCTTGGGCGTAGTCGGTAATTCCCATCGTATAGATATCTCCATCAACAGAGACCCATTCGTGCTCTTTGGTGTACTGCAAATTATCAGGAGATGATGACATGTCCGCCTCTTATCTGCGAAATCGCTTCGCGTGCATACGTTATACCTGTAGCAATGTAGAGGGCAAAGCCCCATATAGCAAAGCTCCACCCTAGGACATATGCCACATTCCCCAGAGCGCCACTTCTTTGCGCTAGCAAAATAAAAGGAAACGCGTACATAAGATTGAAAGTCGCCGCTTTACCTAAATAATTGACCCTCAACGGTCCGTGGCCCGCGCGCTTCAAATAGATTGTCACAACTCCCAAAATGAGATCGCGGCCGATGAGTGCCACAATCATCCACGTCGGAAGAATCGAGCGAATGAGAAATACGATTAATATCGCAAAGATATAGAGTCGATCAATCGCCGGATCTGCTAATTCGCCAAAGCGAGAAGTCTGATTCCACGCACGAGCCAGTTTTCCATCGAAATAATCGGTGGCTCCCCCAACAGCTAAGACTGCAATCGCCCAGCCATCTGCATGCAGGTTCAACGTCAAGTAGATAAATAGCGGGATTCCAAGAAAACGTAGAAAAGTTAAAGCATTTGGCACGGTTATTAACGAGGCGCTCATAAAACTTAGTCGCGCTCTTTAACTCGGATCGCGACTTGAACTGGAGTACCAGGGAAGCCAAACTCCTCGCGAAGTCTGCGCTCGATAAAACGGCGATAAGAGGCCTCGATCCAACCGCTTGAAAAGACGACGAACTTTGGAGGGGCAATTCCGGCCTGGGTTGCGTAATAGATCTTGGGTTGTTTTCCCCCGCGAACAGGCGGTGGTGTTGCACCGATTAAAGCTCCCAGGAATGAGTTCAGCTTGGCAGTTGGAACGCGTCGCTCCCAACTATCAAGGGAGGTTCGAAGTGCCGGCGCTAAACGATCTCGGTGCCAGCCAGTCTTTGCCGCAACATTAACCCGTTGCGCCCACTCAACTTGATCTAAGTGTCTATCTATTTCTCGATCTAATTGATCGCGGCGATCTTCGTCCACTAAATCCCATTTGTTCATAACGATAACCATCGCCTTGCCAGCCTCTTCAACCATCGTGATCACGCGCAAATCCTGTTCGGTGATTGGTTCAGATGCATCTAGAACAACAACGGCAACTTCACAACGTTCGAGCGCGCTGGCAGTTCGTAGTGATGCGTAGTAATCGGTACCGGATGCTTGATTAGCACGTTTCTTCAATCCCGCAGTGTCGATAAATCTCCACGTCGACCCGCCGAACTCAATTAACTCATCAACTGGGTCGCGAGTGGTGCCAGCAACAGAGTCAACAATCGAACGATTTTCTCCGGCAAGGGCGTTGAGCAATGAAGATTTGCCAACGTTTGGTCGGCCAATCAATGCAACTTTTCGATAGCCATCTTGCGTTTGTGCTCCCCCGACTTCAGGAAGTTCCTTAATTATATGATCGAGTAAATCTCCACTACCTCGACCATGCAGCGCTGAAACAAAATATGGTTCGCCAAGTCCGAGGCTCCACAATCCATGAGCATCGGCCTCTTCGCGTTCGCCATCAACTTTGTTACCAATTAAAATTAAGGGCTTCTTAGCTTTGCGCAGTCGTTGCACAAGAATATCGTCCTCATCTAATGCGCCTACTTGTGCATCAACGACAAAAGCTAAAACATCGGCCTCTTCCATGGCAATCTCTGCGCCGGCGCTAACTTGAATCGAAATTCCATCTGGCTTTGCTTCCCAGCCGCCAGTGTCCATAACAATAAATCTGCGACCGCCCCATTCGCATTCATACTGAACGCGATCACGAGTTACACCTGGAGTGTCCTCGACAATTGCTTCGCGACGACCAATGAAACGATTGATAAGTGTTGATTTTCCTACGTTTGGTCGGCCCAAAATAGCCACAATAGGCAGTCCTAATAAAGAACGCTCGCGAAGTAGCTCCCAAATTCGATCAATTGTTTCATTCAAATCTAGGTGCGTAGAGTCGACTTCAACGGCTTCGCGAGCCATAACCAAAGGTGACGCTTCGCGCGTTGAATCAAAAGTATCGCGAGTATCTAATGAACTGCGTACATCAACGCTTTTATCGTCGGTCTCATTCTCGCGGCGCACGGCCCGAGCATCTAACTCTGCAGTTAAATAAATCTTCAGCGGCGCATCGGGTGCGACGACCGTTGCAATATCTCTGCCCTCGACAACAATTCCCTTTTCAGCGGCATTAATGATCGTTCGCTGAAGATTAAGCAGCTCATGACGTATCTCTGGCATGGCACTAATGCGACTAACGTTTTCAGTAACCGATGTTCCGCGAATCGCTTGGGTAATCTGAGTATCGCCAACAAATATATTCGGCGCATGTGGGTCGGAAACAAAACGAATTGGAGCTCTCTTAGCTGCAGCAACAATTTCTTTTGCGCTCTCGCAATTATTTTCAAGTGCAATCCATGTCATTGCGCGATAGAGAGCGCCTGTATCTAAGTAATTCCATCCAGCACGAATTGCAATCGCTTTAGATACGCTCGACTTGCCTGCCCCACTCGGGCCATCAATTGCTACGACTATGCCCATGTGATGAGCCTACTTCTATTTAAGAATCGGATGAACGTTCCATCCGATCGCTGATAGGTGATCTGATAATGAGTTCGCATCAGAGGCTGATAATGCAAGAGTGATGAGTGCGCTTTGTTGTCCAGGTGAGTGCTCGATATTGAGATCTTCTACGTTTACGCCAACGGCAGCGCATTCATTAAAGATTGCCGCCAACTGTCCCGGTTTATCGTCGATAACGATTGGCAAAAATGTATATTCGCGCGCTTTTCCGCCGTGTTTGCCGGGAATGCGAGAGCGACCGACGCCACCTCGATGAATAAACTCTTCAATAGCTTCTTTATTTTCAAGATGCTCAATTAGTTTGCCGAGCTCACTATGCATTTTTGTAGCAAGTCGAGAAATCTCTTCTCTATTGGAGTAGATGATCTCACTCCATAGTTGTGGGTCCGAGGCAGCGATTCGTGTCGTATCTCGTAGCCCTGAACCGGCTAACTCCATCCAATTTTCAGTGACATCGCTCAAAGTTTGAGCGAGCAAAGTTGCAGTGATTTGAGGAAGGTGTGAAATAGCGGCAACGGCTCGATCATGCTCCTCTGGAGTCAGAGTTACGGAGCTTGCTCCCATAAGCTCGATGAACTCTTCGACTAGAGCCAGTGAATTGGCGGAGGTCTCCGAGGTTGGAGTAATTACCCAGCTTCGAGTCATGAAGAGATCGGCTCTAGCCGAGTGCGCTCCCCCAATCTCCCGCCCAGCCATAGGATGGGTTGGAACAAACTGGGCTAATGGGAGCTTTGAGGCTCTGATATGAACTAGAGGTTCAGTCTTAACGCTACCAACATCCATAAACGTTGCCTTTGGGTTTAAAGAAAACTCTGCGTCAATGACCTGGGGTATGGCGCTAGTCGGTAGAGCCAGAATGACGAGCTGCGGAGAGTCGGCATCGAGGTTGCCGGTGAGTGCATTGGCTAAATCAGCGGCCGATTGATCACTATCAACTAGATGCGTGCTAACTCCGCGCCCAGTTAAGGCCAGGGCGATAGATGTTCCTATCAAGCCCGAGCCTACGATGCGAACCTGCGTCAGCATTACTGAGCAATATCCCGGCGCAGGGATTGAGCGCCGTGAAGATAAATATGTGAAACCGAGGAGGCTGGCGCACTGCTCTCACAATGGAGCATCGCCCGAATGGTCTTATCCAGGGCACCGGGAACGTCGACCTCAACGGCTCCGATTAAGGGGACAGATTCAAAGCCAATTTCACGACAGGCCGCGGCTGGAAAGGCCGCAGTCAGATCCGGAGTTGATGTGAAGATAACCGAGATTACCGCCTCAGGAGTGAGCGAATTTGCCCTCATAATTGCACCGATCAGCTCTTTTACTCCCTCGCCAATGGCTTCAGGCGTGTTTGCGCTCACTTGAATGGCGCCTCGAATGGCTCGCAAAGTCATGGGATAAGGGTACCTTTCCTACCCATTTTTTGTGGGTATTTACCTAGGGCAAAGAATTTTAGAGATATATCGATATAACGCTTTTACGACTTTTACACTACTTAGCCTCGTGCTGGTCGGACATTTCCCTCTATCCATGAATATCGATATATCGATTACAAACGCATTAACTGAGCGTAGCAATTGTCGATATATCACTACTCAAATCCTTTATAGCGATAAATCTCTATATCTGTATTTGGACTAATACCGACATGTCGTTAAAAGGTTATAACCCTAAAACGTTACGTAGATTTGTTAACTCTCCGGAATTCAAGTCCCTCCATCGCCCCTCAGGAGTATCCCCTAATGAGATCGGGCCGAACTTAGTCCGGATCAATCGCAGTACATCTACCTCAACCGCCTCCATGAGTCGGCGAATAATGTGATAGCGACCCTCGTGAATGCTTACCTCTATCCACCGTGGAGAGAGCTCCTTGTAGGTAAGGACTCGCCCCATTCCATCTTCTAGCTCCACGCCTTTGAGAAGTACCTTTTCAATTCCACTAGGCAGGTTGCCATCGTGTTCAATGATGTAGGTCTTTTCCAGCCCAAAAGATGGGTGCGTGGCCCGGAAGGTAAGATCGCCATCATTTGTTAAAAGAATGAGCCCCTCTGAGTCTTTATCGAGACGCCCGACATGAAATAGGCGCTCTCTGCGAAGGTCGATGAAGTCACTCAGTGATGGTCTTCCATCCGGGTCGTACATGGTTGACAAAACGCCTTTAGGTTTATGAAGTGCTAGATAACTCTTAGTCACTGAACGCTCAATTGTCTCACCATCAACGGCTACTTGAACCTTATCGGGGTCAAATTTGGAGCCCATCTCCCGAATTGCTACTCCATTTACCGTTACGCGCCCAGACTCTATGAGCTCGTCTGCACCTCGGCGGCTAGTGATGCCCGCATCTGCGATGATTTTATTAAGGCGTATATCGCCCATGGCTGTCTCCCGACTGTCGGAGGCCATAGTACCGCGACTTCTAGTCGGTTAGCGAATCCAAAATATCGTCCAGGCCATCTAGATTTGGCAGATATGGGGCCAAAGCAGGTAGATCATCAAGAGAGTTCAACCCTAAACGCTCAAGAAAATAGCTAGTAGTCGTGTACAAAATGGCACCAGTTTCATGCTCGAGGCCCGACTCCTCAACTAGCCCACGGGTTATGAGTGTCTTCATGACCGCTTCAACGTTAACGCCACGGATAGCCGAGACTCGAGCGCGGGATACGGGCTGGCGATAGGCCACAACGGAGAGCGTCTCAAGGGCGGCCTGAGTCAGGCGCGATTGTTGGCCATCTAGAACAAACTTCTCCACAACGCTTGATAGGTCGGGATGACTGTAAAAGCGCCATCCCCCGCTGATCTTCTTGAGGGTGAAGCCACGATTATCGTAGCTACTGGCTAGATTGAGTAGAGCGGCATCGATCTCATCGACCGTGCGCTCAAGCACCTGGGCCAGAGTTATCTCAGTAACCGGCTCATCAACGACCATGAGAATCGCCTCAATCGAACGCTCTACTTCTACATTAGACATTTTCGCCACTTTCGTTTATATCATCGGACTCAAGTACCACAGGAATATCGAATTCGTCACTGACCTCTACCTCACCAGTGAGCGAACCTGTCCATGAGATTTGGAGCTCGCCCATGGCAACTACCTGATTAAAGCGTAGAACTCCCTGACGGTAGAGATCAAGAAGGGCTAGAAAACGCGCCACAATCACAAGCGTGCTCTCGGCGTCGGAGATGAGGTTTCTAAATGAAAGTGAGCTTGACTTACGTAGAGCCTCTACAACGTGCTTAGACTCCTCAGCAACGCTCACCAAAGGCAAGTGAAGGTGCTCAACACCAACCACTGGGGTGGTCTTGGGTGTTAAAACACGCTGGGCAATGGCCGCAAATCGGGCAGCTCCCACGCCGATTAATACCTCAGGAAGCAGCGCACTCAGACCCGGTTCAAGGGCCACAACTCGGGCAAAAGACTTATCTGACATCGCTATTCGCTCCGCGAAAGTTGCCGCAATCTCCTTGAAGGCACGGTACTGCAGGAGCCTTGCAAAGAGGATGTCTCGAGCCTCGAGTAGAGCCAGATCCTCTTCATCATCGACCTCACCGCTTGGCAAGAGTCGGGCGGCCTTCAAATCAAGGAGCGTCGCTGCAACGACCAAAAACTCGGTCGCCTGGTCTAAACGCCATCCCTCACCGCTGACCTCAAGGGCGCGGATGAAGGAGATGAACTCATCGGTGACGATACTTAGAGATATCTCGGTAATGTCCATTTTATGGCGCGAAATAAGCTGCAGTAAAAGATCGAATGGGCCATCGAAGTTATCGAGGTGGACGGAGAACGCGCCGCTACTTGCCGCGTTTACATCCGTTGCCGCATCCATCGATAGATCCATGGACGCACCCTACTTCACAGTTGCCCAAGTTCACGCTAACGCGTAGGCTCCCAGAAAATATCAAGAAAGAGGTTTGACGTTTGAGCGCTAAATCGACAATTCGCGAGGAAGTATCCACAACCGCGACGCTTCTGGGCACAAAAGCTCAGAGCTTTCCGATTCCACAGCAACTCGCAGAGCACGGCTCTGCCAAAGTGGTCGCAGTATTTAACCAAAAAGGTGGCGTCGGCAAGACCACCACGACGATTAACTTAGGCGCATCACTTGCCGAATACGGTCGCCGCGTTCTCCTCGTCGACTTCGACCCTCAAGGTGGACTATCACTTGGCCTTGGCGTGAATGCGCATTCTCTGCCGCTAGAACAAACCGTTTATTACGCGCTTATGACGCCAACGGCCTCAGTTGAAACAATCATTTTAAAATCCTCAGTCCCCGGTCTAGATTTCTTACCGGCAAATAGAGATCTTGGAACTGCAGAGACAACTCTTGGTGCAGAGATTGGTGGGCAACAGTATTTAAAGCGCGCTCTGACATCTCTTCGCGATTACTATGACGTAATTTTAATTGACTGCCAGCCAACAATGGGTCAGTTAACAATCAACGCCCTCGTTGCAGCCGATGAAGTTATCGTGCCATTGCAGTGTGAGTACTTTGCGCTCCATGGCTTCATAGAGTTAAAGGGCAATTTAGATAAAGTTAAAACTTTTCTTAACCCAAATCTTAAACTCATTGGAATTCTGGCGACTATGTACGATAAGAAAACATCACATAATCGACAAGTTTTAGAGCGCATTTTAGAGCAGTTTCCAGAAGATGTTTTTGAAACAATTATTGCTAAAACTATTCGTTTCCCAGAAACTACTGTTGTTGGTGAGCCGATAACAACATATGCCTCATCCTCTGATGGAGCAGCTTCATACCGTCGACTTGCCCGTGAATTAATCGCCCGAGGAGGCGCCCGATGACCCGTAGAGCCAATCTCCCTGGCGCCGATGAACTTTTTCGTTCAACTGCCCCAGCATTAAGTTCAGTACCTACAACGGCGGAAGTAAGTGCGCCTTTAGTTCCTCCTTCTATAGCAACGCCTAAAGCGCCATCGGTGAAAAAGGGTGTCCGTTCGATTGCAAGGCGACGAGTAACTACCGTTGATCGCTCTCCTTCAGGTCGCGAACGTCACGATGAAAAGATTACGGTCTATCTATCTCCTGATGAACTATTTGATTTAGATCAAGCACGATTGTTGCTTCGAGGAGATTTAGGTCTTGCTGCCGATCGCGGTCGCATCGTCCGTGAATCTATCGCCGTAATAATCGCCGATCTTGAGGCTAAGGGTGATCAAAGTATTCTGGCCCGTCGCTTGCGCGGTCTGTAAAACTTTTACGCCCGCGGATGTGCAGTTGCATAATTTTCGCGAATCTTATCGATGGTAATCAGCGTATAAATCTGCGTGGTTGTAACTGAGGCATGTCCTAAGAGCTCCTGAACTACACGGATATCTGCACCACCATCTAACAGGTGCGTGGCGTACGAGTGCCTAAAGACGTGTGGAGATACTTTCTCGGTAATCCCTGCAGTCTCTGCAGCTTTAAGCACGATGTTCCAGGCCGACTGCCTAGTGATACGTCCGCCGCGAGAATTTAGAAAAAGCGCTGAGTTATTTGTAGCCTTACTGGCTGCAAGTAATGGACGAGTACGAACTTTGTAATCATCGATTGCTGCAGTTGCGAAAGACCCTAAAGGAACAATTCGCTCTTTTCCGCCTTTGCCACGCAGTTTCAAAGTCGTAACCGGACCATCTGGTGTTTCCAAGAGTGAGATATCACCAAGATTTATGCCAATGAGTTCACTCACTCGCGCGCCACTACTGTAAAGGAGCTCAATCATGGTTCGATCGCGAATGGTTACAGGCTCTCCTTCACGGTAGGCGCTGTCAATGAGTTTAAGAATTTGATCAACATGTAGAGCTTTAGGCAAACGCCTAGCTGATTTGCTGCTTTGAATATCGATTGTCGGGTCGGCCATTCCATGTTCTACAAGGACATATTTAAAGAAACTGCGCAACGTCGAATCGATTCGGTTAATGCTGGCCGAAGATAATTTTTCCAACCGCAGAGAGGCTTCAAAGCTTGAGATTGTTGAAGAATCTATAGATTCTAAATCTCTCTTGCCTAAGAAGCGTCCAAATTTACTCAAGTCACGCCGATAGGCTGCAACTGAATTACTCGCCAAGCCCCGCTCTATCGCACAATAGTTCAGAAAATTCTGTGCAAGAGAATCAAAGTTTAACGTGCTCGTACCCATGGGCTTCTGCAACTGCAGCGTAGTAAATTTTGCCCTCATGGACGTTTAGACCTTTTGCGAGGTTTGCGTCTTTGTCACAAGCCGCTCTCCAGCCATTCTTAGCTATGGCTAGTGCATATGGAAGTGTCGCATTGGTTAATGCATATGTCGATGCAACCGGAACTGCTCCAGGCATATTTGCTACGCAGTAGAAAATTGAATTATGAATTTTATATGTTGGTTCAGCATGAGTAGTGGCACGGCTATCTTCAAAGCAACCACCTTGATCGATTGCAATATCGACCAAAACACTTCCGCTCTTCATAGTCTTAACAAGGGCGTTAGAAACCAACTTTGGAGCTTTGGCCCCGTGAACTAGTACGGCGCCGATGACTAGGTCTGCCAATCGAACTTCGCGCTCTATGGCATGCGCAGATGCAACAAGGGTCTTGATTCGTCCACCATAAACCGTATCGATGTACTGCAAACGGCTAATCGATCGATCAAAGACCGTTACTTCGGCGCCCATTCCAACGGCGATAACGGCAGCGTTTAATCCGGAAACTCCCCCACCAATGACAACAACACGCCCCGGTGATACTCCAGGAACTCCACCAAGTAGAACTCCACGGCCACCATTAGGTCGCTCGAGTGCAGTTGCGCCAACTTGTGTTGCTAAACGTCCGGCAACCTCACTCATTGGTACCAAAAGCGGTAACGATCCATTCACTTCAACGGTCTCATAAGCAATAGCAGTAACTCCACTTGCGATCAGTGCATCGGTACAAGGCAGTGAGGCGGCAAGGTGAAGGTAGGTAAAGAGCGTCTGTCCGCGACGCATCTTTGGATATTCAACGGCGATAGGTTCTTTTACCTTAAGAACTAATTCAGCAGTGCTCCAGACGGTATCTGCATCGGCAACTATCTTCGCTCCGGCTGCAATGAAATCATCATTGGTTAACGAGGAACCTAAGCCGGCGCCATCTTCAATAATTACCGTATGCCCAGCGGCTACAAATTCGCTAACGCCTTCGGGAGTGATAGCTACGCGTGATTCATGAACTTTAATCTCTTTCGGAACTCCGACAATCATTGCAATTAACCTTTCGCTTTTATGGCTGCGGCAATCAAACCTACGAACAGTGGATGAGGCCGAGTTGGGCGAGATCGAAGCTCTGGGTGAGCTTGCGTACCAATGTAGTAAGGATGCACTTCTTTAGGTAGTTCTACAAATTCGACTAAGTCCAACTCTTCATAGATGCCAGAAAAGACAAGACCTGATTGTGAAATCCGATCTTTAAAAGCGTTATTAACCTCGTAGCGATGACGGTGACGCTCAGATATCTCGTTTGCACCATATGTCGTTGCAACTACCGAGCCCGGGACTAACGATGCTTTGTAGAGCCCAAGACGCATAGTTCCGCCCATATCTTCATTTCCAGCAACGATATCTTTTTGATTCTCCATCGTTGCAATGACTGGAGTGCCGGAATCAGAGAACTCCGCAGAGATGGCATCGCTAATCCCCGCTAAATTTCGTGCAGCTTCAATCACCATGCACTGTAAACCAAGGCATAGACCTAAAGTTGGAATCTTGTTTTCGCGCGCATATTTGAGCGCACCGACTTTTCCCTCAATTCCGCGAATACCAAAACCACCAGGAACGCAGATTGCATCGACGTTGCTCAAATTTTTTGCCGCGCCTTCTGGAGTTTCGCACTCGTCGCTTGCTATCCATACGATTTCAATTTTTGCAGCATTGGCAAAACCTCCTGCGCGCAAAGCTTCAGAGACCGAAAGGTAGGCATCGGGAAGATCGATGTACTTGCCAACCAAACCGACGCGAATGTGGTGCTTTGGGTGATGTACTTTTTCAAGCAGATCATCCCATTCTCCCCACACGACGTCGTGGCATTTAAGTCCTAATCGAGCTACAACGTATGCATCTAAGCCCTCGGCATGTAGCACTTTTGGAATGTCATAAATCGATGGAGCATCTACGGCGCCAACAACTGCAGCTAAATCCACGTCGCACATGAGCGAAATCTTCTTTTTAACTGGCAATGGAATCGGACGATCAGAGCGAAGAACGATTGCATCAGGTGCAATTCCAATGCTTCGAAGGGCTACAACTGAGTGCTGTGTCGGCTTAGTCTTTAACTCCCCTGATGGACCTATGTATGGCACCAATGAAACATGGAGATAGAAAACATTGTCTCGTCCAACTTCTTGGCGAAGTTGTCGGGCCGCCTCTAGAAATGGCTGTGATTCGATATCTCCGACCGTGCCACCGATTTCAGTAATAACAACATCGATCTCGGGACCTGCCATCGCGCGAATGCGCTCTTTAATTTCATTAGTGATGTGTGGGATGACTTGAACGGTCTCCCCCAAATACTCACCGCGTCGCTCACGAGCGATTACTCGCGAATACACCTGGCCCGTGGTTACGTTTGCCGATCCGTGCAGATTGGTATCTAGAAAACGCTCGTAATGGCCAATATCTAAATCAGTCTCAGCTCCATCATCGGTCACGAAGACTTCACCGTGTTGAAAGGGATTCATAGTGCCAGGATCGACGTTTAAGTAAGGATCGAGTTTTTGCATCGTTACACGAAGACCTCGAGCTACAAGAAGTCTTCCAAGAGATGAGGCGGTGAGTCCTTTACCTAAAGATGAGGCGACTCCGCCGGATACAAAGAGATGTTTCGTCACATGTTGCTGGCCCATGGGAGTCGAACCTATCACTTCTTTACCGCCCCGCCTTACACCTTCAATGAAAGCAGCTCGGCGGCGTGTTCGCGCGCACTTACCGAGTTTTCCAACCCTGCGAGCATTCGTGCAATCTCCTCTATGCGATTTTCGCCTTCAACTTTGCGTACATCGCTCTGACTAACCGAGCCATCAATATCTTTTGTGACCACGAAATGCGAATCTGCCCACGCCGCGACTTGCGGTAAATGGGTTACAACGATCACTTGGGCATGGAGTGAGAGTGCGTGAAGGCGTCGACCTACTTCAATTGCCGCTTTGCCGCCAACTCCAGCATCTACCTCATCAAAGACATATGTTCCAACTGGATGCGATGCGGCAATAACAACCTCTAAAGCCAGCATCACTCGTGACATTTCTCCACCACTAGCACCTTTTGCAAGTGCAACCAGTGGCGCGTCCTTGTGCGAAGAAATAAACATTGCAACTTCGTCGCAACCCAAGGACGTGAAATCTGCTTCCTTAAGTGCGCTGTAATCAACGGTATTGACTTGTGCGACAAATGAGGTGTGCGGCATCGACAACTGTTGAACTTCATGTGTTACTGCAGTGTTCAAACGTATTGCGGCCTCGTTGCGCATTGTTGTTAGCGACTTAGCTGCAACTACTAACGATTTCTTTATTCCCGTTAACTCAACTTCCATCTCATTGAGTCGATCATCGCCACCCTCTAAATCGCTTATCGCGCTACTTGATGATTCAAAGCGATCGATCAACGCATCGGCTTCTATTTCGGGAGCCCCAGTACCACCATATTTTTTTACCAGTAGGTTGATCTCAGATTTCCTCGCATTTAAGTAATCCAATTGAACCGGGTCGGCCTCTAGTGAGTGCATGTACGAGGCAAGTGCGCCACGGGCCTCATCGATAAGAAAGAAACCCTCGCTTAACTGACCATAAATTGCCTCAAGTTCGCCATCTTTGCCGCGAGCCGAATCAAGTGCATGTCGTGCGATACCGATGGCAGTCAAGGCTCCAGCATCTTCGTCATCGACGGCACTCGTGGCCGCCGCGCCAGCTAGGCGCAAAACCTCGACATTGGATAATCTTTCAATCTGTGCAGAAATGTCAACATACTCGCCGCGCTTGAGTTTAAGTTTAGAAAGAAGCGAAACGAACTCACGCAATTGCGCTAACTCTTGGTCTTGTTTATCAACGCTCTTTCGCAAAGCGTTTATCCGCGATTTCAGAGAATGATAACTAGTGAGAATCGCCGTGTACTCCCCCATGGCAGTTTCAAAATCTGCCCCAGCGAATTTATCCAATAAGTCACGTTGCTTCGCCGACTTACTAATATTTAGATTGGCGGCCTGGGCATGAACCTCCACCAGCAATTCGCCAACCGTTGCTAAAGTTCCTGCAGTAACTGCGATGCCGTTAACGGTTGCTTTACTCTTGCCCTCGCTTGTCACTGAACGCGTAATTATTAACTCACCATCTTCAACGGTTACACCTGCATCTTCGAAACTACTCACTTGTTCCGATGGAATCGAAAAACGACCACTGGCTAGAAGCCTCTCGTTGCCCTTGCGCACTAAGGCACTCTCGCTCTTGCCACCCAAGATTAGATTCAACGCAGTTAAGATCATTGTTTTACCTGCACCGGTTTCACCAGTTAGAACCGTCAAGCCTTTTGAAATCTCCAATCCCGCTTGATCGATGACTCCAATCGAGCGAATTGTTATCTCCTCGAGAAAAGTTCGCTCACTCACCGCGCCAGCCTTGGATTGGCAGTTTGAATTTTGCTACCAATCGATCGCTGAAAAGAGTATTACTCAAATGGGCTAACGATACGACGCCAGCATCTTTAGTAATTTGCACCCGATCACCTTGAATCAACTCAAAGTTGCGCAAAGAGTCGGCCGATAACAATCCTTGGGTAGATTCGATTCGCACAACAATTTGAGACTGTGTAGAAATTACCAGTGGACGGGAAAATAGAGCATGGGCAGAGATTGGAAGGACTACAAGAGCATCTACCTCTGGCCAAAGAACTGGCCCCCCTGCCGAAAATGCATAAGCCGTAGAGCCAGTCGGCGTTGAACAGATCAAGCCATCACAACCCCAACGAGATATTGGCCGACCATCGATCTCCAAAAATAATTCAACCATCGTCGCATGCTGGCGCTCGACAGTAACTTCATTAAGCGCCCAACCCGAAGCGATCTCAACGCCATCTCGAATGAGTGAGTAGTTAAGCGTCATGCGTGAATCGATCACATAACTCTTTTCGGTTATCGCCTTAACGACAGTATCGAGTGAAACTTTCTCAACTTCGGCTAAAAAGCCAACATGGCCAAGGTTCACTCCCAGCAATGGAATTTGCTGTGTCCGTGTAACTTCTGCTGCACGCAACATAGTTCCATCTCCACCTAGAACGACGCCAACTTCGAGCGTTGGCAAGGCATCAACGCTGCAATTAGTTACACCTGCAATTGCAATATCAGAAATTGTAAATAGTTGAAAGCCTGCATCCTTAAAATCCTTGGCCAATTTTTGCGCGGCCTCGACGGCCTGTGGGCGCGATGGATTGCAAACGAGTAAAAGGTTTCGCATTATGCAGGTCCCTCTTCAATCGCGCGATCTAACGCTAAATGATCGATCGCCGGCGCGCCTCGTCGCAGCCATAGGAAATATTCAACATTTCCAGCAGGGCCTGGCAGAGGACTCGCAACGATCGCCATTGTTCCTAGTCCGACATCGTAAGCAGAATCAGCTACGTCGATTACCGCCGCTTTTCTAAGTGCCGGATCGCGTACAACGCCACCAGCTCCAAGCTTTTCGCGACCTACCTCAAATTGTGGTTTAACCATGACTACGAAGTCGGCCTCTGGCTTTGACACTGCAGCAAGAGCCGGTAGAACTAAGGTCAACGAAATAAAGCTCAAATCGGCAACAACCAGGTCGATTGGATCCCCGACTGCATCGCCGGTTAAATGACGAATATTGGTGCGATCTAAAATACTTACGCGTTCATCTTGGCGTAGTGGCCATGCCAATTGACCATAGCCAACATCTACGGCGACGACGTGCGCAGCATTTCTACGAAGGAGTACATCGGTAAATCCACCAGTTGAAGCACCGGCATCTAAGCAGCGTCTCCCTTCAACAACAACACCGACAAAAGCATCGAGTGCTCCAGCGAGCTTATGTCCACCCCGTGATACAAAATCATCCCGCTTGCCTGCAAGCTTTATTGATGTTTCGGCATCGACCATTGTCGCTGGCTTCGTTGCAGGAATTCCATTGACCAAGACTGAACGCGACTCAATGAGATCCGAGGCGTTCTCCCGCGAACGTGCAAGTTCACGTCTAACGAGCTCAGCATCTAGTCGTATTTTCATGCGGATAGAAACCTATTAAAGCCCATCGATTGAGGAGAGTGCAGATGCTAATTTGATGTGTAACTCTTCGAAACGTTGAGCGTGATCATTGATGGCCATCGAATCTATCTCGACAAGTTCATTGCGAACCTCTTCAACTAAGCTCTCACCATTGACAATATTTTGCGATTCCATCTACTTACCCGCTTTCTTTGGTGTGGCTTTTTTAGTTGCGGTTTTTTTGGCTGCAGATTTTTTCGTTGGGGCTTTCTTTGCTGTGGCTTTCATTTCCGGGCGATGATGTAACTCTGCCTTCAGGCGTGCAATCTCTTCCCGGAGCGCTTCAAACTCACCGCGCTTAACAAAGCCCATTTTAGAGACTGAACGTTCAACTTCATCCTCAATCTTTACTTTTAACGCTTCGCCGCCTTCGCGAACCCATTGATTAACCGCAGATGCGACCTCAGTTGCGCTCTTGTCACCATCCGTGACCTTCGTCAGGTAGGTTCGAAGGGTTGAAAAAATATCGTTTGCCATGCCGATAAGCCTACCTATAATCGCGCAATCCCAATTGCTTCAACCTGCCAACGGCTTGCAGGACCAGTCACGCAACGCCAAAAACGGCGATGGACTGCGCCAGACACCTCGACCCACTCATCAGATTTAAGGGATAACGCACTTCTGCGTGCTTTTGAGCTCCACGCAGCAATATCTAACGTATCTACCCCGGCAGCCCGATCTCTAGTGACTATCAGTCGAAACTCCACGACCTTATCTCCGCTTGGGAGCTCCTTTTCAATCGCTGGAGCAGATACACGACCCCGCAGTAAAAGCTCATTCCACGAAAAATCAACATCTTCCTCAATCTCTTGCACTTTATTCATTGTGTGGCCTCCTATTTGTTTGGAGGCTAAGCGTGCGATACACAACTGACAATGTTTGCAGTCAGTGCGATATACGTGTGGATAAGGGTTCAGTGTTCTAAAAATTAGGTGAAGGGGAGGTCAATATGTGGATTTGGCAGTTGATAATTCGTCGTGCCAAAAAGGTTACCATCCCCCTCACTAATTAAAACTGTACTCCTTTTTTTCCAATTCGTTCCTCCAAAAGGGAAATTTCTTTTCCGGCGTGAATGAGAAGTATTACCTACTATTCTCGACGAAGCGCCCTTATGGCAAGCTCGGCATGCATTTCTACTCCCCTACACAAAACGCTATCGTCGAAAGCGGCCAAGGCGCTGTGGTTATTTGGTGCGGTTGCATAATCCTCAACCGTGCATGCACCCAAAAACATGTAACTTCCTGGAACTTCAAGAAGTACTCTGGAGAAGTCTTCGGCACCGGCAATTGGAAAATTCATTTCCTCATAGGAATCTGGCCCGAATAGCTCTTTGGCCGTGTCGGCAACAAACTGGGCATGCTCGGGATTATTTATAGTTACCGGGTACTGACCCATTACAACTACATCTACTTCAAGGCCATATGCCTCGCCAATTTTTTCGCAGAGTAACTTCGCCTCACGAAGTATCTTTTCACGGGCAACGAGTGAAAAAGCCCTGATAGTTACTTCGAACTTTGCCTCACTCGGAATAATATTTGCCTTAGTGCCCGCATGAAAATATCCAACCGTCACGACAATAGGATCGAAAATATCGAACTTTCTCGTAACGAGTGTCTGTAAATCCCCGACCATCTGTGCCGCCACAACAACTGGATCCTTAGCAAAATGCGGCATTGAACCATGACCACCGGCACCGCGCACCGTCACATGAAGCTCATCGGCCGAAGCCATCATTGTGCCTGCTCTGGTTGCAAAGACATCCCGTGGCGCTAGACCCGATGAGACGTGAATTCCATATGCCGATGAAACACGAACCCCTGCAGCATCCAAAACCCCCTCGGCAATCATGTGGGCCGCGCCATCTTGACCCTCCTCGCCAGGTTGAAACATAAATACAACATCACCTTCGAGTTGATTGCGGTGTTTTGTCAGCAATTTTGCAGCTCCGACAAGCATCGCCGTATGCAAATCATGCCCGCATGCATGCATTGCTCCATCGATGGTGCTCGAAAATGCAACCCCGGTTTCCTCAGTAACAGGAAGGGCATCCATATCGCCACGAAGAAGTACGGCCTTGCCGCGTTTATTTCCTCGCAGTACCGCAGTCACAGACGTAGAACTCTTACCTAGAGTGATCTCTAGACCAAGGCCTTCCAATGCCTCAAGAACCATCGCCTGTGTCTCTGGCAAATGCAGACCTATTTCGGGGCGTTGATGCAACCTGTGTCTTAATTCGACCAGCTCTGGCTGAAGTTCAACTGCGCCATCATGAATAGTTTTTGGCATTCTGCTGTAACCCCTAAATACGAGTGAGTAAATGATTTTCGCAGAGCCTAATTCAATACCGCTCGCAAAGATAGTACGAAACGACTCTACCCTAGAGCGTAATAATCACCTTCCCGCGTGCATGGCCTGCCTCTAAATAGGTAACAGCCTCTGCCACCTGCGCCATCGGATACTTTCTATCGATAACAGGTTTTATTTTTCCAGATTCAATCAACTCGGAGAGTGCAACTAAATCTTCCTTGCTTCGTTTAGCCAAAAATGGTGGAATATTGTGTTTAGTCAATTTAGAAATTACCAAAGCTTTAAGCATTCCAAAAACAAAGCCCATTCCAAAGACAGGCTTTACGCCACTTGAATCTCCAGCGAGAACGAGTGTCCCACCGGATGCTAGCGCTGCACGAAGCTGCTTCAAGGTGTAGTTACCCGCCGTTTGAACAATTACGTCGTAGCTATCTGCGCCAGTAAAGAAATCTTCCTTTGTATAATCAATAACTCGATCGGCGCCGATTGTTTTCACCATGTCAACGTTTCCCGTGCTACACACGCCAGTAACGTTGGCACCCATTGCTTTTGCAATCTGGACGGCAAACGTTCCAACTCCGCCCGATGCGCCAACAATCAAAACTCTTTGCCCTGCTTTAACTTTTGCTTTATCGCGCAAGGCTTGGATGGCAGTAAAGCCCGCCATCGGTACGGCCGCTGCTTGTTCGTAATCTAAGTTCGCAGGCTTCATAGCTATTGAACTTTGCGAAAACACCGCGTACTCCGATAGTGCTCCCATACTTTCGCCAAAGACCTCATCGCCAACTTTGAACTCTGAGACTTTTGCTCCCACTGCTTCAACGACCCCGGCCATATCTAGTCCGAATTTGCCGATCTTGGGTTTGGTCAATCCGCTTTGAAGACGAACTAAATAAGGAGTTCCACGCATGAAGTGCCAGTCTGCTGGATTAATCGAAACTGCTTGAACCTTTACGAGTACTTGATTTTCGCTAATAGTCGGAATCGGTATTTCAGAAATTTCCAATACCTCTGCGGAGCCGTATTTCGAATAGACAACCGACTTCATTTAGTTGCCTCTCTATAAATTGTTAGATTCGTTCTGATGCATCCGTTGTTTCGTCCACATCTAACGAGGCGCACTTTGCAAACCATTCGCGTGCCTCTTTAACGCGCCCAGCTGCCTCTAGAGCATCGGCGTAAGCGTAACGAAGACGTATTGCCCAATCCTCGCTTTCGTTCGACAAATCTTTACATGTCAATGTAACAACGGCGGCATCGAGTTCGCCTAAATCACGGCGAGCACCAGCTGCAACAATTCTCATTTCAATCTCTTCTGGCTTTGCCAATCGTTTAACTTCAGGAGAACCTGCAAGGGCTAACGCCTTAAGCGGATTTCCCAAACCACGTTCACAATCAGCCATCACTGGCCACATTGTTACATCCCCTGATATTCGATTTGCGGCCCGAAGTTCTTTCAATGCAATCTCATAAAAACCTGCTCGGTATGCCGCTAATCCCGCTGATTCGCG
>JBAXFS010000020.1:0-22409 GCA_037139795.1 Actinomycetes bacterium
TCGCGCTCTAAGCGCTCACGAACAATCTCCATGTGGAGTAGACCTAGGAAGCCACAACGAAAACCGAAGCCAAGGGCGGCCGAACTCTCTGGCTCATAGACAAGGGCGGCATCGTTGAGCTGCAACTTATCTAGCGCTTCACGCAACGCTGGAAAATCGGCGCCATCAATTGGAAATAGACCCGAGAAAACCATAGGTTTTGGATCTTTATAGCCAGCTAGAGCTACCTTCGTGGGATTGTTATACGTTGTAATCGTGTCACCTACACGTGATTGGCGAACATCTTTTACACCAGTAATTAAATAACCTACCTCGCCAACACCTAAACCTTTAGAGGCAACGGGCTCTGGAGATATAACTCCGACTTCCAATGCCTCGTGGCGAACTCCAGTTGAAAACATTTGAATCTGCTCGCCGGGAGTTAAGTGGCCATCAATAACGCGGACATATGTAACTACACCGCGATAACTGTCATAGACCGAATCGAAGATTAAAGCGCGCGCCGGTGCTTTGGGATCGCCTTTAGGTGCTGGAATCTGCTTAACGATCTCATCGAGAAGTTCTTTAACGCCATCGCCAGTCTTACCTGAGACGCGCAAACAATCCTCGGGTTCACATCCAATGAGCTTTGCAAGCTCTGCGGCGAACTTTTCTGGCTGAGCATTTGGAAGATCGATTTTATTTAATACTGGAATAATCGTTAAATTGTTCTCCATCGCCAAATACAGGTTAGCTAAAGTTTGAGCTTCGATACCTTGAGCGCAATCAACTAATAAGACTGCGCCTTCACACGCTGCAAGTGAGCGCGAGACTTCATAAGTAAAGTCCACGTGACCAGGTGTATCGATCATGTTCAAGATGTATTCGCCACCATCCATACCGCTGCGCCAGGGCAGACGGACGGCCTGTGACTTAATTGTAATTCCGCGTTCGCGCTCGATATCCATGCGATCTAAATACTGCGCGCGCATATTGCGTGGGTCTACAACTTCAGTGATTCCCAGCATGCGATCGGCAAGGGTTGATTTACCGTGATCGATGTGAGCGATGATGCAGAAGTTACGTATCTGCGCCGGATCAGTTGATGCTGGTTGCGGCGCCTTAGCAAGTGAAATTGCAGGCATGAACCTAGCCTCGCTTTAAAGTGTTAGAAGAATTAACGTGCGCCGGCTTTGGCAGCAGCCTTAGCCATTGATGACTTCTTGTTAGCTGCAGAGTTCTTATGAAGAACACCCTTTTGAACTGCAACATCGAGTGCCTGTGAAGCGCTACGAAGTTCAGTTGTAATTGCTGCGGCATCGCCACCAGTAACTGCATCGCGGAATTTACGGACAGCGGTCTTGATAGATGAGCTCACAGACTTGTTACGAAGGCGTGCCTTCTCGTTGGTCTTAATGCGCTTGATCTGAGACTTGATATTTGCCACGCTGTGGTACTCCGGACTCTTGTAGTTAGTGAAGGGTTAAGGTTACCCGCTAGAGCCTCAGGGCTCAAATTGGGCTTATTTCAAGCGGTAATGATGCCAGACGATGAGGCCCGGCGGCGTTTGCGGCCACCAGTCTTTGGCTCTTGCGCAGCTGGCTCAACTTGTACTTCTGCATTGAGAGACTCGTGAAACTCATGCTCAGTTGCATCCTTTTCATCGGCATCTTCATGCCGAGATGATGGAACATCTAATTGAGGCATTGGTGCCTTCATCTTGACCGGCTCCATATGAATATGAATTCCACGGCCACTACATGAATCACATGTGGTTGAGAAAGCTTCAATGAGGCCCTGACCAACGCGCTTTCGCGTCATTTGAACAAGTCCAAGAGATGTCACTTCAGCAACTTGATGCTTAGTGCGATCGCGACCGAGTGATTCAACTAAACGACGTAGAACCATTTCACGGTTGGACTCAAGGATCATGTCGATGAAGTCGATGACAACGATTCCACCTAAGTCACGAAGACGTAGTTGGCGTGCAATTTCTTCAGCAGCCTCTAAGTTGTTCTTGGTGACAGTCTCTTCAAGGTTTCCACCCTTACCAATGAATTTACCGGTGTTAACATCGATAACAATCATTGCCTCAGTACGATCGATAACAAGGGATCCGCCTGAAGGTAGATAAACTTTGCGATCAAAGGCCTTTGCTAACTGCTCTTCAACACGGAAATCAGAGAATAAATCTCCAGTACCTGTGTATTTTTCAATCTTAGTTGTGAGCTCTGGTGCAATAAAGCCGAGATAGTTTGTAACTTCATCCCACGCACTCGAACCTTGAACGGTAAGTTTGCGAAAATCTTCGTTGAAGATATCGCGAATTACGCGGACAGCAAGATCTGGCTCCTGATATAGC
This sequence comes from Actinomycetes bacterium, assembly GCA_037139795.1. GTDB lineage: Bacteria > Actinomycetota > Actinomycetes > Nanopelagicales > Nanopelagicaceae > Planktophila. The sequence continues at coordinate 2,342 of JBAXFS010000020.1, forward strand.
GCGGCAGGTGGATGAAAGTTTGGATTCTCACTCTTTGCATAAATGTCATCCCATTGCGCTTTAAGACGAGCGACATCACTCGTTAGATCCTCTTCGCTAACACCTTCAGCTGCAGTACGAACAATGACGCCAGCAGTCTCTGGAATTAAATTCTTGAGGATCGCCTTTAAGCGTGTGCGCTCAGTTTCAGGAAGGCGCTTTGAGATACCTGACATTCCACCGCCTGGAACATAGACAACATAGCGCCCTGGCAATGAAATTTGGCTTGTAAGGCGAGCGCCTTTTTGGCCAATGGGATCTTTAGTAACTTGAACGAGAACGCTCTGACCGCTCTTTAAAACGGTTTCAATTTTGCGCGGCTCAGACTCAGAAATTCCAGCAGCATCCCAGTTAACTTCACCGGCATATAAAACTGCGTTGCGGCCCTTACCAATATCAACGAAAGCAGCCTCCATAGAAGGCAGAACATTTTGTACGCGACCTAAGTAGACGTTACCAACGTATGAGACGTTGCTATTGCGGTTAACGTAATGCTCAACCATGACGCCATCTTCGATAACTGCAATCTGCGTACGATCGGCAATCTGTCGAACAAGCATTTCGCGATCAACGTTTTCACGGCGAGCTAAGAATTCACCATCGGTAATAATTGTTCCGCGCTTGCGGTATGGCTCGCGATATTCACTGCGGCCACCACGATCAGTGCGCTCGGTACGTTCACGTCGACCATTGCGACGCTCTGGTCGCTCGGCGCGTTCAGTACGTGCAGGACGTACTGGGCGCTCGCGAACTTCGCGAACCTTTACAACGGTTACTACGCCATCTTCTTCAACGCTCTCACCTGGTGTAACACCATCGGCGCCAGCTACACGACGGCGGCGACGACGATGCGTCGATGCCTCAGTTGAATCCTCTGAGCTCTCTTCAGTACCCTCTTGTGTTGCCGCGCTCTCGCTACCTGGCTTGCGACGACCACGGCCACCACGACGGCGACGGCGATTTCGGCTGGCTTGATCATCTGAATCCTCAGATACAGCGTTCGTAGGAGCCTCTGCCTTTTCGACATCTGCCTTTGGAGATTCGACGAGCTTTTTACGAGCAGGTTTTGCAACCGGCTTATCAGGGGCGGCTTGAAAGATAGGAACTGGGACGGCTGCAGTTTTCTTGCGAACCGGCTTCTTTACTTCATCACTCGTTACCTCAGTAACGGTTGCCTCTGCCTTAGCAGATGCTTTTTTGACCGCACGCTTGCGCGGTGTTTTAGGCTCAATCGCCATGGCACCAAATCCTCTATGCGTCTATAAAAACGCTCTAATGTTAAAAAAATCCCCGTTTAGGTTTTTTCTTACCTGTCCGCGCTGGGCTTTTGCCGCGAAGGTTTCGCGAGCCGCGCTGAACTGTTGGCCCAAGTATGGCAGAGGAGGGCGAAATTACCTACTTCATGGGCCTTACTTAGCCACGTGAGCGTGAATGAACGTTCTGCAGAAGGCCAAATCCGATCAATGTGGCAAACATCGAGGAGCCACCATATGAGATGAATGGCAATGGCACACCCGTCATGGGCATCAGACCTAGCGTCATTCCAATATTTTCAAAGAGCTGGAATGCAAACCAAGCGATGACGCCTGTAGTTACTAATCGCCCAAAGGGATCGTTGGCACGGCGAGCAATTGCAAAGGAGCGCATCAAAATTAAAAGGTAGAGGAAGAGAATTAACCCGCTTCCAAGGAAGCCAAGTTCTTCACCTGCGACAGTAAAAATAAAGTCGGTCTGTTGCTCAGGCACAAAGCGACCATTTGTTTGCGGTCCCTTAAATAATCCCTTTCCAACTAAGCCACCAGAACCAACAGTGATGCGTGCTTGTCGAAGTTGATAACCAGAACCCTGCACATCTGCCGTTGGATCGACAAATGTTTGCAATCGCTTAAGTTGATACTGGCTTATAACGCCGGCTTTAGTTGCAACTACTCCACCTAAAACTGCAACTATTAATAATCCGGCAACCCATCTAGATGGCGCACCTGAGACCGCGATGATAGTTACAACGGAAGCACTAATAATAAAGACAGTACCCATATCTGGCTGCAAAATAATGAGAAGTACAGGAATCCCGGCAACTACCAATGCCTGAAGCACGTCACGAGTCGATGGTTCGTCGCTGTCATGTGTTCGCTCTGATAACAACATTGATATTCCGATAATAATTGAGATCTTTGCTAACTCAGCGGGTTGAATTTGGAATCCACCAGGCAGGGCAATCCAGGCCCGCGCACCATTGACTGTGCTTCCAAGACCTGGAATTAAAACTATCGCTAACCCCAAAACGCCTATCCCCCAAAAAATCGGGGTGTATGCGCGAAGTAATCGATAGTCAATAACCGTCGTTCCATAAGCCAATAGCCCACCAATTGCGATATTAATAATATGGCGCTTTAAGTAGTACTGCGGATCTAAACCGTTGCTTGCATACCAATCACGAGTAGCGGCATAAACTAGCAAAGTTCCAATGAGTAATAGGAGTGCGACTGCGCCCGTAAGCACCGGATCAAAGCCGTGGAAGACAGATGAACGACTGCGTCGATATAAGCGCTGGCGTGCAGATATTTGGCTCATGGCGCTACCTTAGGTTTAGTTGCGGGTGAAATTGAAGGTAATTTCGTTGGTGGTTTACCGTCTGGAAATAGCGCAGCACCTGGAACGATCTTATTTCCCTTAACGCCAAAGAGGGTTTCATAAATTTTACGAACACCCACCGCTGAAGTACTTGCACCAAAACCACCCTGGCTCACCATCATGACGACGGCATATCGCGGCTTATTACTTGGCGCATAGGAGGCAAACCATGATGTGTTGTCTTTGGCCGAACCATTGAGATTCTTTCCAAATACTTCGGCCGTGCCAGTCTTACCACTGACTTCAATGGGAAAACCTGCGAATGCCCCGGCAGCAGTTCCGCTGATTACTACTTGACGCAACGCTCCATGAAGGAAATCAAGCGTTGCAGGCGAGGCTTTTAAGGCCCCTAGTTTTATGGGGGTCATAGTTTTAACGACAGTTCCATCGGTTTTTACAATCGCTTTTCCTACCAACATCTGCCAAATTGTTCCGCCATTGCCAATTGCGGCATACATCTGCGTCAACTTTAACGGTGTAACAACGGTATCGCCTTGACCAATTGCGAAGTTAACTGCGTCGCCGGCACGAATTTTGTCACCATCTAAACAGTTTTCATGCGCTAATAAAACTAAAAATGCGGTCTGTTGTGATGCTGGCGCCCGAGTTTTGTAGTTGCAGTAGAAATCTTTGTTTTGAAGAAACCAACTCTTTTTATATGCTCGATCGGCAAGTCGCGATGAAGATTCAGATGGAACATCGATTCCAACTTTCTGCGTAATATTAAAGCTCTGGGCAGCTTTAAAGAAATAGTCATTTGGCTTTGATTTGGGGTTTAAGCCACCGTCGCGGAGCCATTGATCATAAGCAATTTGGTACCAAATCGTGTCGCATGAGACTGCGATAGCTGTTTTCATATTCATTGTGCCTTGAGATTTGCTCTCAAAGTTTTGGAAGGCACGATTTCCGATTTGAACTTGTGCCGGGCAACTGTAAGAGGCATTGAGGTTATATCCAGCGGCAACGGCGGCAATAACTGACACCGCTTTAAAGGTAGAGGCCGGCGCGTATAGACCCTGCAATGCACGCGAGAGAGCAGGAACTGATTTCCGTTCGCTAAATAAGTCCGATGCTTGTTGCACGGTTAAGCCTGCTTCGAATGCATTGGGATCATAAGTTGGATATGAAGCGATGGCCAAAATTTGACCATTTGTTATATCCATGACAACTGCTGCGCCAGAATCTGATGTGTAGCCACTTGCTCGTCCGCGCATCACCGCATCCGCTAAAGCATTCTCAGCAGCTGCTTGTAACCGTACATCAAGGGAGGTTACTAAGTGATCACCGGCAATTGCCGACCTCTTTTTACCTTGTGCCGTGATTGCCTCTTTGCGATCAACGATTAGTGTGCGGATTCCTGGAACTCCCCGTAGGTAGGAGTCATACTCGATTTCAAGTCCAGATTTTCCAATACTCTCACTGCGGAAATACTTCTTACCATTTCCTTGAGCAAGATCAGTGTCGGTTAGCGGACCGACGTAACCAAGTACATGTGCAGCATTTACTCCAACGATTCCGGGATAGTTTCTAATTGCAATTGGTTGTGCATCAACTCCAGGGAATTGATCCGAGCGCTCAACGATCTGCAGTGCGACATCTGGATCGGCGGCTTTAGTAATTGGAATTGGTTGATATCGAGAGCCCGTCCAACAACCAGCTTTTTGACCCTTAGGTAACTCTCCGCAAAGGCGTGTGTTGCGATAAACATCAACGTAATGAAGTTTCAAAAGTTTGCTCAAGCGTTGCAATACTGCAACACCTTTGTCTGGCTGCTTATCAATTGCAATTCGGTCGACCGTGATGGCTAAACCGACCTTATTTAGGGCTAAAGGCACGCCTGAAGAATCAACAATTAAGCCACGATTTGCTGGTGAGACGACATCGCGACTCTGAATATTGAGAGCAGCATCACGATATTTCGGCCCCGCTGCGACTTGAAGATAAAACAATCGCCCGAAGAGTGCCATCATGAGGGAGAAAATCAATATTTGAACTACAAGTAAGTTCAAACGCGAGCGTTGATTCATTTAGATATCCGCGTATCAAAAGTAAATGCATGTAAGCGAGAAAAAATTGGTAAAAAGATCGGTGTTACTACGAGCGCCCAGATGAAACTTCCACCAATAGTAATAAGGATTTGTCCAAAACTTCCTGAGGCAACGCCAAGTAACGCGCCAGTTACTACAAAGGCAAACTCGACTGCTAATACGGCTAGAGCCGTGAAGAAAGTGAAACCAAGTGGATTGCTGGCCATGATTTCATTTCCAGAGCCTAAATAGGCAACCGCATACGAAATTGCAATCATCAACAGCGTCCATTGACCTATAGGTCCGCTGGAACTTTGGGAAAGATCCATTGAGAGTCCTGCAACAAAGCCACAGAGTGCGGCAATCTCAGGCGAACTCATGAGTGCCCAAGTGATGGAAAAAATAAGAAAAATCGAAAAGCCGCCACCAGGTAATCTGAACTGACTAACAACTGATTCTTGTATTACAAATATCGCTAAAAATATTGGCACCGTGATACTAATTTGACGAGTGTTCATCAGTACTTACTTCGTTGGACTCGGCGATGGTGTGACATAGACCGTAACCGTTGGCAAAGGCGTTGGTTGCGGCTTTACTGGAACCAGAACATCCCCTGGATTGTTCTTTGGCGCACCTACTACTACTGCTACAACTCCAAGAGTTGAAAAATCCGTATAAAGGTGAATCGTTGCGCTTTGCGCAATGGCTCCCGCAGAGTTATCGACGGCCGTCACATAACCCACTGGAACTCCAGGCACGAATGGGCTATTTGCGACACTGCCCCGCGCAAGCAAGATATCTCCAACTTTGACGCTCGTTAAATTATCGATTAACTGCAGACTAGCCGAGCGATTTCCACGGCCCGAAAGAATGCCGATTTGTTGCGTTCCAGCGATACGTACACCAATCCGAAACTCTGGGTCCGTTGCCAGTTCGATGAGTGCAGAGCTGGGATAAACATTTTTAACGACTCCAGCAATACCAAACTCCGAGAGGACGGTCATGTTGATTTTTATTCCAGCGTTAGTGCCCGCGTCGATCGTTATTGTCTGTGAAAATGATTGACTAGAACCTTGACTAATAACACGCGCATTTACAATCTTATACTCGGCCTTGCCAGCCAAATCAAGAATCGATTTGAGTTGGCTTAGTTGCACATCGGCGCTTTTACGATTTAATAATTCAGCTTTTAGCTTTGCATTATCAGAACGCAGTTTTTCAATCTGATTACGTGTGCGCCCTAAATGGGTCGCATCTGAAAAGAAGTTTTTCACTGGAGTTAGAACAAAGCTTCCAGCTCGCTGAAAAGGCGAAAGAATCGTCTGCGTTCCTTGGCGTGCACTTTGAATAACACCAACACCACGCAAGTCAAGTGTGATGAGAAAGAGCGCAGTGACAATCAGGATGATTAAGAGGAGTCGGCTACGCCCATCGCTGCCTCTACGCATCTCTTACGAGTTCCTACCGACGTGGTTCGGAGATTAAGACTTTTTCTAAGGCTTCAAACTCTTCAATGCACTTACCGGAGCCTTCAACGACGGCATCTAGTGGGCGCTCTGCAACGTGAATCGGCATTCCAGTCTCTTTGCGCAGGCGCTCATCGAGACCTTTAAGTAGCGCTCCGCCACCAGTCAAAACGATTCCGCGATCCATTAAGTCAGAGGCAAGCTCAGGAGGAGTCTTATCCAACGTGCTCTTTACCGCGTTAACAATGGCATTTACTGGCTCTTCGATAGCTTTACGGATTTCTGCTGCCGAAACCACAATCGTCTTTGGAAGTCCAGTTGCTAAATCGCGACCGCGAATTTCAGCATCATTCTCGCCAGCTAGTGGGTATGCAGAACCAATTGCCATCTTAATCTCTTCAGCTGTGCGCTCACCCAAAAGTAGTGAGAATTCACGCTTAACCCAGTTAATAATCGATTGATCGAGTTCGTCACCGCCAACACGAATTGATAAAGAGCAAACAATTCCACCAAGAGAGATAACCGCAACTTCGGTTGTGCCGCCACCAATATCTACAACCATGTTTCCGGTTGGTTCGTGAATTGGAAGTCCTGCGCCAATAGCTGCAGCCATTGGCTCTTCAATAATATAAACCTTGCGTGCACCTGCTGCATATGCAGCATCTTTAACTGCGCGCTGTTCTACACCTGTGATTCCTGATGGAACACATACAACAATGCGTGGCTTAGCCAAATAACGACGGCGGTGAACTTTTTGAATGAAGTAACGCAACATGCGCTCAGTTGTTTCAAAGTCTGCGATAACGCCATCCTTAAGTGGGCGGATGGCAACGATATTTCCCGGAGTACGGCCAATCATCTTCTTAGCTTCTAGACCAACGGCTAAAATTCCGCCAGTGTCTTGGTTCACGGCAACTACAGATGGCTCATTGAGAACGATCCCGCGCCCACGCACATAAACGAGCGTGTTGGCAGTTCCAAGGTCAACGGCCATGTCACGGCCGATAAATGACATCCTGTTTTGTGAACTCATACTTTTATACTCCTTGATTATTTAGGGAAGAAAATTTGAATCTCTCGAGCAGCAGACTCTGGTGAATCTGATCCGTGCACAATATTTTGAACAACTTTGGTGCCTTGATCGCGAGCTAAGTCTCCACGGATTGTGCCTGGCGCGGCAAGAGTTGGATCAGTTACGCCGGCAAGGGATCGAAAACCTTCGATGACGCGATTACCGGATGCCACGATCGCAACGATTGGGCCTGACATCATGAACTCAACGAGTGGTTCATAAAATGCTTTACCAACGTGCTCGGCATAGTGCGCTTCGAGCAAGGAGCGATCTGCTTGCAACATCCGGACTGCATCAATTGCATAGCCTTTAGTTTCGATGCGAGAGATAACTTCGCCAACTAGTCCGCGGCGGACGCCATCTGGCTTTACAAGGATCAGGGTTTTCTCGGAGTTCACTCGCCTAGTGTATTAGGCCTTTTCGTCGGCCTGCGCCAAGAGCGCAGCTCGAGCGGCCTCACCCTTTCGCCCCACAATGATGGCCGCGGCCCAAAGCCCAATAAAAATCACCCCTATGAAGAAAAAGGGTCTTACGAATATCCCAAAGGCAATCATGAAGATCTGGAGAACTGAAGCCACATAGAAACCTGAACGTCGCTTGAGAAGTCCGGCAGATAAAAATAGAAGGAGGGAAACAATGCAGCCGTACGCGATGCCTAACGATGATTGGTCTTTGGTCGCCAGCAGGATTGCAAAACCCAAAGTCAAGCTCTCCATGACTAATACCGATGCACCTAAAACTCTCATTTGGCGAATTTCTTGCGCAAGTAACTTCGGGCTTCACCGACCGTAACAACTGAGCCAGTCACAATAATTCCAATTGTGTCCTCACTTAATGGACGAGCCGCATCAGCAACGGCGCGATCAAGGGCGGTTTCCAAATTGCTGACCTCGAATACTCGATCCACACCAAAAATCTTTGAGGCAATCTTTTCGAGTTCACCGGATGACATTGCACGATCGGAAGAACTTTGCGTCACGATGACATGATCAACAACCGGCTCAAGCTCTTGCAGAATTCCAACGGCATCTTTATCGGCAAAGACTCCGACAACTGCGATGATTTCATCAAAGTTAAACTCGTTTTCCAATGTATCGGCTAAAGCCTTTGCCCCATGCGGATTATGGGCGGCATCTAGAATAATCGTTGGGTCCCGATGTACTACTTCACATCGGCCAGGTGATGTCACCGCAGCAAAACCCGCGCGCACCGCCTCAATATCTAGAGGTTGATCGCCAAAGAACGCTTCAACGGCGGCCAGCGCACTGGCAGCGTTAGATGCCTGGTGTTTGCCATGTAAGGGAAGGAAGATGTCATCGTAGGTATCGTGTAAACCCGTGACTGTAATCAGTTGCCCCCCGACAGCAACGGCCCTTGATGTAACCGAGTACTCAATGCCTTCGCGCACGACATCGGCGCCTACTTCAGCGGCTTTTCGAATTAATTCTTTAGCGGCCTCAGGCTCTTGTTGAGCCAAAACAACAAAGCCGCCCGCTTTAATAATTCCAGCTTTTGTTGCTGCAATCTCATGAAGCGTATGTCCCAAATACTCCATGTGATCAAAACCAATTGGCATCAAGACGCTAACGTCGGCTTCAACCACATTAGTAGCATCCCACTCTCCGCCCATGCCCACCTCAATAACGGCGACATCAACTGGGTGTTCAGCAAAGGCCACAAAACCAAGGGCGGTTACAGCCTCAAAGAATGAGATTGGATGTTCAAATTTAGTATCCATTAAATCCAAATATGCGGCGATATCGTTATAAGCAAAAATTAAATCCTTTGGATCAATTGGTTGGCCATTGATAGCAATTCGTTCACGATAAGTCTCTAAATGCGGACTCGTGAAGCGACCAGTGCGCAGCCCATGAGCAAATAACAAAGCATCTATCATTCGCGAAGTAGTTGTTTTCCCATTCGTTCCACCGACATGAATCGTTGGATAGGTAAGTTGGGGCGAGCCAAGAATGTCCACAAGAGCTGCGATGCGCTCAGTGGAGGGCGCAATTCGCGTCTCTGGCCAGCGCGCTAAGAGCGCTTTTTCAATTGCATCAACACGTTCTTGGTCATCGGGAGAGATAATCATGAGCGCGGAAGTTGTGCGAGTTGCGCAGTAATTCGTTCGATATCTGTCGTTGTTTTCTCCAGGCGTTCACGGATTTCTATGAGAACGTTCTCTGGCGCTTTAGCCATGAAGCCTTGGTTATTTAATTTTACTTCGGCAGTCTGTTTATCCTTTTGTGCAGTTGCTAAATCTTTTTCAAGGCGTGCGCGCTCGGCAACAACATCGATAGATCCAGTTAAATCAAACTCAACCTTTACCGATCCAATTTCGCAGTGCGCACTTGGTGTTATTTCGCCTAACTCTAGACGCAACACAAATGCCATTGCGCTGGCGTAATTGTTGATATGAGCGGGTGCTATAAATCGAGCTGGAATTTTCTGAGAAGTTTTAATTCCCTGATCATTACGGAATCTACGTACATCGGTGATAATCTCTTGCAATTCGACGATTAACTTCTCCGCCTTTTTATCAACGTGGTTAACTTGAGCAACTGGCCACTCTGCAATTACTAATGACTCTCCCCCAGTTAGTGCCGTCCACATAGTTTCAGTAATGAAGGGCATGACTGGATGCATCAAACGAAATAGTTGATCTAAAACAAAACCAAGGACGCGCTTAGTTGATGCGGCATCGCCTTTGGAGAAAGACTCTTTGGAGAGCTCTAAGTACCAGTCACATAAGTCATCCCAAGCAAAGTGATACATGAGCTCGCAGGCGCGTGCGAATTCATAATGTTCAAGAAGTGAATCGACCTCTGAAATAACCTCGGATAAGCGACTCAGAATCCACTTATCGATCGCGTTTAATGATGCAAGGTCAGGCAGTTGCCCCTCAACGGTTGCACCGTTCATTATTGCAAAGCGCGTTGCATTCCAAAGTTTGGTGGCAAAGTTTCGGGATCCAGCGATCCATTCTTCGGCAAGGGCCTGGTCTTTGCCCGGGTTAGCACCGCGCGCCAACGTAAAGCGCAGGGCATCGGCGCCGTACTTATCCATAAACTCAATTGGATCGACGGTGTTGCCCTTTGATTTCGACATCTTCTTACCGCCCAGGTCGCGCACTAAACCATGTAAGGCGATTGTATGAAAGGGTTGAACTCCATCCATTGCAAATAAACCAAACATCATCATGCGAGCTACCCAGAAGAATAAAATGTCATAGCCAGTAACTAGAACCGAGGTTGGGTAGAACTTATTTAAATCATCACTTTGTGCTGGCCAACCCAGCGTTGAAAATGGCCACAGTGCCGAAGAGAACCAGGTATCTAAAACATCTGGATCTTGTGTGTATCCAGCCGGTGCGCTCTCGCCCGGGCCAATAACTACAACTTCATCATTAGGCCCATACCAAACGGGAATGCGATGCCCCCACCATAACTGGCGAGAGATACACCAGTCATGCATGTTGTCGATCCAATCGAAATAACGTGGCGCTAACTCTGCTGGTTCAATTTTGACAAGGCCATCGCGAACGGCATCTCCCGCCGCCTTTGCAAGTGGGGCAACTTTTACGAACCATTGCTTAGATAAACGTGGCTCAACAGTTGTATCGCAGCGAGAACAGTGACCAACGGCGTGAACATACGGACGTTTTTCATCCATGATGCGACCTTCTGCGCGAAGGGCTTCAACGACTGCTTTACGTGCATCGAAGCGATCCATGCCATCAAAGCGAGTTCCAGATCCATCCATAACACCGTGCTCGTTCATAATCACAACAAAAGGCACGTTGTGGCGCATTGCCATCTCGAAGTCATTTGGATCGTGAGCTGCAGTTACTTTCACTGCGCCAGTTCCAAAATCCATCTCAACTAGTTCATCGGCAATAATTGGAATATATCGATTGGCAAGTGGAAGTAGAACTTGCTTGCCAATTAAGTGCCTATAGCGCGCATCATCAGGATGCACAGCAACTGCGCCATCACCAAGCATTGTTTCAGCGCGCGTTGTCGCAACAGTGATTTCAATATCACCATCACCATAACGAACTTGAACAAACTCGCCGGCATCATCCTGGTGCTCTACTTCAATATCTGAGAGCGCAGTTAAACAACGTGGGCACCAGTTAATAATGCGTTCGGCACGATAGATAAGACCTTGGTCGTAGAGTTTTTTAAAGATTGTAAGAACTGCAGTTGAAAGACCTGCATCCATTGTGAAAGCCTCGCGTGACCAATCAACGCTATCGCCCAAGCGGCGCATTTGATCGAGAATCGCACCGCCCGATTCGGCTTTCCACTCCCAAACTTTTTTAACAAAGTCTTCGCGCCCCACATCGTGGCGTGTAATGCCTTGGGCAGCTAACTGTTTTTCAACAACGTTCTGTGTCGCAATTCCAGCGTGATCCATTCCTGGTAACCACAACGCTTCGAAACCCTTCATTCGTTTCATGCGAATGAGGGTGTCTTGCAGAGTGTGATCTAAGGCGTGACCAATATGCAGTGAACCCGTGACGTTTGGCGGTGGAATGACAATTGTGAAGGGCGGCTTAGTTGATGTTGCATCGGCCGTGAAATATCCAGCGGCTACCCATTTTTCATATAGGGGTGCTTCAATTTCAGCTGGTGAAAAGCTGGAAGCTAGCTCGTCTGACATAGGGAGCAGTCTAGATTACGCGCTCTTCTCCTCTTGACCCTTTTGCCCACGGGAGCGCTTTGGAATATCGCCAGTATGAAGGATGAATTCAGGTTGTGCGCCAGTTTCGATGCAATCTTTCGTGACCAAGACCTTTGCAATATCACTGCGGCTAGGTACGTCATACATCACAGAGAGAAGGACCGACTCCATAATCGCGCGCAACCCACGGGCGCCAGTTCCGCGAATTAATGCCAAGTCTGCAATCGCATCGAGGGCTTCGACTGAAAACTCTAGTTCGACGTGATCGAGATCAAAGAGACGTTGGTACTGCTTAACGAGGGCATTCTTTGGCTCCGTTAAAATCTGCATTAACGCCGTCTTATCCAAATTCTCAACACTTGTGAGAACTGGAAGGCGTCCGATGAATTCAGGAATCATTCCAAATTTGAGTAAATCTTCAGGCATGACATCGGCGAAGATATCTCGGCGATTTTTAACTGAGGCATCTTGGAGCGTTGCGTTGAAGCCGACGCCCGCTTTACCGCTGCGTGACTCAATAATTTTTTCAAGCCCAGAAAAAGCTCCGCCGACAATAAATAGGACATTTGTCGTATCGATTTGAATGAACTCCTGGTGTGGATGCTTGCGGCCACCTTGTGGTGGAACCGATGCAACCGTTCCTTCAAGAATTTTCAATAGTGCTTGTTGGACACCTTCACCTGAGACATCTCGGGTGATTGATGGATTCTCTGACTTGCGGGCAACTTTATCAATCTCATCGATATAGATAATTCCCGTTTCAGCTTTTTTAACATCATAATCTGCAGCTTGCAGAAGTTTAAGCAAAATATTTTCAACATCCTCACCGACATATCCGGCTTCGGTAAGGGCCGTAGCATCGGCAATAGCAAAAGGCACATTGAGCATGCGTGCCAAAGTCTGTGCCATGAGCGTTTTGCCACAGCCAGTTGGACCGAGTAATAAAATATTTGATTTAGCTAATTCAATTGAGTCTTCACGATGTCCGCCTTGAACGCGCTTGTAATGGTTGTACACCGCAACGGAGAGTGATTTCTTAGCGCGATCTTGACCAATGACATATTGATCTAGAAATTCAAATATCTCCTGTGGCTTTGGAAGTTCGGCTAAGCCAAGGGAGGATGCTTCCGAAAGCTCTTCGACGATGATTTCATTACAGAGTTCGATGCACTCATCGCAGATATAAACGCCAGGACCGGCAATGAGTTTCTTGACCTGCTTCTGAGTTTTACCGCAGAAGGAGCACTTGAGCAGGTCGCTAGTTTCACCGATTCTTGTCATGGTCCAAGTTTAGATTCTTAACTCTTTTTTCGCCTCAGAATTTAGGCTTGGGATTGTTCGCCGTAAGAATAATCAACGCTCTTTTGCTGGCATTTTCATATCTTTTACACCTGGCACCAGTAAAACAAGCAAGCAGATAATGATGTGGAATATTGATGCCCCAATAAGCAACGGTTTTTCCCCGAATAGGTTTACTGCTGGACCCACTAGGGCCATGCCAAGGGGCATCAAACCTGCCGTACCCATTTGATCAATGCTAAATACTCGACCCTGTAATTCACGTGGGACTTCACGTTGAACTGCAGCATTCCAGAAAGCCTCCCACGGCCCCACGGATAAGCCAGCAAATAGATATGCGATTACGACAAATGTTTGTGAAATTGGAAATGCCAATGAAAGCGGAGCGATAATTACTAGTATCCAAACGAGCACTGAAAACCGGCCTTGATGTTTTACTCTCATTTTAATGCTTGCAATGGCTGAAATAATTCCACCAAAGGAAAATGCCGCGGCCGACAGTGCGAAGGCCGTATTTGATCCAAATTCTCGCCTTGTAATTACGGGCAAGAGAACATTTTCAGCTGCAAGAACGACCATGAGTTGAATCGATGCCATGACAATCATTGCGCCAATCCATGGGATATCTAAGACTGTGCGCAAGCCTTCGCGCATTTCAACCATAAATGGCTCGCGTGGTTTTTTATCAGCGTTAATATCTTCTTTAATTTTCGAAAGGAAATAGGTTCCGGCAGCAAAGGCGAAGGCAGTAAAGAGGAAAGTTAATCGCCCGCCGATTAAGAAGACTGATAAGCCACCGATTCCTGGCCCAACAATGGTCGAAGTCCTTACTACAATCCCGCGAGCAACATTTCCCGCTGGCAACTTATCTTCGGGTAAAAGTGAGGGCAATAGCGCGCCTGCCGACGCCATTCCAAAGGCATCACCGATTCCCATTAAGAAAACGGCTAGAGCCAGTAAAACATGTGGAAGTTGAGGCGCTGAGATAAAGACCATTCCGAAGACGAGAACCGCTCGAAATAAATCTGATCCAATCATTACTTTTCTGCGAGGCAACCGATCTGCCCAGACACCGGCAAAGGGTGCAAAAACGACTCCAGATAAAACACGTGCGCCAAGAATCAACCCGAGGGTCGTTGCACTTCCTCCTGCATCAAGGACAGTTACCGCCAGTGCGATAGGAAATGCCGATGCTCCTAAAACAAAGATTGTGGTGTTAAACCAAAAGAGACGGTATCCCTTATAGGACCAAAGGGAGCCCGCCTCAAATAGTTTCATGCCTAAATATTACTTGACTGGCTTAGCCTTACGTGAGGCCAATACTTGATCGATGATTCCATACTCAACGGCTTCTGCCGCAGTTAAAATCTTATCCCGCTCGATATCTTTTTCGATCTCAGTCGCAGATTTAACAACGTGACGCGCAAGAAGCTCTTCCTGCAAACGCGCAATACGTGCAATCTCTTTAGCCTGAATCTCAACGTCAGATGCTTGACCGCCGCCCTCAGAGGATGGCTGGTGAATCAAAATACGTGAGTGCTCGAGTGCATAACGCTTGCCCTTGGCGCCACCTGCAAGGATGACGGCGGCGGCAGATGCGGCTTGGCCCAAGCAGATTGTGCTGATATCAGGGCGTACAAACTGCATAGTGTCATAAATTGCAGTGAGTGCAGTAAATGATCCACCAGGTGAGTTGATGTAAATCATGATGTCACGATCTGGATCCATAGATTCCAGAGTTAGTAATTGAGCCATAACATCGTTAGCAACGGTGTCATCAATTGGCTGACCCATGAAAATAATGCGCTCTTCAAATAGTTTTGTGTACGGATCAAGGCGCTTGAAACCATAAGCGGTCTTTTCCTCAATCGTTGGAAGAACGTAACGTGCGCTGAAATCCTGAATGTGCTTCATTACGCTTTTCCTCCTGATACTTGACCATCTGATGTGGCGATGTGATCGATAAATCCATATGCCTTAGCATCGACTGCATTAAACCAATTATCTCGATCTGAATCGATAAGAATCTTCTCAAGACTCTGGCCAGTGTGCTTTGCATTTATCTCAGCCATTGTGCGCTTGGTGATCGCCATTTGCTCGGCTTGAATTCGAATATCCGTTGCAGTACCGCCGATGCCACCAAGTGGTTGGTGCATCAGGATGCGCGCATTTGGAGTTGCATATCGCTTGCCTGGAGCTCCTGCAGTAAGCAAGAACTGCCCCATCGATGCTGCGATTCCCATTCCAACAGTTGCAATATCGTTTTTGACGTATTGCATCGTGTCGTAAATGGCCATACCTGCAGTAACAGATCCGCCAGGTGAGTTAACGTAAAGATAAATATCCTTGTTTGAATCCTCTGCCGCTAAAAGCAAAATCTGCGCGCAGATTGCATTGGCCATGTCGTCACGGACTTCGCCGGCAAGGAAGATGATGCGCTCGCGAAGCAAGCGGTTATAGACCTGATCATCCAAGCCGATCATTCCAATGTTGGATGAGCGGGCGCGAATTTCGCCAGCTTGTGGGTTTAGAAAATCCACGTGTATTCCTTCCGGTTAGCAATTTATTACCTGTAGTGACCCTAACAATGTTGCGCGCCAAATGCTTCCCAATAAGGTGAAAATAGAGCGTGAATGCCCTGGTGTTCGCTTAGGGCTAAAGCCCCAAGGCCTTTATGCCTCGTCGACTAGATCGGAGAGTTCGGCTTGTGGGCGAAGTGCCTCAAGGTCGATTACGTTGCCCGATGCATCTTTGACTGTAATGCGGCCCAAAATCGATGCCAACGCCTTGGCGCGAGTTACCTCGGCGACTAACTGTGAAATCTGCCCAGCCTTTTGCAACTCCTCTGCGAACTGCTCAGGGGCCATTCCATATCGCTGCGAAGTGCGAACTAAATACTCAGTTAATTCCATTTCAGTAACTTGAACGTTCTCAGTTTGAACTAGTGCATCAAGAAGGAAATCTGACTTCAGCGATGAGCGAACCTGGCCATCAACTTCGGCGCGATGCTCTGCATCTTCCAAGCGGCCTTCGCCCTCAAGGTGATCTGTAACTTCGAGCTCAACAAGATTATCTGGAACAGGAATATCTAGATCTGCAAGAAGTTTTTCAACTAAGCGATCACGGGCTTGGGTTCCTTGTTCCATCTTCTTAACGCGACCAAGGCGCTCAACAAAATCTGCCTTCAGTTCAGCCAAGGTATCGAATTCAGAGGCAAGCTTTGCAAATGCATCATCAACTGGTGGAAGTTCGCGCTCTTTAACCGCTTTAACAGTTACTTCGACCTCGCCCCTTTCGCCTTCGGCCTGACCAACGAGTTCAGTTTCAAACTTCTTTGTCTCTCCGACATTCATTCCGAGTAAGGCATCATCTAGACCAGCAACCATGCGATCTGAGCCCAGTTCGTAAGAAATTTCATTTGCCTCTCCACCATCGACTGCTTCGCCATTAATAAAAGCATCGAGATCAATAGTTGCAAAGTCGCCCTTACCAACTGCGCGCTCAACTGTTGTTAAAGTTCCAAAACGTGTGCGCAGTGATTCAACTTGCTCATCAACATCTGCATCGGAAACAACTACGTCATCAACTTCGATAGTAATTGTTGAAAAGTCTGGAAGCTTAACTTCTGGACGAACATCGACTTCAACGGTAAAAGTTAGTTTTTCATTATCAACAAACTCTTTAACATCTACAACTGGACGACCAATGACAGCTACTGAGTGCTCACGTGCTGCTTTGCCGTAGAAATCTGGAAGTGCTGCATTAATCGCCTCGTCCAAAACGGTTCCACGTCCAACGCGCTGATCAATCATCGCTGCTGGAACTTTGCCTTTGCGAAAACCTGGAATGTTTACTTGAGTTGCAACCTTTTTATAGGCATCAGCTACGTGCGTAGACATTTCGCTAAATTCGATTTCAATATCGAGACGAACACGAGTTGGAGAAAGAGTCTCGACGGTGCTTTTCACAGATGCTCCTAAATAAGTTATCGATTCCGAGAAAGTACTGGTCGGGGCGGGGAGATTCGAACTCCCGGTCTCCTGCTCCCAAAGCAGGCGCGCTAGCCACTACGCTACGCCCCGCGGCGTAAGTGAGAATTGTAGGGCTTAAATTCCCTTCTCTTAACCGAGCCGATAGCCTTAGCCTCTGCACGCACGAAATTGCGGGTGTAGCTCAATGGTAGAGCCCCAGCCTTCCAAGCTGGCCATGCCGGTTCGATCCCGGTCACCCGCTCCATAAAATCCAAGCGGAACCCATTATTTTATGGGGCTTTCAGATATTTTTTTAAAATATTGGCAACCATCTGCGTCTTCCAAAATGAGTCTTCCAGCATTACAGGCTTGAAAAAGTGATGCATGAAAGCCATCGACTCAGGCATCGCCCAGCGGTTTTGATCAACCGATACTGTGAGCGCCAATCACAGTCGCCACGGATGGAAACGGTCCCTCTGCTAGACGCGAACCGAGAGTTGACTGAAATGCGCCGAAGGCGGGTGAGGCCTGCAAAGGATTCTTCTCACCATCGAGGGTCGCTATGTGTATGAAGCTGACACCATCGTCAAGTCGGTACGCCTCATAGCGAATATCAGGCAAGTCTTTCTCCGCGAGTTCGGCAAAGACGGCCGCAATCAACTGGGCATTCTCATCTGCGAACTCAATCTTTGTTTTATAGCGGATTACACGAGTTTCAATCATTACAAGCTCCTCATTCGATTATTGCGCGGATCGTGAGTAAGTTCTGCCAGGCCCAGTGCTTCCATCAAAGGAGGGAGGTACATACCAAACCTTCCCCGATAGCCCTTTCGGAGTCCGTACCATCCACCGACTGGATTATCTTTTGCACGTCCAAATGCTTCGACGGTTCCAGGTGCTGGGGCCTTGCTTTCATCCGTTGCTCCGAGCAGAACCCAATCGTCATGCTTGATGAGCCACTTATTCAAATCATCTACTGCTCGCCACAAATAAATAAGTTTGGTCGATCCGACTTGGCATACCAGTTCGTTTGGATCAGTCTCTTTATCTCGATACATTTCGTAGGCAGAACTACCCGGCGGAGTAGTCAACTTCCATGGATTTTTTTTAGTTCCGTTAGTCATGATGATTTCTCCTTTGTTGTAGTTGATGCTGCGTTTATGTAATAGGCGACAAGGGATTGCCAGCCGGCCGAGTTGCGCTTTCGTCGCTCTTCACCACGTGATCCCAACCGCTCCCAACCTCCATGCTCTATCTGAACAGTGGTGTCGCCTGAGTCATTTGGGACAAATCTGACCGTGACAGAGGTCGCGTCAGTGCGATCGCTCCCGATGTGCCATAAGTAACTCAGCTGCCGCGGTGGTTCCCACGCAGTCACTTCTCCCCAGTCGTGCTCCTGGCCGTCCGGAGTTCGCTCGAAGATTCGGCCGCCAACACCGGTCTCGAGTACAACGGTTACATCTGCCCGGCCCGACACAGTGTGATCCGTTGGCCACCAGCTTTGAATTCGATTGGCCCAAAGTTCAAAAGCGCGCTCTTGGGGACATGCCACGTCAAATGAGAAGATCAGCGGCTCCATTATTTGCCACTTTCTTTTCGTGAATTGTTGGCAAAAAGGGAGAAGCGAACCGATGCATCGCTCCAGACGCCATCGAGGTATTCGCGAACAGCTTCCAAACCCTGCTCATGGAGTCTGTAGATTCGCCGAGTCCCCTCGGCCTGTTCGGTAACCAGTTTTGCCTCTTTCAGGAGGCGAAGATGGCGAGAGACCGCGGGTCTGCTGATAGGCATGACAGCAGCGAGCTCAGTCACTGCCATAGCGCTTTGGCTGAGAAGTCGCAGAATCTCACGGCGATTGGGATCACCAAGTGCTTCAAAAGGATCTCTTGCTGGATCAGGAGCTGCAGTCGACTCGGTAACCATTTTGTTACTGTAACACCGCAGTTACGGAATCACAAGGTTTCGGAAAGGGTTCTAGCTTTTTGAGGGGGTGGAACTTCGCCCAATTACATCGCATGCTCTTTAGAATAAATAACAATTTCCCAAGTTGGCAATGGCAGTTCGATCCGAATCTTTGCAAATTAAAGTGAAAAAGCAGAACCTAAAACTGATCAGCAAGCTTCGGAGAGCAAGTCCTCTGAGTCTAAATAAATTGAGAAGCCTGGCGTTAAGACCAACTAGCAAGCAAAATCAATTCTAAGTATTTGGCATCCAGGCTAATTGAGTCGCCTAACCAATGGCCCCAACCTTGTTTATGAGGGCATATCCAGAGAAGAGTACGGACCTTCCTGGTGACATTCCATATTGAACTGTGGCTCGCGCAAATAGAGTTGAAGAACCCACTCCAGTCACTATCTTTCCAATCATTAAGAATGCATAATGCCTTCCAGCAAACCCATTTGCAAAACTCAAAGAGTCACTTGATATAGATGAATAAACTAGGCTAGATAAATTCAAACTATTCACTAATTCCATATTTATATTCACAGCATCGGGACTTGAAGGCGAAAATATTCCGTTCAAGATGACTTCAACTGTGTAGTTACTATTCGCTTCAAGTGTGATGAATGCCGCAGAATTAACGGTTGAGCCATCAGTTCCAGCGTTTAATGTAAAACTCGAAATTGATTGAAAGTATGAATTTGAAATACCTGAAGGACCTGTTGCCCCAGTTCCGCCAGCCACTCCAGCACCACCAGTTAAGCCCGTGTCACCTTTTACTCCATTAGTACCTGCTGCTCCCGGTGCGCCTGCAACACCATCAGTACCTGCAGTTCCTGGATCACCTTTTGCGCCTGGACTTCCCGCTGCTCCGGATGCACCAGCTGAACCTGCAGGACCAGTTGCTCCTGCTGCACCAGCGGCTCCTGCTGCGCC
>JBAXFS010000021.1:0-21703 GCA_037139795.1 Actinomycetes bacterium
CTGATGAAAGTATTGAAATTGATTATGTAGCGTTGTGACTAGCCTTTTGTAGATCCGAGTGTTAATCCTGAGATAAATTGCTTTCGCAAAACAAAGAAAAGTATGACAGTTGGAGAAGCAGCAATAATTGCACCAGCTGCTAATAGATTGAAATCAGTGACAAATTGTCCTTGTAAACGACGCAACGCCGATGTAATCGGACGTTTAGAGTCGTCAGACATTAAGACCAGAGCCCAGAAGAACTCGTTGTAAATCCAGGTACTCATCAGCACGCTGAGAGCGGCAAGCGCTGGACGAAGTAGAGGAAGAATGACATTCCAGTAATGACGGAATACGTTGGCTCCATCGATCGTCGCAGACTCAGAAATCTCCTTGGGAATCGTCTTCATATAAGACGAGAGCACAAAGGTAGCAAAACCGACTTGGAAGCCAACGTGAACCAAAATTAAACCTGCGTAGTTGTTATACAGGAGATTGCGGTTACCGAGCAGATCGCCAATCCAAAGAAACATCCAGAAAACTGGAATGTATGTAAGGACAATTGGCAACATATTTCCGGCTGTAAAGAGGAGTAATAACCACAAATTAAATTTAAACTTATAGCGAGTAACAACAAAGGCAATTAAAGAGCCGAAGAACAGAGTCAGGATCACTGCAGGAATAGTGACTACTAAAGAGTTAATGAGATACGTACCGATATGCATTTCTTTGATTGCATTGACGTAATTGTTTAAGTTGATGTGACGAGGCCATGAGAAAATTCCATTGGAGATGATGTCGTTATAAGGGCGAAGGGATGTCCACACAGTCCAGAGGATTGGAAAAATCCACACTAAGGCAAAGATTCCTATGAATGCTGAGATGAAGCCGTCTTTGCGCTTTTGTTTATTGAGATACTTTGCATCATGAACTATGCCTGTGCTCATTTGAGATCCTCTTTAAAGACAACGCGAAGATAGGTAATGATTGGAATGATGCAAAGAAGGAGCAGAATCACTGCATATGCAGCGCCCTTCATGGAAATTCCTTGTCCTGCGAAGTTTTGAAAAACTAAGAGGTTCAGAAGTGGGAAGACGGTTGGGCTTCCGTAAATAATGTAAACGAGGTCAAAAGCTCGTAATGACTCAATCAAGGTAATCACCAAGATGATGATATTTACCGGTTGCATCGTAGGCAGAATAATCTTTCGGAAAATCTGCCATTCGGTTGCGCCATCGATTGCAGCTGCCTCTTTTAGTGCTGGATCAACTGACTTTAGACCAGATAAATAGAGCAGCATGATGTAACCAATATGTCGCCACGAAGCTACGCCAAGAATCACCCAGGTATTTATGTGCGGATTACCCCAAATTGAAAGCGCGTGTCCGATATCTCGCCCCATCAAGCCTTGGACAAATCCGCCTGGTTGGAACATAAAGTTCCAAATGATTCCAATAACGGCGAGTGAGAGAACTACGGGCAGGTAATAGATAGATTCGTAAATTGCATGGCCTTTAATGCCGCGGTCAATTTGGTAGGCCAAGAGCACTCCTAGAGGAGTCGCGACAAGAATGAAGAAAGCTAGCCAAGTTCCATTGTTCTTGAGGGCTTGGAAAAAGATCGGGTTATTGAAAAAGATGTTTTTATAATTCTGAATTCCGGCCCACCTAATATCCGAGATATTGATGCCGTTCCAGTATGTAAAAGAAAGAACAACTGTGACGAGGGCTGGAATCCATAAGAGAATAATTTGAAGAAGAGTTGGAATTCCGATAAACGCTGAGAGTGTAAATCGATCTGTAGCAGAAAGAGAGCGGCGACTACGATTTTTTCTAATCGTAGTCGCCGTCTTCATAAACATATCCTACTTTCTTGTTAACAAATAAACAATATGGTTTTAATTAATTACATCTTTGGAAGTGCCTCCCATTGTGCTTGCGTATTTTCGAGAATCTTATTGATGTCAGATGGATTCTTCATGAAGTCTTGAAGAGCTGGCCCAAGAATTGGTCCAGCAAAATCTCCACGGCTGTCGCGATCTGCGAAGAACATAATGTTCTTTGCTGCACCGAGAACTGCCAACTTCTGCTTTCCGAATGTGTCGTATCCTGACGTATCAAAGTCTTTTGATACGTAGATACTTGTGTCTCCACCCTTAATCGCTGCTCTGATACCTTCCTTAGATCCCCAGAACTCTGCGAGAAGCTTTCCGCCTTCGACATTCTTGCCGTGTTTAGCAACTGAAACACCATCAAGTGGTGCATCAATTGTGTCGATACCGTGAGCTGGGTTGATTTCTGGGAATGGAACGACCCATAAATCGTCGTAATCTGCTTGCGACTTAGCTTTGAAGTCATTAGCAAACCATGAGCCCATCATCATTGCTCCGCACTGCTTTTGGAGCAAGAGATCGCGGCAGCCATCCCAGTCGATATCCATGAAGTTTGGATTCATGAATGGAACAAGCTGAGCGAAGTACTTAAATACTTCCTTTGTCTTTGGATCTGTCCACT
Source organism: Actinomycetes bacterium (assembly GCA_037139795.1). Taxonomy (GTDB): domain Bacteria; phylum Actinomycetota; class Actinomycetes; order Nanopelagicales; family Nanopelagicaceae; genus Planktophila. Next base: position 2,493 of record JBAXFS010000021.1, read on the forward strand.
TTGCTCGACCGTTAAGAAGATCGATGTGGTACTTGTAGCCATTGACACGAGCGTTGAGGATGTCGAATGTTCCCATCGCTTCCCAACCCTGCTTATCTCCCATCGCGTATGCAACGAGACCTTTCTTCTGAGTAAGCGTCAACATCTTGATGAAGTCATCCCATGTTGCGATGTTCTCTGGATTCATTCCAATTTCTTTAACCATTGATTTGCGGTAGTGCAAGCCCCATGGGTAGTAGGTAGTTGGGATGATGTACTGCTTCTTATCCTTAGGATTAGTTGCGGCCTGTACAGCTGATGCTGGAAGCGACTTTCCAAGAGCTTTAATCTGAGCTGAAACATCGGCTAGGAGTCCTGCATCTGCACGAGCGTTGGTTCGCCAACCAGCCATCCAACCGAATGCATCGTCCGGTGATCCCTGCATAATCTGAACAAAGTTATTTTGGAAATCATCAGAATTTACTTGCTGAGCCATAACTTTATTGCCGTACTTCTTTGTGAAAGCATCGTTTACAGATTTCGCAATCTTGTCTCCAGAAGCGCCGCCGCCACGAGTTGTCCAACGAATATTTCCTTTAACCTTTGTTGGGGCCTTCGTTGCTGCATTTGCTACAAGCGAGCTACCACCAGCTAGTCCTACGCCACCGATGGCTGCGCCTAGGAGTACTGAACGACGAGAAACTGCATTCTCTTCTTCTGACATTTTCGTCCTTTTCTCTAAAGTTGGAATTTCAACAAGCCGCGATTCAAGAGAGCTCAAGAATCTTTGACTGCCACAATCTAAGGGTGTGCATGAGATATTTCTAGGGGTTTCATGTAACGAATTGCTAACATTGACGTGATAAGAGGGTTAGCCCAGCAAAAAATAGGTGAGCCACCAGTAAAAAACGTGAATGCTAATATTTAAATAATGAAGCGGCCATTGTTTAGGGTTTTGAATCTCAATCCCACTCTGCTCATGTTTTTAGCGGGATTGCTCTATTCTTCGTGGCCACTCGGGTATTGGCTCAATCCGGAAGCAAATCGAGGTCTGGCAAGCGATCTCGAAGCTTCGCATCAGCCATATAGCTGGGTCTTCATCTCAATGGATATTGCCTGCGGAATTTTGGTGGGGTTAGCATCTGGGAAACTTCTTACAATAGTAAGGAGTAGTTCCAACCGGAAAAACCTCTTTGGCCTCTGGGTCGCAGTTTTAGGTGCAGGCGTCTTTGGATTATTTACGGCCATAGATGCCCTCTTACCGTTAAATTGCATTGAAGGTACACCTCACTGTGTAGCGTCTTTGGATAATTCATACTTCGTGATTCACGGAATATTTAGCATTGGATCAGTAACGGGTCTAACTATCAGCATTGTTGCTATTTGGTTACTACTTCTATTGCGAGAAGATGCCGTAATGTCTTTGGTGCATCTCACTCCGGCAATGTTTCTCGTTGTTTGGCTTGGGTTTGGCGCCTTAACTCTTTACTTAGTCTTACACAACCGCTCCAGCGCTTTATCTCAACACATTTTCATTGGATTTTGCTGTCTGTGGTTGATCGCCTTGCCTTATTTCGTTCGACTTGTTATTCGTCTTCAAAATCAAGGCAAGAGTATTGTTAAAAACAGATTAGCGTGATCTAAAACGCCATTCGTAAGGGATATTTAAGTTGAGCGGGTTAGAGTTACGGGGTGGCTAAAGCAATCGTTATTGGCGCTGGAGTAATTGGCTGCTCAATCGCCTTTGAGTTAGCCCAAACCGGATATGACGTTATTAGCGTTGATAAAGCGCAAGGTCCAGGGCAGGGATCAACGAGCGCATCTAGTGCGGTGGTTCGATTTAATTACTCCACCTTTGATTCAGTCGCTCTTGCGTGGGAGTCATTTCATTGCTGGAAAAACTGGGCTGAGCACTTAGGCAATAAACAAGAGCGCTATTCAAAGATGATAGATGTTGGTGTGGTCATGTTGGATGCACCAGTAATTTCTGGGCAGAGAACTTCACAATTATTTGAAGCAGTTGGCGTGCCGTATGAAGTATGGGATTGGCAAAACCTGTCAGAGAATGTGAATGGAATCGATGTAGGAAAGTACTGGCCACCAAAGGCGTTGGCCGATGATGCTTTTTGGGAAGATGCTAAGGAGTCACTTGGTGCAATTTACACGCCGAATGGTGGCTATATCGATGATCCACTACTTGCCGCCCAAAATTTAGCACAAGCGGGAATTAATGCAGGCGTTGAGTTTCGATTCAACTCTAAAGTAACGGCCATTCTTCGCAAAGGAAATAGAGTTATTGGCATAGAAGTAAATAATTCTGAAGAGATTTTTGCTGACATCGTGGTCAATGTTGGCGGTCCTTGGTCCAATCAGATCAATAAACTTGCCGGAGTTGGCGGAGATTTTGCAATCTCCGTCCGACCAATGCGTCAAGAAGTACACCAAATAAATACTCCGCTGAACTTACTTCCCGGACCGATTGTTGGTGATCTTGATTTAGGCACATACATGAGATCGACGCGAGCGGGTTCAACGCTTATTGGTGGTACCGAGCCCGAGTGTGATGAACTCGAATGGGTCGATGATGTTGATGCAATTAATCCCAATAGAACTAAGGCGCGCTTTGATGCACAAGTAACGCGCGCAGCTCGCAGATTTCCGGCCCTAAAGATTCCCGATTCTCCTTCAGGAATTGCTGGTGTGTATGACGTTGCCTCAGACTGGACTCCGATTTATGATCGAACCGACCTTGATGGGTTCTATGTAGCGATAGGCACTAGCGGCAATCAATTTAAGAACGCCCCTATGGTCGGAAAGATCATGACGCAGCTGATTAATGAAGTCGGTGATGGGCGTGAGCACGATGTCGAGCCTGTGCGAGTGCGCTGTGGACATACGGGAAATGAAATCAATTTAGGTAGCTTCTCGCGTAAGCGCTCAATTAACCCCGACAGCACGGGAACGGTGATGGGCTGAAATTGGCCGCTAAATAGGAAGCGTGCAGTGGATACCCACCGCGCATGTTGGCTAAGAATTCCTGCAGGATTTTCTAGCCTCGCTAACTAAGAATCCAGTTCGCTGGGGAGAAACGGGGTTTTATCGAATGAAAATCGGAATCGTTGGTGCTGGCTTTGCTGGCCTTTCATCAGCCAAAGTCTTAACGGAGTTTGGACACGACGTACACATTTTTGAAAAAGATAGCGAGGTTGGTGGCGTTTGGGCAACTTCACGCCGTTATCCAGGACTTGGAACACAAAATGTTCGCAGCACATATGCCTTAAGCGATTACCCATATCCAAAGGGAACGCCTGAATGGCCAAGTGGCGAACAAGTCCAGAAATACATGGAAGGTTATGCCAAGAAATTCAATATCTTAAGCAAGATTTCATTTAATACCGAAGTTACTATCGCTAAGCAAAATAGCGATGGAACATGGTCAGTAGAAACTCTGGCAGGCGGAAAGAAAGAGACACATACCTTCGATTTCTTTATTGTAGCTAATGGTATTTTCTCTGATCCATTCATTCCAGAGTGGAAAGGCGCAGATGCTTTCAAAGCTGCCGGCGGTAAAATACTTCATACCGTTGATTTCCATAATGTAGAAGATGTCCGTGGCAAGAATGCAGTCTTTGTAGGTTATGGAAAGTCTTCGTGTGATGCGGCTAATGCAACCGTTGGAATCGCTAAGAAGACAACGGTTATTGCGCGTCACTTGATTTGGAAGGTTCCAAAGCGCCTTAACAACGTACTCAACTACAAGATGCTCCTACTTACACGCATGGGCGAGGCGCTATTTCCTTACATCGAACTAAAGGGCGCAGAAGCCTTCCTGCATGGCAAAGGAAAGAAAGTCAGTGCTGGAATGCTTGGAAGCGTTCAAGGAGTTATTGAAAAGCAGTTCAAATTAGAAAAATTAGGTCTGCATCCAAAGACAGGCTTGGACACAATTGTTCGAAGCACAGTCTCACTTGCAACCGACGGTTTCTTCAAAAACATCAAAGAGGGAAAGCTTTCAGTCATGCGCGATACAGAAATTGTGAGCATGTCGGCTGGGAAAGTAACTCTCTCAAATGGTCAGAGCTTAGATGCAGATTACGTAATCTGCGGAACAGGCTTCCACCAGCGGGTGCCATTCCTTGAAGACTCAGTCATGAAAGCGATTACCGATGAGCGTGGAAACTTCCGTCTTTATCGTCAACTCATCCCATTAGATGTAAAAAACATTGCATTTAATGGCTACAACTCATCCTTCTTCTCTCAGTTAAATGCCGAAATGGGCGCTGTCTGGATCGCGGCTTACATCGCAAAGGCGATTAACCTGCCAACTAAGGCCGAAATGCTTGCCCATATCGACAAGCGTTTAGCGTGGATGGAAAAGCGCACTGAGAATAAGCATGCACGCGGAACTAATATTATTCCGTTCTCAGTGCACAATATTGATGAACTCCTCTTGGATCTAGATTTACAGATCCCTGCGCCAGTTCGTTTTAATCAATGGCTGCTACCGATTAATCCAAAGAGTTATGCCAAGATCGGTTCAAAGCTTCGCAAGCGAATGGCTAAATCAGGCAAGTAAAGAAAAGTAAAAAAGCCCTGGCCTTATGGCCAGGGCTTTTCTTTTACCGTTTTTAAGCTTCGAGAAGTGGAATTGCTGGCGATGATTGCTCTGGACCCATTGCAGAGTAACCGCCATCAGCGGCCCAGTCGGCGCCAGTAACTACAGATGCCTTATCACTTGCAAGAAATGAGATTACATTTGCAACTTCTTCTGGATCTCCAACGCGAGCAGTCAAATGGAATGGTGCGGCAACACGATCAGTCTTTTTGCGATCGCCCTTTGAGAGCATGTCCATGATTGCAGACCATGTCCAACCAGGTGAAACTGAGTTCACTCTAATTTTATCGCCGGCATAATCCATGGCCATATTGCGAGTGAGTTGAACTAGCGCAGCTTTGCTGACTGGATAGATCCAGCGTCCAGTTTGGGCAACGCTAGAAGAGATGCTTGTTAAATTGATAATGGATCCGCCACCTTGTTTCTTCATGTGCGGTCTTACTGCTGCGCCTAACATCGCGGCACTTGAAATATTGACGTTTAACGTATTAGTCCATTGCGCGCGCGTACTATCTGCGCCGGCGTCATCATATGAACATGCAAGATTAACGAGAATATCTATTCGCCCCCACGCACTCATTGCAGTCTCGATCATCGTTGAAATTGCGGCGTCATCTGTAATGTCGCCATGAAAAAAAATCGAATCTGGTCCACATGCTTTAGCTGCAGCAGTGCCGCTTTCGGAGTTGATTTCAACAATCATGACTTTGGCGCCGTCGGCGATAAGCGTTTTAGCAACTGCAGTTCCAAATAACGTTCCACCACCAGTAACTATTGCCGTCTTACCCTTTAATAACTCAGAACTCATATCTCTCCCTAAAATCCATTAAGAGAGCCACTCTATGCCGAAAAATCCGAGAAATTTGTCCCACCCACGCACAGGCTATCCGCAGAACGCAAACAATAGGTTCAAATCTATTGACACCGCCTAGGAGTAAAAGGAACATTCTCACATGGTTGCGACGGCAGAACTTCTTAAAGAGCACAATCTCTTTAGGACCACCCATCTAGATGAGGCACGAAGTGAAGTGGCCCGCGTTTTTTGTCCGCATGCATTAACAACAACTAATACCCATGACAAACTCAATACAGTTCACAACCGAATAACTTTGGGTGATGTCACTTTGAACTACCTCGACTATGGCGCAGAGGTGAGAATTACTCCAGGTGAATTGAATTCTTTTTATCTCATTCAAATTCCGCTAGAGGGTAGTGCAGACATTACGTGTGGCAAGGAAATGATTCATTCAGATGTAAACACAGCATCGATTCCAAACCCACTTGAAAAACTGGACATGGTTTGGCACGCGGGTAACCCCCAGTTAATGGTTTATATAAACCGGACCACACTCGAAGAGCGCTTGGCGGATTTAATCGGTCGTGAAATACATGTTCCCGTCCGTTTCGATTTGGGAATGGATCTGACAACCCAAAGAGCAAAAAGTTGGCGCAGCTTAATCGACACCCTTGTCACTGATGTCGATCGTGGTGGGCTAACCATGCACGCCGGAATTCGCGATCAATTTCAAGATCTCATTATTACTGGGCTTTTATTATCCCAACGACATAATTACAGCGAATCCATTGGAACAAATATTGAACCCGCAGCTCCCCGTTCAGTTCGTCTGGCAATGGCGGCATGCGAAGCAAATCCACAGGAACCACTAACCGTTACCGATATGGCCCGGTATGCAGGCGTGAGTATTCGCTCATTACAAGATGGCTTTAAGAACTATGTTGGGATGAGTCCAACAGATTATTTGCGCAATGTTCGTCTTAATAGGGTTAGGGAAGAGTTGCTGGGTGGGCGTGGCTTAGATACCTCAATCGCTGATATCGCCTTTTCTTGGGGATTTACGCACCTTGGTCGCTTTGCAAAGATTTATAACGAGCGATTTGGCGAACTTCCATCACAAACTAATCGGAAGTAATTATTTCTTAGCGGTATTGAAAACGTAATTTAATGCCGGTCCAGCTAACTTATCGTGTATCTTAAAAAAACTTTCAGTTGCTTCATATCCAGCCCAGTTCTTAGGTAAAAACTCTCCAGGTAAACCTGGGTCAAAGTAAGGTGCATGTCGCCAGTTCGTTAAAATCGTCGTATAGTCTCGAAAAGCCCGACCTGAATCGATGACATTGGTTTTACCGGCCCAGTGTTTAATAACAGGTTTAGCTGTGTTACTAAAAGAACGGTAAACCTCTTGAATGCCATCAAGATCCCACCAACTCTGAACTGCCGAAGCAGTTGGAGTGAAAGCGATGTGCTCCGCTGAAAAAATGTTCATGTATTTCTCTACTTTAAGTGTCTTAGCCAGTGCAATACCATCCGAACTCAACTGCCTCGGAGCAATCCAAAGCCCACCACTAACTTGCGCAAACCCAATACGCGTTAAGCGTGAGCGAAGTTGATAGCGAACTGCTCGCATTTTTTCCGGAATAGAAAATGCAACTAAAATCCAACCTTCATTGGTAGGAGAGTCACGGCGTTGAAGAACTCGAGCATCACCTTGATCGAAAGATTTCCGCATCTCTGGGCTGATGGCATAACCAATAACACCATTTTGCTTCTTAGAGATTAATATTCCGCGGCGCTTAAAACGTGCAAGGGCGCTGCGAGCAGCATCTTCTGCGACATCTAATTCGGTACAGAGTTGAACAATTGTATTTGCTGAAAACCAACCGCCATGGGAACGACTGTATGCGGCGTAAATGGTAATGATGAGGGACTGAGGTCGAGCCGACCTGTCTACTAAATCTCTGGCCTCGCCGCTAAAGATGCTATCCACCCGCAAATGCTAGTGTGCAGGAGTGTAAAAGCAAGGCTTTCGGAGAGATTAATTCCACAGACGCGATATTTATTTGGGGGTTCCAATGGCACAGGTCTTTGTTGAAAAAGTTCGGCTATTGGAGTGGATGGAAACTGACGCTGCTGGACACCAGCACTACACATCGGCTTTTCGCTGGGTGGAAGAGTGTGAATCGGCTTTATATCGCAAACTAAATCTTCCAGCCTCATTGTTCGGCCTAATTCCACGAGTGAAAGTACAGATGGAATATAAGCGACGTATTTACTTCGGCGAAGAAATAATTACACGGCTTGAAGTTCTCAGAGTTGGTAACTCATCACTTGAATTTGGTTTTACCGCACACGTTGGCGGTGAACTCGCTGCAGTTGGTAACTATGTAATTGTGCATGCACCGGAGATAGATGAAGGTTCAAAGCCTTGGCCAGATGCTTGGCGAACTGCTTTCCTAGGAGAGTAGTTTCGCAACCATCAATCCACTACCACCACCGACGCCTCCACCAGGCCACGTTCCAGAGCCGCACAAATAAAGATTCTTAATTGGCGTGCGGTGTCGGATCCAACCTGGCATTGGACGAAGGAAGAAGAATTGCGCAGGGTGATGACTACCGCCGAGCGAATCGCCTTTAATTAGATTTGGGTTATAGCGTTCAAGATCAGTAGGTGATAGAACTTTTCTCGACAAAATCTGTGATTTTATTCCAGGTGCGTACGTTTCAAGATTATCAATGATGCGATCGGCATAAACTTCAGCAATTTCATCCCATGATTTACCTTGAATAATTCCAGCGCTATCGCCAGTAATTTCAAGCGGTAGAACTCGCACTTGGATCCAAAGAATATGTTTTCCTTCTGGTGCTCGAGAAGGATCGCTGACCGTTGGTTGCCCAATAACGAGTGTTGGATTAGCTGGAAGCTTTCCGCCGGCTGCATGTGTATATGTCAGTGCCATCTCATCTACATAAGGTGCAATATGAACATAGTTGAACTCGCGAGCTGACTCATTTACCCAATTAGGTAATGAATCCATCGCCAGATGGATCATCATCGTTGCAAGTCCAGGTCTGAATTCTTTGAGTTTTTCAATCTCAGGTGTGGTTTGTGAATCGATCTGCTTTGGCAAAAGCGCAGGCATCAACGCTGGATTAATATTTGCAACTACAGAACGGGCCTTTATTATCTCTCCAGTAGAAGTGCGTACACCTACTGCTTTCCCACCCTCAACAAGAATTTCTACAACACCGGTATCACTTCGCAGCTCTCCGCGATTACTTCTAATAACCCCACACAGGGCATCGACTAAAACCTTAGCCCCACCTTTACCTAGGACCATTCCAAACTCTTGACCGCCAATGGATTCTAAAAAGGAGAATAGAGCGCCACCGGAAATATCTGGGCCGTAATCCAAATGCATTCCCCAAGTTGCAGCAAGGGCTTTCATCTCTGGACTGCTGAAATGCTCATCTGTAAATGCACGACTTGATTGCAGCAACATTCTGATTAGTTCTAGAAGTTGCGAAGTGCCAAGTACCCGCCAGGCTTTAATTAAAATCTTAACTGCCGCAATCGAAGGTAATTCAGTGCCAAGAAGGGGAAAAAGATGCGGGGCCAATTGTCCAAGTTTTGCAGTAAGTGCTTGCCATGCCTCCACATCTTCGGGTGCTACCTTTTTAATATTACTGATGGTTTGATCACGATCCATCACAACGCCAATCATTTTTCCATCCGGAAAAACCGAGCAGTATGGTTTGCCAGATGGAACAAATTCAAGACCATTGGCGATTAATTGATCTTTCAGAGCTGCCATAACGCCGCCGCCAGCAAAGAGGCTAAGGTTCGTGGCGAAAAGATCGTGGTGAAAACCTGGCACGGTAATCTCCTCGGTGCGGATAGCACCACCAAAGGCACTGGCCTGTTCTAGCACTAACGTCTTTTTGCCTTTGGCACTTAAAAGCGCCGCTGCGCTAAGTCCATTTATTCCAGAGCCAACTATGAGCACATCGAGCATTGGGGAATCATGCCACGGCGCTAACTAATAGCCAATAGACGTAACCGATTGATTGGCATTAGATTAACCAAGTTAGTTTTAGAGCAGAGTGGTTTGGGAGGATTATTAATGGAGCGCAATGATGCGGTCATCGTCGGAAGTGGAATTAACTCACTTGTTGCTGGAGCACTACTCAGCCGAGCAGGTTGGAAAGTTTTAATCTGCGAAAGAAATAGCACAGCAGGCGGAGCAATTGCGACATCGACAACAGCGACGCTTCCCGGTTTTACTCATGAGCTCTTATCGAGTTGGCATCCCCTCTTTGTTGGTGGCCCTGCATATGCCGAACTAAAAGGAGATTTAGAGGCCCGCGGCTTGGTCTATGCCAATACGACGATGCCAACTGGAGTTGTTTGCAATGATGGAACTGCGGTGCTTTCAACGGATATGGCGGCAACGTCGGCCGAATTCGAGCGCTTAGGCGATGGCGCGGCCTGGAATGAAATGCTTGGCGAGTTCACTAAGAAAATAGATTTAGCTTTTGGACTTTTAGGTGCCGATCTATGGCGGGCGAATGCACTGAAATTATTTAGGACTGCTCGCAAACGCTTTGGAACGCGTGGTTTGGTTGCAACTGGCGCTGAACTCTTAGAACCTGCTGCGCCTTGGCTGGATAGAACTTTTTCATCTCCAGTCAGCAAATCACTTCTTGCGCCCTGGGCGTTACATAATGGTCTTGGTCCTGATGATGCCAGCAGTGGTTTCATTACAAAAGTTATTTCAGCTGCCGTTGCTTTCGGTGGAATGCCAGTACCAATTGGTGGTGGAATTAAATTAGTCGAAGCGCTTGAGGCAATTATTACCGACAATGGTGGACACATACTTACCGGCGCAGATGTCAAAAAAATAAACGTTGTGAACGGGAAAGCCACGGGAGTGAAATTAGCCGATGGACGAGAGTTCTCGGCTAAGAAAGCTGTTCTTGCATCAACAACACCTCAAGCCCTGTACCAAGTTCTATTAAGCGATGAAGCGCTCACTGAAAGTACTAAAAAGTCAGCCGAGAGTTTTCGTTATGGCCGTGCAGCAATTCAAATTCACTTAGCGCTATCTGAACCACCGATTTGGAAGAACGATGCCCGCTTGGCAGATGTGGCGGTAGTGCATGTATTAGATGGATTGAACTCACTATCCGAATCAGTTAACGCTTCAAATCGGGGTTACTTGCCCAAGCGCCCAACGATTGTTGTTGGACAACCAACAACGATGGATAAATCACGTGCTCCAGCGGGCCAGTCAATCTTATGGATTCAACTGCAAGAGAATCCACGGAAAATTCTTGGGGACTTAGCTGGTGAAATTGATCCGGGGGATGGAAGTTGGAATCAAGTTCGATTGGATGCCTATGCTGATCGAGTACTCACACAACTTGGCGAACAGATTTCAAATCTAGAATCTGCAACGCTGGCCAAAGTGGTTTTAGGACCACTACAAATTGAGGCTATGAATGCCAACCTAGTTGGGGGAGACCCGTATTCAGGTGACTGCAGAATTGATCAATACGCAGTGTGGCGGCCATTATCTGGAGCAACGGGACACCGCACGCCAGTTAAAGGTTTGTGGCACATAGGGGCATCGACCCACCCTGGTCCAGGCCTTGGCGGTGGCTCTGGCTATTTAGTCGCCAAGCGATTGCTCAGTAAAAAACTGCGCTAAAAAAATGGGATTAAAAAAGGGCGGTCGGGTTAATCCGACCGCCCTTCTTTTTTAACTACTTAGAAACTAACGCCAATACGCGAGCTGGGCTTCCTGAACCGCCAACAATCTTTAGTGGAGCGGCGATAACGATTGCACCTTGTGGTGGCAACTTATCAAGATTGCGAAGTTGAGTTAGTCCGTATTTATTATTTCCCATCAACATGTTGTGACAAGGAAATGGAATACTCATTCCAAATGCTAAGCCAGCATCAATACCGACAGTCTCAACACCTAAGCCGAGAATGTCGCGCTTGGTTCCAAGATATTCAGCAGTCTCTGGTGGAAGACCTGGAGTATGCGGACCATTCTCATCTGCATTTGCAAACGCAGCGGGATTATCACCAAACTTTGACCAACCCGTGCGATAGAGAACCCAAGCACCTTTTGGAATCGCGCCATGCTCTTTTTCCCATGCTTCAATATGTGAAACCTCAAGAAGGAAATCTGGATTTGCTGCAGCTTCCTTTACGAAATCTAGAACTACTGCCGGTCCGATCAGGCGACTTGGTGGAATCTGTGAAACATCGTCGAGATCTTTTCCAGTGATCCAGTGGTTTGGTGCATCTAAGTGAGTACCAGTGTGCTCGCCAGTATGAAAGTTATTCCAGTACCAAGCCGGACCCTTTTCGTCGTAGCGAGAGATTTCCTCTAACTGAAATTTTGCAGTCTGACCAAACTCAGGTGGAAGAGTAAGAATCGGTGTCTCCGAATGCAATGGAGATGTTAAATCGATTACCTGGACTGCGCCAGATGCGAGCTCTTGTGCAAGAGCCGATAAGTTGGCCATTCATTTCTCCTTATTAGTGGTCGTTAAAGCCCCTTGGACTGAACGTCTGGGCGAGGTTAGCGCGCTTTTGCCTTGCCGACCAGTCCCCTTGCGATATGACGGCCGTCAAAATGGTGTGGACACTACGCGTAGCAACTGGCACAATAACCAAACTTGCTGGCCCACACGGGTCTATTGCCCTTATGGATGGAGAGCCATGGCTGAGCGCTCGTTTGCCGCCGAAGTTACAAAACTTCGAATCGGCGAAGGTGAAGAGTTTCTTGGTGAAGGCATTCTGGCTGTAACAAAGGCGCTCCTTCAATCAGGCGTGGCATATGTAGGCGGTTATCAAGGTGCGCCTATCTCTCACCTTATGGATGTGCTCGGCGATGCTAAAGAGATTTTAGATGAGCTTGGAATTCACTTTGAAAATAGCGCATCCGAGGCAACGGCTGCGGCATCCCTTGCCGCCTCAGTTCACTACCCGCTGCGCGGTGCGATAACTTTTAAATCAACGGTTGGAACAAATGTTGCATCCGATGCTTTAGCTAATCTCTCATCAGGTGGCGTTACCGGCGGGGCGCTCATTATTGTCGGCGAGGATTACGGCGAAGGATCATCGATTATGCAAGAGCGCTCGCACGCCTTTGCAATGAAATCACAGATTTGGCTTTTAGATCCACGTCCAAATTTAACTGCAATTGTTGATGCCGTTGAAGATGGTTTCCAACTTTCAGAGGCGTCTAACTCGCCGGTTATGTTGCAACTTCGACTTCGCTCCTGCCACTTACATGGACGCTTTATCGCAAAAAATAATGTTCGATCGCCATATACATTAAAAGAGGCGATGGAAAATCCACGTCGAGATACAAGCCGCATTGTTTTGCCTCCTGCTAGCTTCCTGCATGAGCAGGAAAAAATGACCAAGCGCTGGCCAGCAGCCGTGAAGTTCATCAAAGAGAATAAGCTCAACGAAGTCTTTTTCGATGGAACTCAGGATTTTGGAATCGTTATGCAGGGCGGTCTATATAACACCGTGATTCGTGCGTTACAGCTGCTCGGTCTATCGGATGTTTACGGAAATAGTAAAATTCCACTCTACATTCTCAACGTTACGTATCCAATAATCGATGATGAAGTTATCGAGTTTGCAAAGAGCAAGAAAGCGATTCTGCTCGTCGAAGAAGGTCAGCCCGATTACATTGAGCAAAATATCCATGCAGTGCTTCGTCGTGGGGACATTGCAACAAAGCTACATGGCAAGGATCTCTTACTACCTGCCGGTGAATACACCCCTGCCGCCGTTGTTAAAGGTATTTTGGAGTTTGTAACTAAATATGGCCCACACTTAATTGATAATGAAAATCTACCTGCACTAGTTCGCCCAGATGGGCAAAAGCCGAACTCAATATCTGCAGTGATTCCCGCAGAAGTAGTCCATGGCAGGCCTCCATCATTTTGCACAGGTTGTCCGGAGCGGCCGATTTTTACTGCGCTTAAATTGGCAGAGCGTGAAACTGGAAGCCACCACATCAGTGCAGATATCGGCTGTCATCTTTTTTCAATCTTGCCGCCATTTAATATCGGTGCAACAACGATGGGTTATGGCCTAGGGGCAGCGGGCGCATCAGCGTTAAGTGATCCGGATAGCGACAAGCGAACAATTAGTTTTATGGGCGATGGTGGGTTCTGGCACAACGGACTTACAAGTGGTGTTGGCAATGCCGTCTTTAATCAAAGCGACGGCGTAATGATCGTGGTTGATAACGCCTACAGCGCGGCAACTGGTGGCCAAGATTTATTGTCATCAACGGCTGAGAACACAATACGTTCTACGAAGCACCCAATCGAAAATGCAGTAAGAGGAATCGGCGTTAAGTGGGTTAAGACGGTACAAAATACGTATCGCGTGAGTGAAATGCGCGACTTAATGAAAGAAGCGCTCACAGGTAAAACTCGTGGGCCTAAAGTCATCATTGCCCAAAGTGAATGCACATTAAATAAGCAGCGCCGAGTGCGGCCAGAAATCGCGGCACGCGTTAAAGCTGGAAAGCGTGTTGTGAAAGAGCGCTTTGGGATTGACCCAGACACGTGCACGGGTGATCACTCATGCATCCGTCTCAATGGCTGTCCATCATTAACAATTGCACCTAATCCAGATTCCATGCGCAAAGATCCAGTTGCAACAATTCTTCACTCATGTGTGGGTTGCGGACTCTGCGGCGAGGCTGCCCAAGCGGCGGTTTTGTGTCCATCGTTCTACCGTTCAGAGATCATCAGCAATCCAAATGCCTGGGACAAGACCAAACTAGGAGTTCGCAACGTTCTCATTGGTTTCTTGCAAAATGGAATCGAACGCCGCTTAGAGGGCATTAATGTCTAGTAAAAAAGAGTTTACAAATACGTCCAGACCAATAACCATGGCGATTTTAGCCATGGGTGGCGAAGGTGGCGGAGTGCTAGCCGACTGGGCCGTCGATATGGCCGAACACTGCGGTTATTTTGCGCAAACAACGTCGGTTCCTGGTGTTGCACAACGCACAGGCACAACGGTTTATTACCTCGAATTCTTTCCACAAATTGCAGGGGAGATGAAAGAGCCGGTCTTGAGCACAATGGCCGCACCTGGAGAAGTAGATATTGTTGTGGCTTCAGAGTTAATGGAGTCTGGCCGTGCAGTACAACGAGGCTTTGTATCCAAAGAGATAACGACACTCATTACATCAACGCATCGCGTCTATTCAATGACCGAGAAGATTGCACTTGGTGATGGCCGAGTTGATTCCGATGTTTTATTGGAATCATCGCGCAACGCCGCAAAGCTATTCATCTCCGGAGATTTTGCTAAAGTTGCCGAGACAACAAAAAGTCTAATATCGGCCGCACTTTATGGCGCACTAGCTGCAAGCGGAGCACTCCCATTTGAAAAGAGCGATTTTATCGCCTCCATCGAGCGGGGAGGTGTTGGCGTTGCTAACTCAATCAAAGCCTTTGAAAGCAGCTTTGAGATTGCATCCGACGTTCTTTCACCGAAAGCGAAAGTTGCAAGCGTTGATATCTCAATAGGTTTGAAGCCAAGAGATGTCTCAACTGGACCATTGAAGCTATCACCGCAAGAAGAGTTAGCAATAATAAATAATCCCAAGAGCGCAGTTGGATTCAAGTTGCAAGATCTTGCCGGGCGCATAAAGGCAGAGTTCCCAGAGCCCGCCATAATTATGTTAGTCAATGGCATTAAGCGCTGCGCTGATTATCAAGATGTCGCCTATGCCGGTGAGTATCTCAACCGTCTTTTAAGTGTCAGGGATGCCGAGGCACAACACGGCGATGGAACATCTCGAGTGCTTTTAGAGGCTGCCCGATATACAGCTCTGTGGATGACTTACGAAGACACAATTCGCGTCGCTGATTTGAAGATTCGTCGGACTCGCTTCAACCGTGTTGGCGATGAGGCGCAAGTTCAAAGCGATCAAATTATGCAGATCCGTGAATTCTTGCACCCTCGCTCTGAAGAGTTTGCAGATACGTTACCGACTGCCGCAGGACGTTGGTTGCTGCGCACCAAGCCCGTTACTGGAGCGATTGAGAAATTAACTAAAAATGGAATAATTCTGCAAACCACATCGATCCGCGGTTACATCATGCTTTATTTCATCGCCCGTTTAAAACCTATTCGCCGCCGCTCGCTTCGTTTTAATTTGGAGCGCGAACGTATGGATCAATGGATTGCCATGATTAACCGAGAGATCGTTAGCAATTACGATTTAGCGTATGAAATTGCCGAGTGTGCCAACTTAATTAAGGGTTACGGTGACACCCACGCAAATGGTTGGCGCAATTTCACGCTAGTGATGGAGCAAGCGGTCTCATTGCGCAATGAATCTGGCGTTGCCGCGCGTATCAGCGAACTTCGCAAAGCGGCGTTAGCCGATGAAGATGGCACCAAACTTCGCGCTATCTTGGCTTAACAGTTAATTTGCCGGTCTAACCTTCGAAGGCCAACGTAATTTGCTCGTAAGAGAGTGAGTTCTTGGCAGTTGCAAGCATTTGCTTTTCGCGTTCGATATTTCGCTCGATTTGAACTTTGGCTGATACATACTGCTTAGGCCACGTAACATTCTTGTATCCAATTTTTGCCGCTTCTAAAAGCGTCCAGGCTGGATTAACTAAGTGCATACGAGCCACTGCGCACAGATCGGCGCGACCGGCGGCAATGATCGTGTTCACATTGTCGGCTTCGAAAATTGCACCAACGGCTATCGTGGCAATCCCAGCTTCATTACGAATTTGATCGGCAAAAGGTGTCTGGAACATGCGACCGAAGACCGGCTTTTCCTTCTTTGTGACTTGACCCGACGAACAGTCAATCATGTCTGCGCCAGCTGCTTTAAATGCTTTCGCAATCTCAACGGCATCTAGTGGAGTGATACCACCTTCAGTCCAGTCATGGGCTGAAATACGAACGCTAATTGGTTTTCCCTGAGGCCAGACGTCACGGACGGCCTTAAAGACTTCCAACGGATACTTCATTCGATTCTCAAGGGAGCCGCCATATTCATCGCTTCTTGAATTTGTAATCGGTGAAATAAAGGATGAGAGCAAATAACCATGTGCGGCGTGAAGCTCTAACCAATCAAAGCCTGCTTCATTTGCAGCTTTTGTCGAATTAACAAAATCTTGCTTAACGCGATCCATATCGGCGCGCGTCATCTCATGAGAGGTTTGCGAAATTCCCTCTAAATATTGTTCAGGGGAGGCAGAGATTAGTGACCATGAATCGCTTTCTACTGGCTTATCGATTCCCTCCCAAGCAAGTTTGGTTGCACCCTTTGCTCCAGCATGACCAATCTGAACTGCGATTTTTGCATCGCTATTTGAATGTACGAAATCAACGATGCGCTTCCAGCCCGCAGTGTGCTCGGGTTTATAAAGACCTGGACAGCCTGGAGTAATACGTGCATCGGCACTGACACATGTCATCTCAGTAAAGACCATCGCAGCCCCACCCATAGCCCGTGCACCTAAGTGAACTAGGTGATAGTCGGCAGCTAAACCATCGACGGCTGAATACTGAGCCATAGGAGATACAACTACACGGTTTTTCAAAACGACATCACGAACTTTAAATGGAGTAAACATTGGGGGAATGTTTTCAACATTAGTTGGCAGTTCAACACCAGCATCGGCAAAGGCTTTGGCGGCAAACCATTTGTCGTAGTTAGCAATGTAATCGGCATCGCGAACCCGCAAGTTATCGTGGGAAATTCTCTGGCTACGTGTTAAAAGTGAGAAATTAAACTGCTCCGGAGGCATATTTGTATAACGCCCAGTCTCCTCAAACCACTCCATCGCATTGCGGGCGGCATTTTGAATCTTAAGCACCTCAATGGCGCGGGTCTCTTGATACGAGGCCAAAATCTCATGCATATCACCGCTCTGGCTCTTAGCAAATGAGTTAGCTAGCTCGATTGCGTCTTCCATTGCCAATTTTGTACCTGAGCCAATTGAAAAATGCGCAGTATGTGCGGCGTCACCCATCAAAACAACTGGAACTTCCTTGCCATCAATGGCGTTCCACTGGACCCAATTTTCACAGATGACTCGAGGGAACTTGATCCAGTTAGCTGATCCACGTAAATGTGCTGCGTTACTCATGAGTTCAGCGCCATCTAAATGCTTAGCGAATAACTTCTCACAAAATGCAATCGACTCTTCTTGGGACATTTGATCGATGCCTGCTCGCAACCAAACATCTTCTGGAGTTTCAACGATAAATGTTGATGTGTCTCCATCAAATTGATAAATATGTGCCTGGAACCAACCAAACTCAGTATTTTCAAAGATAAAAGTGAAATCTTTAAATAATTTTTTAGTACCAAGCCATACAAAGCGGCATTTGCGCGTATCGATATCGGGTTTGAAAGTGCTCTCATAGCGCGTACGTATTGCGCTATTCAAACCATCGGCGGCAATAACTAAATCAGCCCCATATTCGCGCGCCGCTTCTTGGTCGTCCTTAATATCGGTTTCAAAGACTAATTTCACGCCTAGGCCCTCGGCCCGCTCTTGCAGAATATTCAGAAGTCGCTTCCGACCAATTCCACAGAAGCCATGGCCGCCTGAAATAATGCTGGTGTTATTAATTCGAACATCTATGTCATCCCAGTGATTAAAAGACTGCAGAATCGTACGAGCGGTAGGTTCATCTGCACGCACGAAATTACTTAAGGTCTGATCTGAGAATACGACGCCCCAGCCGAATGTGTCATATGGGCGGTTGCGTTCAAGAATAGTGATCTCATTGGTTGGGTCGAGCTTCTTCATTAAAATTCCGAAGTAAAGACCGGCTGCGCCGCCACCGATGGAAAGAATCTTCATGAACTACCCCTCTAGGTATCAGCATCTGGTATGCCGATTTTTTGACCGTCGTCACGGATGCAACACGAACCTTGGGGTACGCTAGCGCAAAGTGGGCTAAGTGGCGATACTGAAACAGGAGAAAATCTGATGACGAATAATCGCTTTGCTGGAAAGGTTCTCCTTATTACAGGCGGGGCAGGCGGATTAGGCGCAGCCACTGCCCATGCCGCTGGACATCAGGGTGGCTCCATCGCGATTTTAGATACAAACAGCGAGGCCATCAACGAACTCATAACGAATCTGCGTTCACTCGGAATTACTGCGGATGGTCGCGCCGTGGATGTCAGAGATGGCAAGGCCGTTACTGAGGCCGTTAGTGAACTCGCAGATTCTTTAAACGGAATCGATATTTTGATCGCAGCGGCCGGAGGATCTCTCGGCACTCCGCGCGATATGGATGATATTTCTGATGATGATCTCGATTTAGTTATCGACGTCAACGTCAAAGGAACTTATTATTGCGCTCGTGCCGTCATACCTTTTATGAAGAAAAAAGGCGGCGGCTCAATCGTAACTTTTTCATCAATCGGTGGACGAAGTGCTAGCCCTGTAACCGGTGTTCCATATGCAACGGCGAAAGCGGCAATTCTTGGTCTTACTCGCCGATTAGCAAAAGAAGTCGGACTGGATAATATTCGAATTAATGCAATAGCCCCGGGATTATTTCTCACCGATCGCTTAACTGGAATGTTTGAAAAACTTTCCGCAGCCGAGCGCCAAGAAGTACTCAGCGGTATACCCCTAGGTCGGATGCCCGAACTTCGAGAGTGCGTAGACCCAGTTCTATTTTTAGCTAGCAACGAATCCTCCTACATCACGGGCGCCGTCCTTGATGTTAATGGTGGACGCTTCATGCCCAGCTAGCCAATTATCACGTTTTGT
>JBAXFS010000022.1:0-21279 GCA_037139795.1 Actinomycetes bacterium
GCGCTGATCTGAACTACTTTCATGCCCCGACCACCCTTCGTTGATTTGCTTGCGACTCTAGTTTTTCCCATTGCAGAGGTGCGGTTCTGTACTCACCTAATGAATTCAGTTTACCGCTACCGTGATAGTCGCTTGCACCAGTTATAATTAAATCAAGTTCGAGCGCAATTTCACGTAACATCTGCCTCTCCTCAGGGTTTTGGTCACGGTGATCGACTTCAATACCGTTTAAACCGGCATCAACTAACTCCGCAAAATTTGAGGCGCTTAGAATTTGACCTCGATGAGATGCAAATGGGTGTGCAATCACTGCAACTCCACCAGCGCGCCGAATCATAGCTATTGCTTGAACTGGAGTCGGTGCAGCGTGAGAGACGTAGAAAACTGAATCGTTATTGAGCATTCCTTGAAAGGCTTCATCGCGCGATTTAATAATGCCCTTATTGACCATTGCATCGGCTAAATGAGGACGACCGAGAGTTGCTCCAATGGGCCTGGCAGCTTCGACATCGTCCATTGAAATATCTATTCCGGCAGAACGCATTTTTGCAACCATCTTGCGCATTCGGGGCAGGCGACCATCGCGCGTCTCCTCCAACATTGTCGCCATCTCTTTATCTTTGCCGTCAAAGAGAAGACCAAGCATGTGAACACTGACACCGTCATCGGTTAGACATGAAATCTCACTGCCGAGAGCTAAAGTAATTTCGCCACGTACTGTGTGCGTGGCCTCTTCCCATCCAGATGTCGTATCGTGATCGGTGATTCCTAAAACAGTAATACCTAATGAGATCGCCTTGTTCACTAACTCTCTTGGACTATCAGTGCCGTCGCTCTTGTTGGTATGCGTGTGTAAATCAATCATGGCGTGATTTCTACGAGAGGAATTCGCGTTCGCTTAACTACCATTATGCAGCCCGTTAAAATAAGTGCAATACCCGGCAGAATTCCAAGTGGTGGTTTTTGCCCTATCCACCAAATTGCCAGCACTGAACTAACCGGAACTTCAAAGAAAATTATCATTGACACAACCGCCGGTGAAACACGCTTTAAAGTTGAGTTAAACATTGTGTGACCAAGAATCTGTGCCCCGAAAATTAATCCAAGTAAAATCCACCACTGTCTTGCCGTGAAATCAAAGAGGGCCGCTCCAGACATAATTGCAATGGGCAGCGCAGTAATCGCACAAACAAAATAGCAGATGGTTGTATAGGTAGTTGTCTCCACGGTTCGCTGAGCCCTAGACCCGGCCATCATGTAGAGCGCGGCGACTGCGGCAGAGACAAGGGCTGCGATATCTCCAATAAAAGCATGAAGAGAAATCCGTAGATCAACTCCGGAAATCAGCAGGACTCCGGAAAAACTAACAACCATTCCCAGCCATGCTTTTGAAGGTATGTGGCCACCTGTCATCTTTACAAATATTGCGGCGAAAATTGGTTGCAGGGCAACTAGGGCTGTGCCTGCGGCAACAGTTGTCCATCGCATTGCCAGAAAAAAACCCATAAAGTGAGTTGCAAGCAGAACTCCAGCTATGAGCGACCACTTAACGCCATTTCGATTGACTGGGTTACGAAGGGCAAAAGGCAAAGTCACTAGAGACCCACCAAAATTTCGCCAAAAAATTAAAGTAGGTATAGGCATCGTACTTAAAGCAATTAGCGGTCCAGATGTCCCGACGCCGAGAATTCCAAGGCCTAAACGGATGAGATCAGGTTTAGCTGGGAGGGTTGTATGGCTGTCGCGTCCGTGGGGTTCGTTTAAATCTCTGCCATCGCTCATTGGGCAAACGTACATGATGGTGCTGGATTTGCCTGCGTTGTTGGAAGTTTAAAGCTTAAACCTACGTAGCAATCCCTAGTCGAACACCGAGTAACGATTTGCTCCGTTTAATAACTTTTTCTGCAATCTCAAAGAGCGCTAATGCACTCGCTGAATCAGGGTCGGAAATTACCACTGGAACTCCAGCATCTCCCCCTAAACGTAAATCAACACTAAATGGAATCTTTCCAAGTAAAGCAACATCACTTCCGACTAATTGCGATAGTCGTTTAGCGGTTTCTTCTCCCCCGCCATTTCCAAAGAGTGAAACTACTGCCCCTGTTTCTGAATCGATGTACTCCGACATATTCTCAATAACGCCAACTACTTGTTGATGTATCTGATGGGCAATACGTCCAGCGCGCTCAGCAACTTCGGCGGCGGCAACTTGCGGCGTCGTTACAACAATAATCTCTGAGGTTGGAATTAATTGCCCAAGTGAAATTGCAAGATCACCCGTGCCTGGTGGTAGATCAATGAGTAATAAATCGAGGTCACCCCAATAAGCATCCGAGAGTAGCTGTTCAAGAACACGGTGAAGTAGAGGGCCGCGATAAGCAACGGCATCACTGCGTTCAGGTTTAAACATCTCCATTGAAACTGTTTTGACTCCAAATGATTCAAGTGGAATGAACATCTGGTCGATCGCAGTCGGGCGTTGACCCATCAGGCCCATCAAACGTGGGATCGAGTGACCATAGACATCGGCATCTAAAATTCCAACGCGCAGACCCTTTTGAGCTGCGGCGACTGCGAGATTTGCAGTCACCGATGACTTTCCTACCCCACCCTTACCGGAAGCGATTCCGATAACACGGGTCAGTGAATCTGGCTGTGCAAATGGAATAAATTTTTCTCGACCATTGCGCATAATTTTTTTGACATTATCGCGCTGAGCTTGTGACATAACACCGAAACTCAACTGCACGCTTTTTACGCCATCAACAGCATTAATTGCACCAGTAATGTCGGTTCGCAATCTATCTTGCATGGGACAGCCCGAAATTGTCAAAAGAATAGAAACACTAACTTCCCCATTTACTTCATTAAGATCTTCGACCATTCCCAATTCTGTAATCGAACGTCGGAGTTCGGGATCTTGAACAACAGTTAGGGCCTCGGCAATTGCATCTATCAAACTCATAATAGATCTGGATCAATTCGAGCCTGGAGGTTTTTTGGAGTAGTCACGGGTTTATCCTCCATTAAATCGGCAAGCTGTTTTTTTATGAATGTTTTTGGATGTAAGTCCTGGGGCTCTAAATTTTCAAATCCAGGCCCTAAATTCTCTTTTAATTCCGCCGTCGCTACGTGGGCCAAGTCCCGCAATTTCTTCAAAATTTTAGCTGCCTCAACGGCAACTTTAGGTAGACGTTCAGGACCGACCAGAATCATTGCAATGATCGCAAGCCCTACAAATTCTCCTGGACCAATATTAAAGAGCATGGCTCAAGCCTATAGGTAAAACAACCTTTAGTTTTTGGCCGCGATTAGCGTCAAGGTCGCCGATTGCTCTTTAGTCCCGCGCAAATAGGAAAGCGTAATTGTATCGCCGACCTTTTTGGCACGGACTGCGACAATTAACTCCTCAGGTGCCGTTATCTCCCTATTCTCAAACTTAATAATTACATCACCTGGCATAAGGCCAGCTTTTTGTGCGGGACCCCCAGCCATGATCCCAGCACTTGTTTTTGCGATGAGCGCTCCCGTACCAGTGAAGTTCATGTCAAGAGAAACTCCTAATATCGGATACGTTGCTTTACCGGATTTTATAAGTTGATCAGCGGTAGTGCGCGCCTGATTAATTGGAATTGCAAAACCTAAACCGATTGATCCAGATTGAGATGATGAACCCAAAGATGCAATCGCGGAATTAACTCCAATTACTGCACCCGTTGAATCTACAAGTGGGCCCCCAGAGTTGCCTGGATTAATTGCAGCATCGGTTTGTAATGCGTTGATAAAGGAGTTCTCTGCTGCAGTCCCACCGGCAGTAACTGGTCGATTCTTTGCACTAATAATGCCAAGAGTTACGGTGCCAGATAAACCAAGTGGTGATCCGATGGCAATGACGGGATCTCCTACAGCGACTTTGTCGCTGTTACCAAATTCAAGTGCCGGCAAATTTGTTGCCGCAATTTTTAGGACAGCTAAATCATATGAAGAATCTCGACCAATTATTGTTGCGTTATAGACCTCACCATTGTTCAGCGTGACTTTAAGGGTTCCGCCAATTGCAGCGAAGGATTCAATAACATGGTTGTTTGTCAAAATATATCCAGAACTGTCAATAACAAACCCTGAGCCTGTTCCACCACCCTCAGCTGTACGTGTTGTGATTGAAACAACCGATGGTAGAACGCGTGCAGCAATGCCGGCAACTGAATCTGGCGCGCGTTCAATGCTGCTAGACGATGTGACTATATGTGCATGACCAAAAACTGTGCCGTTTGTAGCGTTGACTCCTAAAAAACCACCTACGCTTCCAGCAAGAATTGCAACGAGAACTATTTTGCCTCGAGGGTTTTTTCTTGCGTGGGAAGACTCCCACCATGGTTGCGTGAATTCGGGAGTTTTTTTACGTGGGAATATCATGGATTTATTCTGCTACAACTTGGTCGCAACTAACAATCCATCTCCGGCTGGAATGAGGGTACTCACCCAATGCTCTGTGTCATTTTTAATGATATTCCCAGCATCCCGGAGTGAAACCGTCTTTGGGTCGCGTTGTGCTGGGTCACATACCTTTGAGCCACCAAAGAAATTATCAATGACTAATGCACCCCCACTTCGCAATACACGGTGGGCCTCGGAGATGACAAAGGCTAAATCTTCGGGGTTGTGTCTTAATACGATCAAGTCATAAGCACGATCTGTAAGTTTTGAGATTACATCTAGAACTGAATTCGTGATGAGGCGATACCTAGTCTGTGAAATGTCGGCATCGCTAAAGGCCATCTTTGCAATTCTCGTGTGCTCCATCTCATCATCGATAGATGTCAAAGTCCCGCTAGATAACATGCCATCGAGAAGCCATAAACTACCTACGCCTGATCCAGTACCCACTTCAACTACTGACTGGGCCGATAAGGTAAATGCCAAATGGCGAAGGTAGGCACCGGCGCCGGGAGTTACATCAACAGTTCCTAGTTCAACACCTCGTGCCCGAGCTTGAGCTTTGAAGTGATCTTCGGTTATAAAGTTTTCGGCGTAGGAGTGCGGATCGGTCTTCATTCAAGCGTCATAATCCACTGCGTCAGTAAGCGAACCCCATAGCCAGTGCCGCCCTTTGGATTCTCTCCGGCATCGACTTCGCTCCGACCAGTTCCGGCAATATCTAAATGTAACCAGCGGCGATTGCCCGCGAAGTGTTCAAGAAATAGCGCGGCAACCACCGACTTAGCCGAAAAATCCTCACCGTGGGCGATGTGATTAAAATCTGCAACATCACTGCGTAGTGCATCTTTATAGTCATCGATTAAAGGCATTCGCCAAACACGATCACCTGAATCAGCACCTGCCTTTTCAAATTGAGCGGCAAACTTGTCATCGCGTGTATACATCGCGGCAAATTGTCGACCAAGACCTACCGTGGCAGCTCCAGTCAAAGTTGCTATATCAATTAAATAATCCGGGTCTAAATTAATGTCGGCATAAGCCAGACCATCGGCCAGTACTAAGCGCCCTTCGGCATCGGTATCCGATACTTCAACTGTCGTGCCACCATAATGCTTAATGACATCACTTGGGCGCTGCGCGCTGCCAGAAATCGCATTTTCAGCACACATCATTAACGCCGTTACTCGAACACTGGGCTGTAACTCTTCAAGGGCTGTAAGTGTTGCAAGAATCGCGGCCGCTCCCGCCATATCTGATTTCATAGGAATCATTAAGTCATAGGGACGCTTGAGTGAAACTCCGCCAGTATCAAAGGTGATGCCTTTGCCAACTAGAACTACATGCGGGAGGGCTCCATGAGATTTCTTCTTATTCTTAGGAGAATATGACACTTCGATGAATCGTGGCCCTGGGTTTGGCGAAGAGTTACCAACAGCGCGCAATCCCCCAAAATCCTTGAGCTCTTTGCCGCCACGCACGGAAACATTTAATCCATTCGTTTTTGCGGACTCTTGAGCCTGCGCAGCCATCCACGCAGGAGTCTTAATATTAGAAGGCGTATGAACCAAATCGCGAGCGCGCGAAATCGCTTTCGCAAAAGTGTGAGCATCATTGATTATCTCCTTATTATTACTGGCCACTATAAATACCGGTACTTCACTTGGTTTACCGCTTTTCAAACTCCATAAGTATGCGCCCATGGTGAGGGAAATTGCATGCGCGTGAATCTCTTTGAGTTCTACTGCACATGCCGAGTACACCGTTATTTTCTTCCCACGAACTTTTCGAGCGATTGCAGTTGCTGCGACTCTGAAAGATTGAACGCTCGCATCTCCTACTGCTACTAAATAGATTCGCTCGGCTTGTGAGTTCTTCGCACTGACTGGAATCTCAAATAGCTCACCAACTTTTCCCGTTGGTGAAAAAAAAGAGAGTTCATCCGCGAGATTTATATCGAAGTGGGTTTCTAACTCTTGAATTAACGAGCCTGGGCCCTCAAAAATAAAACTGTCGGCACCGTTCGTTGTATAACCCACAGCGATTGCATCACTGGATAGTGCGCTAACTAAATCAACTGGTGCGCTGGCAAGAATCCAAGACATGCGTGGAAGGCTATCGCCTGAGACTGGTTTACTTCTTAACTAAAGCGACCGCGGCATGAAGTGCGGCGCTGAGATTATTTGCCTCTTCGGCGTTGAGCTCAACGACTAGGCGTCCTCCGCCTTCAAGAGGGATTCGCATAATGAGGGAACGGGCCTCTTTGGTGACCTCCATTGGACCATCGCCTGTGCGGGGTTTCATGGCTGCCATGTGAAGACTCCTCAAAAATTACGGTTGGGGAAATGCAAGGAGAGAAGTATCTCGCATTTAGTCGACTCGTGGGAAATCGCCTTTAGATGCCTAGAATTGCGCTCAATCGGGCCTTGCCGCTGGCTATAACGGCATCTACTGAGCGGACTGGTACCGATAAGGCAACTGCGATTTCTTCGGATCGAAGCGATTTGAGATAGTGCAACGTCAAGATAAAGCGCTCCTCCTCGGGCAAAGATGCAAGCACCTCAGCCAAAGTTGTCGGAGCGTCCATGAGGTTAAGGCTACTGGTCAAAGTACGGGGGTTGACCCCAATTTGAACTCAGCGCAGGGAGCGGGCAAAACGGCCCAGAGAAATACGGACACCTACAAAGAGCCCTGGTACCAGGAGGAGGAAAAGTGGGCGAGGAACAAGAATTTCTTCCGACCAATCAAATCGAGTGCTGTGTGCATCGAGTGCAGTGAGCTCAAAGCGGCCAGTGCCCTTAATGATTTTCCCAGTATGAACAACCTCGCAGAGAAGTGGTGGCTGCCACGTGCAGACTTCCATCGTATCTAGGATTCCACGAGATTTAATTCCAGTCACCGCACTAATTTGCGTTCCAACTCCGTCTTGAATCTTCGATGTAACCCAGACCCTCGTTTGTAACATCCATTGACTTTGTTTTTCCCAATTCACTAACTCATCCCAAACGTTTTGAACGGGTGCCTTGATTGTCAGTGACATTGCAATGTGATTACTTCTCATTGCTCACAAGCTTTAAGTGCATCTGCAACATTAGTTGTCCATGTTATTAAGTCGCGCATACCTGGTTTAATAAAATTCTCGGTCTCCAAATGTGCGACTAACTCATGCAACGGGGCATAGATTCCAAATGGATCAAGAATTACCACTGGTTTATTATGAAATTTTAAATAACGCCCTACCCAAATTTCAAAGAACTCTTCAAGTGTTCCAGCGCCTCCAGGCAGAGTTATAAATGCATCGGAAATGTCGGTGATCATCGCTTTGCGCTCGCCCATAGTTTCGACGATATGAAGTTCGTCATTATCGTGATCTGCGAATTCAATATCAACTAAGGCCTGAGGAATTACTCCTACTGTTCGTCCATTAACTGCACGTGCTCCACGGGACACAGCTCCCATCATTGAAATATGACCGCCCCCAGTAACAAGCTCCCATGAAGCCGAACCAATCCCCTCGCCTAATTCATAGGCAAGGTCAACATACTTAGGGTCAATAGTTGGCGATGAAGAGCAAAAGACAGCAATACGCATGTGAGAAAGAATAGGGGTTAGGCTAAGGACATGACGACCATCGCATCCGGCCACGCAATCACAACCATGGCTCATGGAAAACTCCTTGATGCTTGGTTTCCAGAACCAGTGCTTGCGCCCCTCGCTGCCGAAATTCCATCGCACTTACACGCGATGGTTGGGGTAGATGAAGCACGCGGAGTGAGTCGTGAAATTGCGAGCATCGAAATCGATATCTCAACTGCACCGACAACGACCCTCGATGTATATCTGCGCCTACATTTACTGTCGCACCGCTTAATCAAACCCCACAGCGCCAACCTTGATGGCGTTTTCGGTCTGCTGAACAATGCTGTCTGGACTTCGGTTGGACCCTGTGAAGTAGATAATTTCGAAGTAACCCGCGCGCGTTTGCAGGCAGTACATGGCCATGTAAGTGTTTTTGGCGTTGATAAGTTCCCGCGAATGGTTGATTACGTAGTCCCCAGTGGTGTGCGTATCGCCGATGCAGATCGCGTTCGCTTAGGTGCTCATCTTGCCTCCGGAACAACGGTCATGCATGAGGGCTTTGTTAATTTTAACGCTGGAACATTAGGCGCATCAATGGTGGAGGGACGAATCTCTGCAGGTGTTGTTGTGGGAGATGGCAGCGATGTTGGTGGTGGTGCCTCGATTATGGGGACTTTGAGCGGCGGCGGAAAAGAAATTATTTCAATCGGTGAAAAAACTCTCCTCGGTGCTAACTCTGGTTGTGGAATCTCACTCGGTGATAATTGCGTCATTGAAGCTGGTACTTACATCACTGCCGCATCTAAGTTGCGATTACCTGATGGTGAAATCGTAAAAGCTGCGACTCTGTCTGGAGCTCATAATCTACTATTTCGCCGTAACTCTTTAGACGGCGCATTAGAAGTTGTAAGCCGCACGGGTACTTGGGGTGGACTTAATTCAGTTTTGCACTCCAACTAAATCAAAATAAGCCGATGGAATTTTAGCTCGGCTTCTAAAAGTTTCTCCCCGTAAAGTAACTTGTACGCCAGTACTCGAAGTCGCCCGAATTTGACCAACCGTTCCGCTGTCGTTCCTAGTTAGAACCTCCAGGGAAAGAACATCGGGAAGCAGAAAAGCCGATGCAACTACGGCTTGAGGAACGCTTCGAATCCAAGAAACATAGTTGGGGTTGAGTTTTGTATCTAAACTCCCAGGATCATCGACAATTTGTGTGTATGCCCTTGCGCTACCCCAGGCGTTGAGAGCAAGTTCAGTTTTGCCACCTGAGGATGAGAAGAAATATGCAGAAATCGGCAGACCCGCTTGCGTGATAGTTAAACCAACCGTATCGCTAACCGCTTTTTTCCAGATTACGCCGAATTTTTTTTCAGTCTCTTTGGCATACCCCAAAAATAATTGGTCCGACATTTCTCCATACAAATCGCAATCACAAGCAGTTTTAATAAATCCAGCCTTATTGAGCGCATATGTCCGAGAGGCAATCACTTGGGCTTGGAGCGCGGCAACGGGCCAGTAGGAAGGCATTTCGCTCACCCCCCACAAATACTCATCCGATAAACGCACCGAGTTTGTTAGCTCTAATCGATAACCTAAAACTCGATCTTTAACGGCCTTGACCTGTATCTGGCCGTAGCGGTACTTACGCGTTGAACCCAACTGGGAAACTGTCATTAATGCATCGGTGCCAGCTAAATATCGCGTGCCACTCCATCGAATAGTAAAACTACGAGCACTATCAAGAGCGCTAGTAATCTTTGAGGTTGTCACGCTCGGCACAACCTTGTTACCAAGCACCGAGAGATTGAGAATGGATTTATTTGAAAAAATAGCGACTGGCACGGCATCAACTTGATTACCAATATCGCCGCTGAATACTTGAACTTGGGCTCCATCTGTACTTGTGAGAATCTTTGTAGCGCTCAGGAGGTGCCCAATATTTACTCGTAGTATTACCGAATCATCTAGCGGTTGTATTAAGACATCTTTAAAGAAATATTGGAGAATATCAGTTGCACTTTGCCCAGCCAAAGCCATAGACCGCGCACCCATTTGCGACATTCCTACGCCATGGCCATAACCTGAACCTTGAAATGAAAAATCCGAAGGCACCTCTGCCGCTACGGCAGGAACTGTCAAAGTCGATAAGAAAAAAATAAATACAAGGAGTTTCTTAGACATCCTCATCAATGGCTGCACTCTTTCCGACCTTTAAAAACTCTTGATACGCATCGATTGTTGCATTCGGTTCGCCGCGTTGAACTAACTTACCTTTATGTAACCAAGCAATGTCATTGCACATTTCGCGCAATGTTGCCATGGCATGACTAACTAGAATCAGAGCGCGATCATCACTGCGCAGTTCCTTTATACGGTTAAGTGATTTTTCTTTAAACTTTGCATCTCCAGCGCTCAAAGCCTCGTCAACAATTAAAATGTCGGGTCGAACCGTTGCAGCCACCGAAAAAGCCAATCGTGAAAACATTCCTGATGAATATGTACGCATGGGAGCATCAATTGCATCTCCTAGCTCTGAAAAATCAGCAATCTCTTGAAAGTGATCTTCAATTTGATCGCGCGTCATTCCAGCAGCTAACCCCCCCAGGACGACATTGGCGCGGCCCGACATCGATGGATTAAAGCCAACCCCTAAAGCTAATAATGTGCTGACGCTGCCAAAGACTTCAATCCGACCTTGAGTTGGCGGAATAATTCCAGCGATGACGCGCATGAGAGATGACTTACCCGCACCATTTGCTCCAATGACGCCTAAGACCTGACCGTATTCAACGTCAAGGTTTATGTCATCGAGGGCGTGAATAACACGTGTTTGTTTTCCCCCACGTCCAAGTGATTTCACGCGTCCCTTAAGCGTTGGGCGGCGATCAATTGCAGTTGTGTACGTCAGGCCCAGACCGCGCACCGAGACTGCTATCTCGTTGGTCATATGTTTATTAGAGGCGGACGGCAAATTCGCGCTCCCTCGAAAGAAAGAAATAAGTACCAATCAAAAATATTCCAATTGCCCATGCTAAGCCGGCTAATAAGCTTGAAGCGTGAGGAGCCTGGCCATGCACTAATGAAAGTGACCAACTTTCAAGTAGTGGAAAGAGTGGATTGAAAACTTCAAAGGCCCTCAAATTTGGCTTAAGTGCCGATGCTTCATAAAGAATTGGAGACAGATACAAAAGCGTTCTGGTCAAATATGGCAGGAAACTTGCGATATCGCGGAAGTAAACATTGATACATGAGATCGTAACTGCCAATCCCAGCGCTAATAAAATTGCGATCATAAAAACTGGAATAGCCCAGAGCATTTCCCAAGTAAATGGCAGACCTAAAATCGCTTTAATTACTAGAAAAACCACCATAGTTGGAAGAAATTTGAAAATCGCAATTATTACTGCCGAGACAGGCAACATAATTCGCGGGAATGAAGTATTGAGAATGAGCCGCTGTCCAGCAGTAATCGATTTGACCCCACCAACAAGTGAGTTCGAAATAAGGTAGAAGAGAAAAAGCGAAGCAGTTAGGTGCGCATATCGTGTGCTATCGGATGAGCCTCGAATAATTACAATTAAAAGGAAATAGACACCCGAGAGAAGGAGGGGATTCAAAATTAGCCATAACTGGCCAAAAACTGAATCAAAGTGCTGCTCGTGGAGTTCAGATTTCGAAAACTCCGAAATAAATGCCCTACGTCCCCACAATGATTTTACATAACGCGATAAAGGTGGCAGGCCTGCACGAAATGGCTCGTAGACCTGCGTTGGTGCGCTCACGGTCGTAAGACTACCTCATGGAGCAAGTGACTTCGGTGAAGTAAGAAAGCCACTTCCCCAAGAGATATGCATGGTTAGGAGAATAAGTGGCAAACATACGACTTCGCTTAAACTCTTCCCGATTAATATCGATGCTATAAGAATGAAGAGCGAATAGACCAGGGCGGGTATAAAGAAAATATTCGAAATCAAAACCCCAAGAATTAATGAGAGGCCAGTTACAAGTACAGTGAAAGGCGGTGCTAAATACCTATAGTTAATTGTTCCTTCATGTTGGCGTGAGACAACTCGACGCCACCGTCCATACTCGAAATATTGACGGGCAAGGGCTTTAATAGTTGAGCGAGGGCGATACGTAACGACTAAACGCGGATCAAAATAAACGAGACCACCGGCTGCGCGCAGACGAAAATTCAACTCCCAATCTTGTGCGCGAGTGAAGCGTTCATCAAAACCGCCAACTGCGAGCAGCGCCTCTTTTCTAAATGCACCCAAATACACCGTATCCACGGAACCGGCGACGCCTCCTGTATGAAAACGTGACGTTCCCACTCCCAATGGACTGCGCATTGCACGCGCAACTGAACGCTCAAATAAACTCTCTCCTATTGCAGCCATAACACCGCCCACATTGACTGCGCCGCTTTGCTCAAGAATTTCAAGAATTAAACGTAAATAGTTATGTGGAATCTCTGCATGGCCATCGACGCGCACAATATTTGAGTACCGCGATTGCTTCACTGCCAGGTTTAATCCAGCAGCAGTGCGACCTGTCGGATTCGAAACAATGACTACACGGTTATCTCTTTCGGCTATTGCTGCGGCAATCTGCTCAGTGCCATCACTTGATGGACCTATGGCCAAAATTACTTCGAGTGAGCCGTGAAAATCCTGTGACATAATTGCATCCAGAACCTTCGCTAAGTGCGCAGCTTCGTTACGTATTGGCAGAATTACTGAGATTTCTGCCTTCGGTGAGCCATATAACTCGTTTGCGGATGTCGTCATAACCCCCCCACCGTATCGCTCAAGTACTCTTCACCTGTGAAAGCGACGCGACCTATCAAGATTATTACCTCACTCTCCATTGCAGTAGTGGCGATTTCAGCCATTGCATGGCTGGGGTTAGGTCAAGTCAGTGGAGCGCTCAATCGCATCGATGTATTTAGTTCGGCTGGAAAGCGGCCCGATAAACCTACATCGGCAATTAACTATCTAGTTGTTGGCTCGGATACTCGCGTGGGTCTGACTCCAGCACAATTAAAACTTATGCGAGTCGGCTCAACCGCATCAGCTGCAGGCGCGCGCTCAGACACAATGCTTCTCGTTCACATCAGCAAAGCCCGCGATAAAGCAACAATCATTTCAATTCCACGAGATTCACTCGTAACAATTCCGGCGCATCAAAATCCAATTTATAAGGATAGAACGAGCCCCGCCGGAGCCGGAAAAATGAATGCAGCTTTCGCTTGGGGCGGTGCGCCACTTCTGATTCAAACAATTGAAGCTGAAACTGGAGTGCGCATCGATCACTACGTTGAAATCGGTTTTGCTGGTTTTGCTGGAATGGTCGATGCTCTCGGCGGAATTCAAGTCTGTTCAAAAGTTAATATTAATGATCCGAAGTCACACTTAATCATGAGTGCGGGAGTTCATACCCTTGATGGAGTAGAAGCGCTGAAATACGTTCGAACGCGCGATATCGATGGCATGGGCGATCTGGGACGAATGCAGCGTCAGCAACAATTTGTTAGCGCAGTGCTTCGCAAAGTCACGAGTACTGGCGTCTTGCTTAACCCCATTAAGTTAGTGAATTTCTTCAACGCTGCCACCGCTACAGTTAAAACTGATTCACAACTCAATACTAGCGATTTACTAACTTTAGCTAAGCAGCTAAAAAATCTATCGGCTAGCAAAGTACGAACTCTTACCATTCCGCTTGGAAATTCAAATGCAAATGTGGCAGGTCTCGGATCAGTTGTAATTTGGGATAAAGTCCTTGCTCCAGAATTATTCAACCGTTTGAAGCTTGATTTACCTCTAGTGGACGTTGCTGCGCCGTCTCCGTCGACTGGATCCACCTCAGCTAAGCCTGCAAAGCCGACAACCATCGATAAATTTAAGACTCGCACTGCCGCTGAAAATCCATGTGGGGCACTGAAGTAAACTCATGGGCATGAACCCAACGCTTTCAGTTATTGGCTGTGGCTATTTGGGTGCAACGCACGCCGCCTGTATGTCCTCACTTGGCTTTACCGTAATCGGAGTGGATACCGATCCCGAAAAAGTTGCCATGCTTTCACGCGGGGAGCTTCCATTTTATGAACCAGGTCTAGATACTTTATTAGCGCAAGAGATTGCCACTGGGCGATTGACTTTTACTACCGATTTTTCTGCAATTGCCGATGCCGATGTCCACTTTATTTGCGTGGGTACTCCGCAAAGCGCCGATGGCTTTGCCGCTGATTTAACCTACGTTAAGTCGGCAGTGGTTGCCATTGCACCTTACTTAAAGGATGGCGCACTCGTAGTCGGCAAGTCAACGGTACCTGTTGGAACTGCACAAGGACTGCACGATGAGCTAAAGAAATCGGCACCGCAAGCCGACTTAGCCTGGAACCCAGAGTTTTTACGCGAAGGTTTTGCTATTGAAGATACTTTGAAACCTAATCGACTTGTAGTTGGTGTTACAAACGATCGCGCAGAACAGATTCTCAAAGAGGTTTATAAACCATTGCTGGCTCTAAACACTCCTTGGATTCGTGCCGATCTTGCGACATCTGAGTTAGTGAAAGTGGCCGCTAACTCTTTCCTTGCTACAAAAATCTCTTTTATTAACGCGATGGCCGAAATCTGCGAGGCGGCAGGCGGAGACGTAACGGTTTTAGCTAAAGCGATTGGTTATGACCCTCGAATCGGTAGCCGTTTCTTGCAAGCTGGCATTGGTTTCGGTGGCGGATGTCTGCCTAAAGATATTCGTGCTTTCATGGCTCGTGCTGAAGAGCTTGGCGCAAAGTCGGCAGTGGAGTTTCTTCATGAGATAGATGCAATTAATTTACGCGCGCGCCAGCGAGTTATAGATGTGGTTCGCAATGATCTTTCAGCGGATTTAACGCAGTACAAAATCGCAGTACTCGGCGCGACCTTCAAACCCGATAGCGATGATGTTCGTGACTCCCCCGCGCTAGATATCGCCGTTCAACTGCATGCAGCTGGGGCTAACGTTCTGATCCATGATCCCAAGGGAATCGAGCCTGCGCGCAAGCGTTTTCCTAACCTTAACTTTTCAGAGACTATTACTGAGTGCGTAAAAGATGCCGACTTAATTCTGCACTTAACCGAGTGGAAAGAGTATCGAGCCCTTGATCCATTCATCATTGGCCAGTTAGTTAAAAGCAAGATGATTATTGATGGACGTAACGCGCTAGATCGCGAGCTATGGCGAAGTGCCGGCTGGAAATTTCACGCTTTGGGGCGTACCAATTAACGAGAACGAAATTATCGATGCCGTACTTGCAATGAAAGTATGGGCAGTCGTTGGGCTTGGCAATAACCCAGATCGTGCAGCTTTTGGTGTTGCTAAGTTATTGCAAGATAAGAGCCATCAAATCATTCCCGTTTATCCTCGAGCCGAAGTAGTACATGGCCAAACTGGATACAAAACTCTGAGCGAAATTCCGGTGCAAGTCGATGTGGTGGACTGCTTCGTTAACTCATCACTAGTTGGAAAAGTTGTTGATGAAGCGATTGCAATCGGCGCAAAAGCGGTTTGGCTCCAACTCGATGTTATAGATCATGATGCCGTTGCTCGCGCGCAAGCCGCTGGTTTGTTGACGGTTATGGACCGCTGTCCCGCAATTGAATATCGGGCGCGCTAACTAAAATCCAGTTTTTTGATTTCTGCGTGATGTTAAGTTGGCGCCTTTTGCTTTAGCTTCGGCGTTGATTGTTTGCAAACCTTCGCTTATCTTCGCTGAGATAACTTCATCGGTAACTCCTAAGATCCGCGCAGCTAAAAGCGCGGCATTTTTCGCGTTGCCAATCCCGACAGTGGCAACGGGAATTCCAGCCGGCATTTGAACAATTGAGAGTAGTGAATCCATTCCATCTAAGTTTTTTAGAGCAACTGGGACACCGATAACTGGCAGGGTAGTTAACGAGGCAACCATTCCAGGCAGATGTGCCGCCCCACCTGCGCCTGCGATAATTACTTTAAAACCTTTAGCTTTAGCGCTCTGCGCAAACTCCACCATTTCAAGTGGCATGCGGTGGGCTGAGACAACATCGGCCTCGTAAGTAATTCCTAAAATATCTAAAGTCTTCGCAGCATCTTCCATGATGGGCCAGTCTGAGTCTGATCCCATAATGATTGCAACATCACTCATCAACTTCTCCGCTCATATAAGCCAGGGCATGCGCAACTTCTTGGGTTAATTCTACGACGTCATCGCCTAAAAGGTTAACGTGTCCAATTTTGCGACCGGGTCGCGCTTCTTTTTTATAGTGATGAAACTTTAACCCTGGATTTCGGGCCATGAGGTGTAAGTAAGGCCGATACATGTCGGTCTTCTCACTTCCTAAAATATTTCCCATTACTGCTACGGGGGCGGTAAGTGATGGATCCCCCAATGGAAGATCTAGTACCGCGCGCAAATGTTGTTCGAATTGCGATGTAACCGAGCCTTCAATAGTCCAATGTCCCGAGTTATGGGGGCGCATGGCAAGTTCATTGACAAATAACTGATCACCTTTGACGAACATCTCAACTGCCATAACACCGATAACGCCAATCTCTTGGGCGATATCTAAAGCCAAACGTTGTGCTTTCGCACTCATAAATTCACTAAGTGCTGGAGCTGGCGTAATTGTCATTGTGCAGATTCCATCAACTTGAACAGTCTGGGTTGGCGCCCACGTAGTGGCCTGTCCATGTGGAGATCGAGCCACCATGACGGCAATTTCATAGTCAAATCCGATGAGCTCTTCGATCAGCACGCTGCCCACTTGCGCAATAATCTCCTCAAGCTCTTGTCGACTCTGTACTTTCCACACTCCGCGACCGTCGTAACCGCCGGCGATAACTTTAGCTATTAGCGGATACTCATTAACATCGCTCGCACTTGTTATGGTCCTTGATTCAGGGGCCGGAAATCCCGTAAGGCGCTCACGCATCGCAGCTTTGTCCTGTGAATACAGAAAAGCTTTTGAACTTGGTCGAACTACGACACCACTGGCTTCTAGCGCCTTAATTACGCTCAAAGGAACTAACTCGTGTTCGAAAGTAACGACGTCACATTTTTTTGCGAACTCAAGGACCGTTGCTACATCTGCATAGTCACCGACTACATGGTTAGTAATTTGTGCCGCGCTATCACTTGAATCACCGGCTAATAGAAGCAAATTAATTCCGAGAGCCGCCGCTGGTGCAACACTCATCCGCGCGAGTTGGCCCGCACCGATTATGCCGACTGTAGGAAAGGTATCGCTCACTGGATTATCGTAGATGAACTATGTCACCGGCGTTAACATGGATGCCAGATGCTAAAACTAGCTCGCCTCCCGACGATATGGCGACGGCAGAACCAATTTCTCTGCGTCCATCTGGGTATTCCACGGCAACTTCACGACCAATGGTTGCACTTAAAGCCACGTACATTGATGAAATTTCATCACTTCCCTGATCCCATGCAAAAAAGTTTTTCTCAAAGTTTTTAAGGAATTTGCTGAGTAAATCATTGCGAGTCATGTTTCGAGCACCTTCAATTAATAATGAGGTTGCTGTAGGGACTGGGAGTTCGTCGATGCCCATTCCAACATTAATTCCAATTCCAACAACCACGCCCTCATCGGTGGCTTCGGCGATAAGACCGGAGACTTTCTTTTCATTAATTAAAATATCATTGGGCCATTTAACTTGTGCACCGAAATCAGAGAGAACTTGAGCAACACTTACTCCTGCAATCAGAGGAATCCATCCCCAGTCACTTCGATCGCGATTAGGTTGGATGTAAAAAGAAAATAGAAGTGCAGTGCGCGCAGGTGCATCAAAACTCCGTGTTAATCGTCCGCGTCCGCTACTTTGGTATTCAGCTGCAATTACTTCACCAGCGATTGCAATTCCTTGGCGCACTTTTGCAACTAGATCACTTTGTGTAGATGCCGTGAGTTCGACCACGCTTACTCGCCAGTACTGCCCCACGGCGGCATTGATAAGTGAAGTATCGAGTGCCGTACTTAGCATTTCTATGTCCACGCCTAGTACCGTAGGGGCATGAGCCGTAATCTGCATACAACTGCCGGAAAAATCGAAGATCTGCGCGCACGCGTTGAAGAGGCAGTCCATGCCGGTTCGGCACGTGCAGTTGAAAAGCAACATGCCAAGGGTAAGCACACTGCGCGCGAGCGCATTGAGATGCTGGTCGATGCGGATTCATTTACTGAAATTGATGAGTTTGCGCGTCACCGCTCAAACCAGTTTGGTATGGAAAAGAATCGGCCTTACGGCGATGGCGTAGTAATTGGAACGGCAACCGTCGACGGTCGACCTATTGCTTTGTATTCCCAAGATTTCACCATCATGGGTGGATCACTTGGCGAAGTTCACGCCGATAAAATCGTCAAGATTGCCGCCTTTGCTCTTAAAAGCGGAATCCCTCTTATTGGAATCAATGACTCAGGCGGTGCGCGCATTCAAGAAGGTGTTGCATCACTTTCTGGTTATGGAAAAATTTTTCGCCTTAACACTCGCTCCTCAGGCGTGATACCCCAAATCTCACTCATCCTTGGGCCCTGTGCAGGTGGCTCTGCCTATTCACCAGCTTTAACTGATTTTACGGTGATGGTTAATGAAACATCACACATGTTTATTACTGGCCCAGATGTAATCAAGACTGTTACGGGCGAAGAAGTTGATATGGAAGAGCTAGGTGGAGCCCGTACTCATAACACCCGAACTGGTAACTCGCACTATTTGGCCGAGAGTGAGGCCGATGCAATTGATTACGTAAAAGCTCTGCTCTCATATCTACCATCAAATAATATGGACAGTGCTCCGCATCTTCCTCCAACAGAGTCATTAGATACAAAGGCATCAGATACAGCCCTTGATACTTTGATTCCCGATAATACAAATCAGCCATATGACATGAAGGTTTTGATCACCGCCCTAGTTGATGAAGGCGAGTTCCTGGAAGTTCATGCACTCTATGCGCCTAACATCGTTGTGGGCTTTGCGCGCATTGAAGGTGAATCAATTGGAATTATTGCCAATCAACCCTCTCAATTAGCCGGAACTCTCGATATTAATTCGAGCGAAAAAGCCGCGCGCTTCTTGCGTTTTTGCGATGCCTTTAATATTCCAATTCTTACGCTGGTTGATGTACCGGGCTTTTTACCGGGAACTGAGCAAGAGTGGGATGGAATCATTCGTCGAGGCGCAAAGCTTCTGTACGCTTACGCCGAAGCATCAGTGCCCCTTGTTACTTTAATTACTCGCAAAGCCTATGGTGGTGCCTTTATTGTTATGGGTTCAAAGTATCTGGGTAGCGATATTAACTTTGCTTGGCCAACGGCTGAGATTGCCGTCATGGGTGCACAAGGCGCCGTGAATATTCTCTACCGTAAAGATTTGGCAGAGGCTAAAGATCCAGTAAGCAAGCGCGCCGAACTAGTTGATGACTACAACGAATCACTTGCCAATCCATACTTAGCTGCAGAACGCGGCACCATTGATACGGTGATTGAACCGAATCAATCGCGCGCATACATAACTAAGGCTTTTAGAACGCTTAAAACTAAGCGCGATACTTTGCCAGCGCGCAAACATGGAAATATTCCGCTGTAATGCAGTTTTTAATAGTAAAAGGAACGCCAACTGCAGATGAACTCATTGCAATCGAGGCGGCCATGGCACTTCATAAGCGTGAAGAGTTAACGCCCGTGATTCGCCGCAGTGCATTTGGTCTGCCACAACTTCGAAAACCCTGGAATAATCACTTTCGTTTCGTCACCCGGACCAACTAGAGCAATATGCCAAAGATCATCCTTGCTTCTGCGTCCTCATCGCGCCGCCGATTATTGGAATCTGCCGGCTTATCGCTGTCGGTTATGGTCAGTCATGTAGATGAAGAGACTGAATTCTTTAATCAACTGTCGCCATCTGACATGGTCATTGCCCTGGCAATAACTAAGGCACATACGATCCGCGAGCAAATTGATTTTCCAGCGATAATAATCGGCTGTGATTCCACTTTTGAGTTTGAGGGTCAATCATTAGGCAAGCCTGGAACGCCTGAAATTGCTTTCGAGCGCGCTAAACGCGTGCAAGGGAATTCAGGGTTATTGCACACCGGTCATTGCGTAATTGATACGGAAAAAGATCGTGAGATTTCCAGCATCGTTACAACCAAAGTTACATTTGACTCCATGAGCGATGAAGAAATTAGTGACTATGTTGCAAGCGGTGAGCCACTTCATGTCGCTGGAGGTTTCACTCTTGACGGCTTCAGTTCGCCATTTATCCCAGTAATCGAAGGTGATTACACAAATGTTGTCGGTATTTCGATGCCATTTATTCGAAAAGCTTTTGCCCAGCTTGGATATTCATGGCCAGAGGTTAAGGTTATGCAATGAAACGCGTACTGATAGCTAACCGAGGCGAAATCGCGGTTCGGGTAATTCGCGCATGTAAAGACCATGGTCTCGAAAGCGTGGCGGTTTATTCTGATGAAGATCGCGCCGCAATTCATACGGGTATGGCAGATTCCGCCTATTCATTAGCTGGGACCACCGCCACTCAGACGTATTTAAATATTGAAAAACTAATTGCGGTTGCCATCGAATCTGGCGCCGATGCAGTTCACCCTGGTTATGGATTTTTATCAGAGAATGCAAACTTTGCCCAAGCTGTTATCGATGCAGGATTAATTTGGATTGGGCCCCCTCCAAGTGCAATTCGCGCCCTTGGCGATAAGGTCTCTGCGCGCAAAATCGCTTCAAAGGCAGGTGCACCATTAGTTGCTGGTACAAAAGATCCAGTTGAAGGCCATGAAGAGGTCACGGCCTTTGCTAAAGAGCATGGTCTGCCAGTTGCAATTAAGGCCGCACATGGTGGCGGAGGACGTGGATTAAAAGTTGCCCGCACTATGGAGGAGATTCCAGAGTTATTTGCATCGGCCGTACGCGAAGCAATTAGTGGCTTCGGTCGCGGTGAGTGTTTCGTTGAGCGCTACTTAGACAAACCCCGCCACGTTGAAACTCAAGTCCTCGTTGATCAATCCGGACATGCCGTAGTCGTTAGTACCAGAGATTGTTCTCTGCAGCGCAGGCATCAGAAGTTAGTTGAAGAGGCACCTGCACCATTTTTAACAAATGCGCAAAATGAAGAGCTGTATCGCTCGAGTAAAGCAATTATGAAAGAGGCTGGCTACGTCGGAGCAGGTACCTGTGAATTTCTCATTGGTCTAGATGGAACGATTTCTTT
>JBAXFS010000023.1:0-21051 GCA_037139795.1 Actinomycetes bacterium
CGTTTTTCGCCAACAACACGAGCTAAGTAAGCACTACCAAAACCGGCGTCGAAAGAGCCAACGCGTGGGCCGACTTGGCCAAACTTTGCATTAGTTGAGGCGATTGAAAGATCTGCGAGAACATGTAATACATGGCCACCACCAATTGCAAAACCATTAACTGCGGCGATGACTGGTTTTGGAACGGCACGAATCATTTTGTGCAGGGCTTCGATCTCAAACATTCCAGTTTCGGTTTGACCGTAGCCCCCCGTCTCGGCGCGCTCTTTCTGATCGCCCCCAGTACAAAAAGCCTTCTCGCCGGCGCCAGTCAGGATTACCGCACCTACTGCAGTATCAACCCAAGCCCGCTTAAAAGAGCTCAGAAGTTCATCGACAGTGCGCCCCCGCAGTGCGTTATAGCGATCTGGCCGATTGATCGTGATAACAGCGACTCCACGGTCAATTACGTAAGTCGTATCGGTTAACTCATCTATAGAAATCATTGCCACACCTTATCCTTGAACGATTAATTAAGCCGAAACCTCGATAGCAACTGCAATTCCCAAGCCAACACCGATGCATGCAGCGACAATTCCAATGCCGCCACCTCGTCGCTTTAACTCCCGTGCACACTCAACGATAACGCGAGAAGCCGAGGCTCCTACTGGATGGCCAATAGCGATCGCTCCACCGTTGACATTGACTCGGTCGCGATCAATCTCTGGGATTTCATGGAGAACAGTTAAGACCATTGAAGCAAAGGCCTCATTTATCTCCCAAAGGTCGATGTCTGACGTATTTCGATCAATCTTTGAAAGAAGTTTGTGAATTGCACTAACCGGTGCCAGCGAGAAGAGGTCAGGATCGGTTGCAGTTACTTGCGATGCCAAAATCTTTGCAATCGGTTCGAGGCCAAATTCATTAGCGCGAGCACCATCAGTGATTAAAGTAGCAACGCAACCATCATTTAGAGGGGAGGAGTTTCCGGCAGTACCGGCGCCGTTTGGGGAAAATACTGAAGCAAGGTTGCCTAATGTTTCCATGGTGGAATCAGGGCGAATAGATTCGTCGCGAGTTACATTATTAAATGGAATGACCCAACCATCGTGCAACCCGCGCTTCCATGCGGCATCGGCTAAGAGGTGAGATCGCAGCGCCCATTCATCCTGCTCTATGCGTGATATTCCAAGGCGCTCGGCAACAATCTCTGAACATCTGCCCAAACTTGCTGTCCAATTAGATTGCATCAGTGGATTTGTCATTCTCCACCCAACGGTGCTTTGATGAAATTTTGGGTCAACTGGCTCTTGCTTGCTTGTTCGCTCAACAATCCAGGGAGCACGACTCATACTTTCAACGCCACCAGAGATAATAAAATTTGCATCCCCAGATTTAATTGCTCTTGCACCTTGGACAATAGCTTCGGCACCTGAGCCACATAATCTATTTAAAGTTACGCCGGGGACGGTGTGTGGAAATCCAGCTAACAAAGCTCCCATTCGAGCGACATTTCGATTATCTTCACCAGCTCCATTTGAGTCGCCGATAATCACATCATCTATTTGTGCTGGATCAATCTGTGGCACCTTCTCCATGAGGGTCCGCAAGGTAGAGCCGAGGAGATCATCAGGACGTGTTGTTGATAGGCCACCGAAATACTTGCCAAAGGGCGTTCGAACGGCACTTACGATGAACGCCTCAGGAGTTGTCATATGGCGTATTATTGCCTATCGTTAGAAAAACGCACCACCTATAATGTCCTTATTATCCTAGGAAATAACCCATAGAGATGGAGAAACCGTTTTTATGGCTATTCCACTGAGGGTATTAGTTATAGGGGCGGGCCGCGGAATAGGTCGTTCAATTACCGTGAAATTGCTGGATTTAGGTCATGATGTTGCGGTCTGTTCACGGACTAAATCTGACCTAGATCTGCTCATCGAAGGACGAAGTAATAAAACTCTTGTCATAGCAGCAGATGTAACTACACCTGGGGCGGCAGAGGAAGTTATTGAAGAGGTTGTTAGCACTTGGGGTGGAATTGATGTCCTTCTCCTCAATGCCGGCGATGGCATAAGTGCGCCAATAGATAAAACAACGGATCAAATGTGGGACCACATGCTGGAGTTGAATTTGAGTGCACCTTTTAAATTTATAAGAGCCGCGGTGCCACACATGAAATTAGCTAAAAACGGCCAAATAATCGTTATCGCAAGTAAAGCGGGTTTAGTCGGAGAACCAAATGTTGCCGCTTATACAGCGGCAAAACATGGAGTTGTAGGTTTAGTACGGGCCGCAGCTAGCGAATTATCCCGCTACGGGATTACCGTAAATGCAGTATGTCCAGATTATGTAGATACACCAATGACGCAGCGAACTCTGCAAGCAGCTGCGGATAGAACGGGTAAAGCTATTAATGAAGTGAAATCGACGTTGGAGTCAAAACTTTCTGGGGGACGATTACTTACCGCTGACGAAGTTGCCGTGGCGGCAATTTCATTTATTGGTGATTCAAGTAAGACCGGTATAACACAACTGCTCGAGGGAGGGCGCTAACATGACAATAAAGAAGATCAATCCAGAGACTCTTGCCCCTCCAATTGGATTCTCTCACGCAGTTCTTGCCGAGGGAAAATACATTTTTTTAGCTGGACAAACTGCGCTCAATAAAGAGAACGTTATTGTCGGAGATACCATTGTCGCTCAATTTGAGAAAGCACTTATTAATCTAGTAACTGCCCTGCAAGAGGCAGGCGGAACCCCCGAAGATCTAGTCAAAATCACTATCTTTTCGGTTGACCCAGTTGATTACCGGGCGCATTCTCGAGAGATTGGGAAAATTTGGCAATCTCTTTTAGGTAAGAATTTTCCTGCAATGACCCTTGTCGGTGTAACCCGGTTATGGGATGACAAAGCTCTTGTTGAAATCGAAGGCATTGCCTGCCTCTAATGAATGACATTTCCCTTTTATGGAGTGCGCAGTCAATAGCGATTATTGGGGCTACTGAGCGCGAAAATGCGATGGGAAGAGCTCCTATTGAGTACCTGCAGAAATTTGGATTTGCTGGGCAGATTTATCCAATTAATCCGAAGAGTTCGACTATTTTGGGATTGCAAAGTTTTGCCAAAATTACTGATGTAAAAAATGAGATTGATTTAGCACTGATAATGCTTCCAGCCAATTCAGTTGAAGAGGCCTTAATTGAATGTGGCACTGCAGGTGTAAAGATTGTAATTGTTATGTCATCAGGCTTTGCTGAATCCGATGATGACGGTGTTTTAGCGCAAGCTAGATTGGTTGCGATTGCTAAAAAAACTGGAATGCGTTTAGTTGGTCCAAACTGTATTGGCTCAGTAGGTGGAGCTAACAAGTTAGTTGCATCTTTCTCGCCAGTATTTTCATCGTCAGTAACTAACGTTGAAGCGGGAAATATCGCACTCGTTAGCCAATCTGGGGCACTTGGTTATGGAATGTACTCATTGGGGCTTGAAGCTGGAGTTCCACTTGGAGTAGTTGTAACCACTGGCAATGAAAGTGATGTTACTAAT
Source organism: Actinomycetes bacterium (assembly GCA_037139795.1). Classification (GTDB taxonomy): domain Bacteria; phylum Actinomycetota; class Actinomycetes; order Nanopelagicales; family Nanopelagicaceae; genus Planktophila. The sequence continues at coordinate 3,532 of JBAXFS010000023.1, forward strand.
TTAGAGGTAGCTAACGCCCTTGCCGATGATTCTTCGATCTCCGCAATTCTTTTATACGCAGAATCGCTCACTGATGTTGAAGCCCTGCGCACCATATCTGCAAAGAAACCTACGGCAATCCTAAAAGTTGGACGTTCGGCTCAAGGCGCAATCGCAGCGGCATCACATACTGGAGCCCTTGCAACCGAAGATCGCATTATCGAAGCGGCAATAAAATCAACAGGTGCTGTTCGAGTAGAAGATGTCGAGCAACTGTTGGATGCTGGATTGATTTTTGCATCCGGTGTTAAATCCCTAGGAAAACGCGTGGCAATCATTACTACTTCAGGCGGAAGTGGAATCTTGGCCACTGACGCTTTAGAGAAAAATGGCCTTGAGCTTGCAGAATTAGCGCCAGAGACCCTGGCAGAGCTTAGAAAGATCGTACCTTCGTATGGAAACGCTAATAATCCCGTCGATGTGACGGCAGCGGTCATGTCATCGCCAGATTTATTTGAAAAGTGTTTGGAGGTATTGGCAAAAGACAAAGGTGTAGATTCCATAATCGCCTGTTTTGCCGTACTTGTAGGGGCAGATGTCGAACGAATTGCTTCGGCTTTAGGAGCGGTAAGAAAAGTTCGAAGTATTCCAATCGCAGTGGCACGGACGGGCTCGAAAAATTTGGCGCCCCTGGCTGGCGCAATCTTCAAGTCACTCAATATTCCCGTCTATCCAACTCCCGATAGAGCCGTTGCAGCATTGCGAATTCTAAATGACTGCGGACGCCACGTTGAAAAAATTGAGCAGAAAGTGCCCACTAGTGCTTTCCCAACTCCCTCTGATACTGCCACTGAAGTTGAAATGAAAGAACTTTGGAAAAGCGTTGGAGTTCCAGTTCCACTTTCGGTGGTTGTAAAGAACGAGAGTGAAGTCGCAGCGGCAGTTGAATTTGTCGGAGGTCGAGCCGTATTTAAAGCGGTAATTCCAGGCCTGCTCCATAAGAGCGAAGCCGGAGGAGTGGCCTTAGATATTAACGCTTCAAGTGCCAGTGCAACTTATGCACGCCTTTCAAAACTTAACGGAGAAACCAATGATGTCCTCATCGAGACTTTTGTTCCTAAAGGAGTTGAAACTTTAGTTGGTGTGACATCTTCAACTCTCGGCAAAGTTTTAACTATCGGCGTAGGTGGAATTTTGACTGAAATTATCTCCGATGTATCAATTCGGTTGTTGCCAATTAATGAGAGCGTACTTCGAGAAATGATTTCCGAAACGCGCCTCGCTCAACTATTTGCAGGTGCTCGGGGATCAGCGCCGGCCGATGTGGATGCCTTTATTTCTGCAGTCTTAAGAATTGCCGAAGTTGCAAGTACATTCCCAGAAACCAGCGAGCTAGATATCAATCCACTTACAGTTCTGCCGAAAGGCGCGTGGGTACTAGATAGTGCCTACTCAATACCTATTGAAGGGAAACACCACTAAATGGATGTCGGAACTCTTGTAGCGCGCGCAGCTCGCGCCTATCGTGATCGCCCAGCAGTTGAGAGCGAAGAAGGCATCCTTACTTTCGGAGAGGTTTGCGGACGTATTTTTCAGCTCTCGCGTGGATTACGCGCTTTAGGCCTACAAAACGAGGATCGCGTCTTAGACCTACAGTTCAATCAAATCTCCTATCTAGAGAGCGACCTGGGTATTTCAAGTGCCGGCCTTTGTCGCGTGGCTCTTAATTATCGCCTCCACCCCAATGACTGGGTACGTATTGCTAAAGACTGTGGCGCAACGGTTTTGATTGTCGATCATAAATTTTGGGATGAGTCGGCGCCAGTTCGTGCCTTGGTCAAACACGTGATTCTCATTCATGGAACTGAGCCAGGAACAACTAACTACGAAGATTTCCTTGCCGCACAAGTTGCCGAGCCACTCATGCTCGCAATTGACCCTGACTCACTGGTCTCACTGAATTATTCGAGCGGAACAACTGGAAATCCAAAAGGTGCGATTAGAACCCATCGCAATCGAATTGCTAGTCTAAATAATATTGTTACCGATATCTTAAAGCGCGTTCCTGATGAGACTGACTGCTGGATCCATGCCGGACCGATTACCCATACAAGTGGTCTATTCGTCCTGCCTTACTTTGCATTTGGTGCAAAGCAGATTATTCAAGCAAAATTTGATCCAGATGATTTCGTCGATGTCATTATTAATCGTGGTGGAAACGCAACCGCTCTTGTACCGACAATGATTGCACGTCTTCTAGCTATGCCCGGAATGAGTCGCGAGAAAATGGCTAACTTGCGCTTGCTCGGATATGCAGGGGCCCCAATGACGCCCGAGCATATAAAGCAGTGCTACGAAACGATTACCAAGAATATGGTCCAGTACTACGGACTTGTCGAAGCGATTCCACCAGTGACCGTGCTCAGTGCAAGAGATCATGAGTTAGGTCTACAAGGTAATCCCGACTTACTAACTAGCGCCGGCAATGCTTGCATTGGTGTTGAGATTTTAATTGTTGATGAAGATAACAATCCAGTTCCAGTTGGTGAGATTGGTGAAGTAATCACTCGGGGAGACCACGTCATGCGCGGCTACTATGGCGCTGCCGGAATGGATGCAACCGTAACTAAGGCCGTACGCGATGGCTGGCTGCATACGGGGGATTTAGGCCGTCTTGATGCCGATAATCGACTATATCTAGTCGATCGCAAAGGCGACATGATTATTAGTGGTGGTTACAACATTTATCCTCGCGAAATCGAAGATGTAGTTGCAGATGTAGAGGGAGTTCTCGAGGTGGCTGTCATTGGGGTCAAGGATGCAGAGTGGGGCCAGCGTGTTGTCGCGATGGTAACGCTCAAGCCTGGAGTCACTGCAACAGAGGAAGAGATTAGCGAGAAAGTAATGGCCCACTGTAAATCCAGTATGGCATCGTATAAGAAGCCAAAAGTTGTTATGGTTGTAAAAGAGTTTCCATTAAACTCAACTGGAAAGATTGCTAAAAAAGTACTTCGCCAACAGTTAGAGGAAAGTAAGTAGCAATGACAATCGAAGAGCCTGGTAAATATCCATACACCCGCGGAATTAATGCCGATCCAGGTGTATGGACCATGGGCCAGTACGGTGGTTTTGGAACACCTGCCGAGACTAACGAGCGTTTTAGAATGTTATTAGATCAAGGCTTAACTGGTTTTAGCGTTGCATTAGATTTACCTACTCAACTCGGTTTGGATTCCGATGATCCCTTATCCCTGGGTGAAGTAGGTCGAGTGGGTGTAGCGATAGATAGTCTGCGCGATATTGAGATTTTAATGGAGGGCATTCCACTCGAGAAAATCTCACAAGTTCGCACAACTGCAAACTCCATAGGTTATATCTGGGCAGCGATGTTTATTGCCCTGGCTGAACAGCGCGAGATGGACCCAAATAAATTTGGAATGTTTATTCAAAACGATGTGCTTAAAGAGTACATCGCGCGGGGCACTCAGATTTTTCCAGCCGAAGCGGGCTTAAAACTCTCAGTTGATGTTATCGAGTACATTGCAACTAAGATCCCGCGTTGGGTTTCATTGGCAATGAGTGGTTATCACATTCGAGAGTCAGGCTCTGATGCTGTGCAGGAAGTTGCATTTACTTTTGCTAATGCACGCGAGTACCTAGATGCAGCAATTGCCAGAGGCGTTAGCGTCGACCAAATCGCGGCCACTTTATTTACATTTTTATCCTCAAATATCGAGTTTTTGCCTGAAATTGCTAAGTTCCGGGCGGCCCGCAAGACTTGGGCGCGTTTAGTTCGCGAAAAGTATGAACCTAAAGATGCCGCCTCTGAAAAGCTTCGTATTTTTGCCTTTACTGCAGGCTCATCTTTAACTGCCCAACAATCCATGAACAATGTAGTCCGTACTTCCGTTGAAATGCTTGCTGCCGCATTGGGCGGTATTCAGACAATGCACGTCTCTGCCTTTGATGAGGCTTTAGGTGTGCCTACTGAAGAGGCTGCAATGTTAGCTCTTCGTACACAACAAGTAATTGCTTTTGAAACTGGAGTATTGAGCACTTCCGATCCATTGGCTGGAAGTTATGAAATCGAACGTTTAACCGATGAACTCGCAGATAAAATGTGGACGATGTTAGAAGATATTGAAAAACGTGGCGGGGCCCTTGCTTGCATCAACAATGGCTGGTTTTCAAATGAGCTCTCTGAAAAAGCTTATGCATTTGCAATGGCGATTGAATCGGGGGAGCGCAAACTAGTTGGCGTGAATCTTTTCAAAGCCGATACGCCGCCATACAAAGCCTTTGAAATTAATCCTGAGAGCGAGGCTGGCCAAGTCGCAGCCCTTCACGCAGTTCGCGCAGGCAGAGATAATGCCCTTGTTGCGGTGACTCTTGCTAATTTACATAAGGCCGCACAAGCAGATGAAAACATTATGGAGACTTGTATAGCTGCAGTTAAGGCCTACGCCACTGTCGGTGAAATAGTTAATGAACTTCGCAAAACCTATGGCCGTTGGATACCTACGCGAGCTTTTTAAGTTGCGCTAAAACTATCTCAAAGGGTGCTTTTCGATAATCAATAGGCTCAAAGTGACCAATTTTTTCAAGTTCAATGAGTTCACAGTCCAGCCCAGCTTTAACGTAAGAGTTGTAAAGATTTCGTGAATGCTCAATCGGAACAATGAGATCATCGACTCCATGAATAATTAAAACTGGAACATGTTCATTAAGGCGTACATTCGGATCCAAATCTGGACGGTTAACCGCCGCAGTTCCAAGGAAATCGCGCACGGCTCCACTGTCGGTATTGTCTTTATCGGCCGTTGCTAGATCACACAGTGGGGAGAGGGCAATTATCCCTTTAATTAGCCGAGAATTCGTCGCATCTGGTGCGATGAGCGCCAGGTGGCCGCCAGCTGAGTGGCCAATAAGGACACCACCACCGCAATGCTCAATTGCTTTGCGAATATCATCGGAGTAATTATCAGGAAAGCCAGGTGTTCTTCGATACTCAACTAAATGAACTCGGTAGCCCGCATCAGATAATGCACCAGCGTAAGAGCGCAGATGTGCCAAGTCGTACTCAATGCGCCATGAACCACCGTGAATCAACACCACTTGTCCTAGTGATTGACTGGCGGGCTCGAAAATCTCAATAAAATTATCTGGATCTACTCCATATTTTTCTACGCTCGTGCACGTGCGGGAGGGTAAATCAAAGACGGATCGATCTTCAATAATCATTTATTCTCTCCTTTAAGGCGAAAGCGCTGCAATTTACCGGTAGTAGTTTTCGGCAAAGATTTAACGAAAACTATTCGCCTAGGATATTTAAATGGTGCGATCTTTTGCTTCACATGGTCTTGTAGCTCTTTGATGAGCTCGGCGCTCTCAGCTACATCTGCCTGCAGAACAATGTATGCAACGACGAGCATTCCACGCTCTTCATCAGCTTCGCCAACTACGGCAACTTCAGCAACTGCGTTATGTGTGAGCAAGGCATTTTCGACTTCAGGGGCGGCGATGTTATAGCCACTTGAAATAATCATGTCATCTGCTCTGGACTGGTACTTAAAGTAGCCATTGGCATCCTTTAGATAAAGATCACCAGTGACATTCCATCCATTTACTGAGTAGACATTTTGACGCACATCATTTAAGTAGCGGACGCCCGTTGGACCTCTAACGGCTAGAAATCCAACTTCTCCAGTGGGAAGTTCATCGAAATCCTCATTAACGATAATTGCCTCATAACCAGGCACAACTTTTCCAGTCATTCCAGGAACAATTGCATCATCAGAGGCTGAGATAAAGATATGCAGCATCTCCGTTGCGCCGATTCCATCAATTATTTTCAAGCCGGTTGCCTCAAACCACGAAGTCCACGTAGATTCTGGAAGGTGTTCTCCTGCCGAGACGCAGCGTCGCAGAGATGGAAGATCTAGCTTTGGCGTTGACTTCATAATGGCTCTGTAAGCGGTAGGAGCGGTAAATAGCACGCTCACTTTGTTCTCGCGCACCTTTTCAATTAATACCGGTGGTGGTGCACCTTCAAGAAGCAAGGTCGTTGCACCAACTCTAAATGGGAATACAACGCTTGCACCAAGTCCAAAAGTAAATGCTAGCGGCGCCGAACAGGCAAAAATATCCTCTTTCAGGGGTTTGAGAATCTCTTTAGAAAAAGTATCGGCAATTGCCAAGATATCGCGGTGGAAATGAATTGTTGCCTTTGGAATTCCAGTTGAGCCTGAGGTAAATGCCAAGATGCTTACATCATCACTTGCAGTGTCACACGCCGTATGTACCGTTGGAAATTTCGCAGCCTTCGAGAATACGTCGTTCTCACCACCGTAAATTAAAGTTTGGCCAGTAAAATTACTTACTAAGTTCCAATCTTCCGTAAATCTATGATCAATCAGGGCGAATTGCACATGAGCTACGCCTAACATCTTTTCCAACTCATTGGCTCGCTGTAAGTGAATTGTCGTTACGGCAACGGCGCCAACTCGAAGAATTGCCAACCATAGAATGACAAGAGAGGCGCTATTTGGACCGCGAAGCAAGATGCGGTTTCCGGGCTTTACACCGATAGATTCGAAGTAGTTTGCCATTTGTGAAATTTTTGCAAGGAGTTCACCATATGTATAGTTTCCATCGGCGGCGATTATTGCTAATTTATCCGCTCCAACTAATTCAATGGTCTTATCTATTAATTCATAACTAGCATTGAGTCGATCATCATAATTGGCGTCAATAAAGTTCTGATTGAGCCAGGGCCATTGATCGCGTGGCGGCAGATTTTCGCGTGTGAAATTATCAACATGGCCAGTTTTGAACATACTCATTTCATTATCTCCCCGTGTTTTTTTATCGCACTAATTAACTCATCGACCCCTACTGATTTCTCCATTGCCCCCAATAGAACTAATGGCTGCCAATTTAGGGGCTTAGCTGACAGGTGTAAAGAACTCTCAAGCTCTTTGGCGCTCTCTCGCGCTCCATCGCGATCAGACTTATTCATCAGGAAGATGTGGCCGATCTCGAGAATGCCAGCTTTAGAGGCCTGAATGCCATCGCCCATACCGGGAGCCATAACAACCACAACGGTCTGAACGAATTTCATTACCTCTACTTCACTTTGTCCGACACCTACTGTTTCAACAAAGATGTAATCAAAACCAGCTAACTTCGCTAGATTTATTACCGATTCAATCGTTGCCGACAGGCCGCCGAGGTGTCCGCGCGTAGCTAATGAACGTATGAAGACATCTGGATCTAGGAAGTGTTCACCTAAGCGAATCCGATCACCCAATAGCGCGCCACCGGAAATCGGTGATGATGGGTCAACTGCCAAGACTGCAATGCTCTTGTTGTGGGCACGCAGCGCCGCAATCAGGGCATTTACTGTCGTTGATTTTCCAACCCCCGGTGCCCCCGTTATACCTATTACCTGCGATCTAGAAACCGCAGATTGAACTTTTAACGTTGAATCATTTTCAACTAAGGAGATAGCTCGTGCTAATTCGCGCGGATTTGTGCGCGTAATCGAACTAAGCAAATCTTGCCATTGCTGCTCGGCGCTAGCTTCTGAGGACATGTGTGACATATTAGGACAGCACTACCAATAAAGGCGTGTTGTACAAGGGGCTCTGAATTGCTATCTTCACTCCATGCCTCCTATTCGTATCGTCATTGCCAAGCCTGGATTAGATGGTCACGATCGCGGCGCCAAAATTATTGCCCGAGTATTGCGTGATGCTGGCTTTGAGGTTATCTACACCGGACTTCATCAGACCCCCGATCAAATTGTTGCTACTGCTATTCAAGAAGATGTAAAAGCTATTGGACTCTCTGTTCTTTCCGGGGCCCATATGGGTCTGTTTACGAAAGTTCTTGAACTACTTAAAGCACAGGGAGCGCCAGAAATTTTAGTTTTTGGAGGGGGAATTATTCCTGAAGCCGATCGTGCGAAACTTATTTCATTGGGAGTAGGGGAGATATTTACTCCAGGAGCCCCAACTCAAGAGATTGTCGACTGGCTTAAGGCTTCTTTAAAAGCCTCTATATAGCACCGCATCCACTACCTTTAGAAATTTCTTTCTATTACGAAGGTAGTGAATGCGGTAACTACAAAGTTTTAGTTCTTTAGATTAGAACTTAACGTCTAGCTTCGAATCGTGGATAATTACACCACTCTTCACAGCCCAGACTTCAAAAGCTCCACCCGATGGGTCTCCAGCCTTATCCATCTTTGTGTAACCCCAAACACCGTTGTAAGTGATTGGCTTTCCAGCGGCAACATCTTTAACTGCAGCTGTCAATTGGTTCCATGAATAAGCAGTTCCGCCACTATTTCCGCCGACTGCGCGAAGTCCCTTAGCAAGAGCCTTGGAGCTAGTTGAGCTTGCATAAATTCCGGCAAGACACGCTAGAACTGCACCATCGAAACCTGAACCATCAACGAAAGTTCCTGGATTCTTTGGGTAAGCAGCTACGAAAGCGCTCTTCCAACCTGCAGCATCAGTTCCATTGCCCTTAGCTGAAGTTCCGCGAATTCCGTTCATAAGTGAAGCGCCGACAGTAGCAATCGCTGAATCATCATTGAATGCCTCAGTCATGAAAGTCTTTCCTGCATCCCACTTCTTTGTACGAGCTAGTGCAGGTGCCATCTTTGCGAATGAATCTGGGTAATCAACAAACATGAAAGCATCGTGCTTTGTCTTTACAAGAGCTGCAGCCTCTGAATCATATGATGCTGCGCCCGCATTCCAAAGAACTGTGCCACCGATGTGACCGCCATTGCGGATCCAAGCCTTTTTGAAAGCTGTTGCAAGACCAGTTCCAAATGAGTTATTGATTGCGCCAACAGTTACCCATGAATTTTTTCCATTGGCATTTGAAATCGCAGTTACCAAAGCTTTAGCTTGTAGTAGATCTGATGGGTATGTGCGGAACAATGTGTCATTGTCCTGAAAAGTTGTTAGTGCAGGTGATGATGCAGCAGATGCAATCGCAATTACGCCTGATGCAGCAGCTGTAACAGCTCCAACTTCAAGGGATGCACCTGATGTTAATGAGCCAATGATGAAGTTGACTTTGTCAGATGCAACTAACTTAGTTGCTGCCTCACGTACAACTGATGGAGCATCAGAAACAGAATCTTCTTGAGCTACCATCTTGCAAGAGCCGCCTACGCCAGCAGCAGTCATTGCTGCCTGAACTGATGTAACACCAAATGCAGCAGCATTAGCTAAACCAGTTCCATATGCAGCAAAACCTGCACCTGACATTGGTTGAACTGAGCCGACACGGATGTTAAGACCAGCAGCATTTGCTGGAACCGCTGAAACAAATAACGCTGAGGCCGCAACGGCGGCACCAGCGATAAGTAAAGTACTTTTTTTCTTCATAGAAGAACTCTCCTCGAGGGTGATTTAAGTTGTTGGTAATTGACGGCCGTCAATTAACTCGGCAAGTATGGCACCCTAGGCTCAAAAAGTGAAAGAAAGAGAGGATTTAATCCTTATTTCGTTTGCCAAAATAAATACCAACAATGGCAGGGTCAACGGCCAGGTCTGCGCCAGCCCCCTCGTGGCGGTTTTTACCCATATCTAATACGTACCCGTAAGTAGATATCTCCAATGCACGCCGGGCATTTTGTTCAACCATCAAAATCGTTACACCACTGTTATTAATGCGAACTAGTTCGTCGAATAACTGGTCAACAAGGGCGGGTGCCAACCCTGCCGATGGCTCATCCAATAAAAGAACATCTGGAGCCGACATGAGGGCTCGGGCCAATGCCAACATTTGGCGTTGGCCACCCGAGAGTTGCCCGGCGCGATCTTTCTTTCGAGAGACAAGATCGGGATACCTCACGTACATACTTTCTTTGAGCTCTTCAAGGCTCTTGCCAGTCTCAGGAATATATCCAACATCTAAGTTCTCATCAATTGTCATGGCGACAAATATGTTTTCTATCTGTGGAACATAGCCGATCCCAATTTTAGAGAGGTTGTAAGGCTTCGTGGCAAGAATGTTAACTTCTTTCCCATTGCGCATAATGGTCGCTGAACCTGCGGTCACTCGGGCAATTCCATAAATTGCTTTCATGATTGTGGATTTTCCAGCGCCATTGGGACCAACAATTGTCACGATGGATTTTTCAGGCACTTCAATGTTTACGCCATTGAGAATCTTGATATCTCCATAACCGCCTTCGAGATTAGTTATTTTCAATAACGGTTGAGTCATGACTTTGCCTTTCGTGTACCGAGATAGGCGTCGATTACGGCTTGATTTTGATAAATAGAGTTCGGCGCACCATCGGCAATTACCCTGCCCTCGGCCATAACTATTACGCGATCAGAAATATTCATAACCGTCTCTAAATCATGCTCGATGAGCAGAAAGGTCAAGTGATGTTTCGTCCGAAGGTCTTGCAGCACCTCTAATAATTTTTCAACCAAAGTTGGGTTTACCCCAGCAAAGGGCTCATCCAATAACAACATGATTGGGTTGGCCATCAAGGCGCGGGCAAGGTCTAGAAGTTTGCGCTGGCCACCAGAGAGAATTCCAGCGTACTCATGGGCAAAACGCTCGATTCCGATCTGTTGCAAAAGCTCCATTGCCCGATCACGGGTCTGGGCTTCGTAAGCATTTCTAGCCTTGGGGTTAAAGAAGTTAAGCAAACTATCGCCTGGATTGTCCTGGCCGCCTAACATCAAATTCTCTAAAACGCTGAGGCGTTTAATAACTTTCGCGCCTTGAAAAGTTCGAATAATTCCTCGGTCAGCGATTTTATGCGGAAGTAGATTCTGAATTTCCATGCCTTCAAATAAAATAGTCCCAGAATCTGGTTTGATCGCTCCACTAATTAGATTAAAGAGAGTTGTCTTGCCTGCGCCATTTGGGCCAATGACCGAGGTCACGCTGTCAACGGCCACATTTAAAGTTGCACCATTTACTGCGCGGACACCGCCAAATGAAATCGCCACATCATTAACTTCAAGAATTAAATTATTCAAGGACCATCTCCTGACGTTTTCCGAAGATTCCCTGAGGGCGTTTCATCATAAGAATAATTAAGACCACACCAATAATCATGATGCGGATATAAGCACGCTGGGCCGAATCGACCATTGAAAATGGCCAGAAAGTAAAGAAGCGAGTTCCACCATAAAGGAAACCAAAGAATATTGCTGCGAAAGGCAACCCTTTGACTTTCGTTGCTCCACCCAAAATTAAAATCATCCAACCATAGAAAGTTACGATTGTTAAGAAATCATCGGCTGAAAGAAGTGTGGATTCTAAGGCCCAATATATTCCGGCAATTCCACCCAGGATCGAACCAATGATTACGGCTTGTAAACGAAACCTAAAGACATTCTTTCCAAGCGCTGCCGGAACTTCATCATCTTCACGAGTTGCGCGAAGGACGCGCGCCCATGATGTCCGCTCGATTCGCGAAACGATAAAGAGAAGAACTGCCAGAGTGGACCAAATTGTTAGTGCCATGACGAACTCTCGATTTACGATATCGCCAAAAATAGGCTGGAGAAAATCTCTCATGTGATTCATTATTGAATCCCAAGAGCTGGTGTATGAAGGGTAACCTTCACCGATAGCCGGGATTGCAAGTGAGCCTTGGGCTCCACCTGTGATGTTGTCGGAGTTGAAAATAACGTAACGAACGATCTCTGAAAATGCGATGCTAACGATTGCGAAGTAGTCGCCGCGAAGCCTCAAAGTTGTAAGACCTAAGAAGGCGCCGCCAAGGGCGGCAACTCCAACGCCAGTCGCTGCGGCAATCCAGAAGTTAATACCGTGTGAAATAACCAGAATGGCCATTGTGTATGAGGAGAGCGCCATCATTCCAACGTGACCAAAGTTTAAAATACCGCCAACGCCGTATTGAACTTGAAGGCCTAGACCAAAAATTCCATAGATTCCCGACATCGTTAAGATGAAAATCCAAAAACCGGGTTGCATAATCGCATTCATTAGATTCTTCTCGCCTTCACTCCAAAGATGCCTTCAGGTTTAAAGAGTAAAACAATCACAAGAACCGAGAAAGCAACAACGGGTTTATACGTCGATGGAATTCCGCCGAAAAAAGCCGACCATGTAGAAAGTTCCATAACAATACCTAGTACAAAGCCGCCTATGAGGGCACCGTATGCATCACCGATGGTGCCGAGAACTACTGCCGCCAAAATCGAAAGTAGTAGGTCAAGTCCCATGCCGCTAGTAAATTGACCTTGAACCGTTCCTTGAAAAACTCCAGCGAGGGCACCGAAAGCACCACTGATACACCAGGTTGCAATAATGACGCGTTGAACGTTGATTCCAGAGACTGCAGCTAGTGAGGGATTATCGGAGTAAGCACGCATATTTTTCCCGATAACCGATTTCTTAATGAAAATAGCGATTGACGTGATAGCTATCGAGGCGCAACACAGGACAACTAATTGAGCTTGTGCAATTTGGGCACCAAGAAATTCAAAAGTCTTGATTTGATCAATATTAAATTTTCGGCTGTTGCTGCCGAAAGTTAAGGCGATTGATTGGCGCAAAACAAATGCAACTCCGGTTGCAACTAAGAAAAGTGCAAGCATTCCAGCACCGCTCTTGCGCAACCTCCGCCAAATAAGAAACTCAAGGAATAGAGAGATGACTACGCCAATTACTACCGAGATTAATACGGCAACCACTAGAGGCATGTGTAAGTCGACTGAGAAAAAATAAGTTGTAAATGCACTCAGCGTTAGAAAATCACCGGCAGCAAAATTAACGAGACGCAATACGGAATAAACAAGTGAGATGCCTAAAGCTGCAATTCCAAAGATTGAGCCTTCTACCAAGCCGTTAAAGAGCAGTTGAATAAACTCGGCCACGCATCAACCTCACTCTTCTAGAGAATTCAGGGGCCCCTAAAAGCGGCCTCGCCAAAGATACCTAAAATGGAGGGTTTTGTCGCCCAGTGCCTTACGCTAATTTCTGTGGAAAATGAGACTGAGCAAGACATGGAGCTATTTGAATTACGTATCGTCGTAGATCGAATTGAGGGCCGCTCTGTTTGCGGCTTAAAGGTCGGGGATTACTTTGAAGTAACCGAAAGTTCACAGCTTCGTATACCTGCAGGTAAACATTTCTGTATGTATGCCATTGCCGCAGCCATGCCACTTTTACCGGCTAAACAAAGACAGATGCCGGCCAAGGATTGGTTAGAGACTGACTCTTTTGTGGCATGCCCGGATCCTGATGAGAGACTCATTATGCGGATAGAGCGGACTGCGAAAGTTAAGCTGCGTTCTGGAGATTTAACTTAATTATTATTTGTATGCATAATCTTGCGATGTTTTTCTGAGTACCGCTCTAAATCATAAACGGGTCCGTTGGGTCCCTTGGATCTAGAGAGAATCTCATCTATCGCTTCGAGCTCTGAATGAGTGAAAACAATTTGGGGGATTTTTAAATTTGAGTCCAGATGTGAAATGTTTCGAGCACCAACAATTACGGCTTTGACCGCCGGGCGTTGCAGAACCCATGCTGAAGCAATTGTTCCGATATCCGTTCCGTGGTTGTCGGCAATATTTTTACATACACGCAATAGCTCTTGGAAAAGTCCCCACCCACCGAACTCATCAATAATTATCTGATACTTAACATTTGAACGCGTCTCCACTTGTGTTGGCTCTGCGACACCTAAAAACTTTTCAGAGAAGAATCCGCCGGCGACCGTGCCATAGCAAAGAATTCCGATTTTGTTCGCTTCGCAGAATTGGCTCATACCTTTCTCGGCTCGACGATCGAGAAGGGAGTATTGAATTTGATGGCTGGCAGGTTTTAATCCAGCATCAACCATCTCCTCAAGGCGCTCTAAGTCAAAGTTAGTAATTCCAACGTTTCCTACTTTTCCACTCTCTTTGAGCGCAAAAAGAACCTCTAAGGCCGCTAGGTAGTGTCGGTCTTCATATCTCCACCAATGGAGCTGAACAACATCAACTTGCTCAACGCGTAGGCGAGTCAGAGAGCGGTTAACTATGGTGATGGCGTCGGATTTATCAAAACTCTTTAATGAGGTCTCGTTAGGAACATACTTAGTATGAAGTTGAACTTTATCTCGGGCGCTAGTGCCAAGTCTTTCGCTCAACGCAGCGAGAGTTTTACCAACTAACTCTTCAACCCCTGTATAAATATCGCCGAAATCAAAAGTTGTGATCCCAGATTCAATAAAAGAAATCATGTCTGAAATTGCCGCTTGCTCTTGAATCTGCAGATTTAGTGAATGCCCAGAGCTTAACTGCCAACCACCTTTGATAACTGGTGAGATTTCATAGCCCGCAACAAGTTCACGTTTCTTCATTGAATTACGGCCTCAACTTCGATTTCGATTAAATAGTCATCTCCTATGAGCTTGGCTTCGACCATCGTATTTGCTGGACGAATCTCGGCGAAACGAACTCCATGAACGCGAGCAATAGGTTCCCAGTCTTTCAAGTCATTTACATACATTCGTGAACGAACAACATCGCTAAGTTTCGCACCGAGTGACTCGAGCGATGCTTCAATTTTATCGATTATAAAGTGTGTCTGTGCTTCTGGATCGTTTTTGCCAACAACAATTGAGCCGTGCGTTGCAGTTGTTCCGGAAACGAGAACGCGATCACCAATGCGAATTGCGCGACTGTATCCAGCTAACGTCTCCCACGTCGTACCAGAATCAATCATTGACTTCCCGCCAGATTGTTTAACTTCATACACTGGAGGAAAATCCTCAAGGTGATGGCTTAAATCACCTGACGCGGTTAAGTAAGGAGGCTTGCGGTACTCATCACCGCAATCTCCAGGAATATCTTCTAACTGCGAAAGTGCTGTAGTAATTTTGCTTCGTTGAATATCAGTTAAATTGAAAGTAAAGAGTGAAACAGCATCATCGATATGTGCATTTTCGCCAAGGCGAGCACCAATTATGACCGCGCCAACAGCCTTTTGGCCCAGCTGATACTTGCTGGCCACCGTTGAAACAGAGCGGCCAACTTCGTTGCCAACTTCACTCAGGGTGGTTAGTACATGTTGAAATTTATCCCAGCCCCCAGCGACATCAATGAAGCGCTTATATTTCATGAGAGACCAATTAGGAAGCGCCTGTCCAGTTGGATCGGTTTTTCCTAACCACTTCTGAGAGATAAATCCTCCCAAAAGAGTTCCGTATGCAAGAATTTTAACGCCGTTATCGTTGCAGTAATCGGCCATTTGACCACCACCACGTCGATCGATAACTGAATATGAAATTTGATTGGAAACAATATTCACGCCAATTGATTTGGCTATACGCAAATGCGCAGTATCAAAGTTAGTAACACCAATAGCTCCAATTAAACCTTCTTCTTGTAGCTCTTGTAAGTAGACAAGCGTGTCTAACCAGTAAGGATTAGAAAACTTCCATGCATGGTATTGCAGTAGCTCAACTTTCTGCGTTTGCAGCCGAGTACAGCGATCCATCACTGCCGCCCGTACTTGCTCACGTGTCACAGGCCCCGGTTTTGGAACCCACTTAGTAAATAAGTGCGCGTTTTTGCCGGCTGGTAAATTCTTTTTAAAATAGCCGGCGATGATTTCGGCGCTTCCGTAGTGATCGGCCATATCGAAAGTATCTAAACCAGCGTCGGCGTAAGCTGCCATGAATTCGGCAGTGCTGGCTGGATCTAACGTCGAACCATCCTTTTCCATATCTGCGATTTGCCACAGTCCAGTAATTGCCCGAGCGACATTGATTCCAGGTGCAAGATCAAATCTTTCGATCTGTGTCATTTGTTAA
Organism: Actinomycetes bacterium; assembly: GCA_037139795.1. Taxonomy (GTDB): domain Bacteria; phylum Actinomycetota; class Actinomycetes; order Nanopelagicales; family Nanopelagicaceae; genus Planktophila. The sequence continues at coordinate 19,331 of JBAXFS010000023.1, forward strand.
CTCCCTTGAATTATTTGCGCAAGTACTGGCTAGTTTTTGCAAAAGCGGCAACTATTTTCTCAACGTCCTCGAAGCTGTTGTAAAAATGGGGCGAGACTCGGATGTTGCCACCACGAGATGATGTAACAATCTTTTCACTCTCAAGGGCTGCTACATGAGCGCTTTCATCAAGGGATGCCACTGCAAGCATTGCGCCGTGATTGGCCTTATTTTTCGGCGTTATTACGACCCCGCCCAATGACTCAATTCCAGTTCGCAGTGCATCGTGAATTTGCGATACATATGCGTAGATATTTTCAATGCCAATATCGATAACCATGCTTAAGCCAGTCGATGATGGATAGAGAGATGGAATAGCCGGCGTTCCTGATTCAAATCGACGTGCTTCCTTGGCTGGATCATAGGAATGAATCTCCATAGCGAATATGTCCCTTGCTGCAAACCAGCCAGTTGAGGTTGGGATCAAATGCGATGTTGTTTCACTTCGCGCATAAAGAAAACCAACACCTGGCACACCTAATAAATATTTGAGAGTACCTCCGACGACAAAGTCGGCCTTTAAAGTAGATAAATTAAGGGGCACGGCACCTGCAGTTTGATAGGCATCAACTAATACGAGTGCGCCTTTCTTATGTGCAGCCTCGATAATTGGCTCCAAATCAGTGACTGCACCGTTGTGATAGCAGCCGTGAGTTATCGAGACGATAAGGGTTTGGTCATCAATTGCATCAATCATGGCGGCAACATTTACCGTTAAATCGGCATTGCTCGGAATGTGATGGACAACTGCGCCGCGAAGTTCTTGCGCATGCCATGTCTGTCCAATTGTAGGGAATTCATTTTCAGTTGTAATAATTTTGTTGCGGCCCTTAGTGAAATCTAAAGAGGATGCAACTGCGCTTACTCCAGCAGATGCCGAAGTTGTAACGGCAATTTCCGTCGTTGGAACTTGAAAAAACTTTGCAAAGAGAGAGCGCATCGTCTCTTGATATCCAGCCCAGTCGCCCCAGGCAGAGCCTTGCAATTCAAGGGTTGAGATATAGGAATCAAAACTCGCTTTTACGCTATCGGCAAGTGCGCCCTGCGAGCATGAATTAACATACGTTACATGTTCAAAAACCGAGAATTGTGATCGGTAGATGGATGCTAAATCTTTCACAGGTGAATCTACGGCCACGATTTACTCTCCCGGTATCTATTCATGGATTTAAGCGTTTTGCATTAGGGAGAGTATCTCCATTAAAAATATTTATGCAAATTATTGGCGGTCGCCATATCGGCAATATCGGCAAGAATTGCCGCTACGACTCTATATATCCAGGTGCTGGGTGCCCATCTGGGTAGTAGGCGGCAGCTGGCGAGCCGGCTGGACGGAAAATGCCCAACAGACACAGATCTTCATCGCGATTATTTACCAGAGCATGAAGCAGGCGAGGTGCGACGATAAACGTCGACCCAATCATTAGTTCTTGAAGAGTGTCACCAACATGGAGCTCGCCTCCGCCTTGAACTATATGACAGATCTCATCGTATAAGTGGTAATGAGCAGGAGCACCCGATGGTGGAATGAAGCCAATGAACATTGTTGCATGCGCCGAGCCATTGCTGGCGTCATAGAGAACTTCAAATTCTCGATTGGATGTTGCCGCAGATTTATCGGATGAGCCTTGCTGAACAAATCGATCGTAATACTCGGTAGGCGATTTCTGTTTACGGGCAAA
>JBAXFS010000024.1:0-20743 GCA_037139795.1 Actinomycetes bacterium
CCAGCACCTGGTGGACCTACCAGGACCAAACGCATTACTTCAGGAATCCCTCATAGGAACGTTGCTGCAACTGTGACTCAATCTGCTTGGCAGTATCAAGACCTACACCAACAACAATCAAAATTGCAGTTCCACCAAATGGGAAGTTCTGGCTAGCTCCAAAGAGCACAAGGGCGCCGATTGGTATAACTGCAACGAGTGCAAGGTATAGCGAACCAGGGGCGGTAATACGTGAGAGCACATACTGTAAATACTCAGCCGTTGGACGGCCCGCGCGAATTCCAGGGATAAATCCGCCATATTTCTTCATGTTATCTGCAACCTCTTCTGGGTTGAAAGTAATTGCAACATAGAAGTAAGTAAAGAAGATAATAAGGAGTGCATATGAGGCTACGTAGATTGGGTGATCGCCCTTAACAAAGTTACGGCTAACCCACACTGCCCATGCTGACTGGCTATTGGTGAAGTTAACAATAAGAGAAGGAATATAAAGCAAAGATGAAGCGAAAATTACTGGGATTACACCGGCCTGGTTAACTTTAATTGGAATATACGTGCTAGTTCCACCGTAGGCCTGACGTCCAACCATGCGCTTGGCATACTGCACCGGAATACGGCGCTGTGCTTGCTCAACGAAGACCACTGCTGCAACAACCAAGATTCCAACGGCCATTACAAATATGAATGCAAACAGACCCTTTTGAAGTTTGATCGACCATAGCTGACTTGGGAAGCCTGCAGCGATAGATGTAAAGATCAAGATAGACATTCCGTTACCGACACCGCGATCAGTGATGAGCTCGCCGAGCCACATGATTACAGATGTTCCGGCAGTCATTACGAAAATCATTGTGACAATTCGTGCCCACGATGTATCGGGAATGATCGCCAGCGAACAACCTGATATTAATCGACCAGGTGTACGTGCAACTGCAATCAAACCCGTTGATTGCAAGATTGCAAGACCAATAGTTAAGTAACGTGTGTATTGAGTCAGCTTTGCAGTTCCTGACTGGCCCTCGTTCTTTAAAGTTTCAAAGCGAGGAATTACAACAGTCAATAACTGAATAATGATTGAGCTGGTGATGTAAGGCATGATTCCTAGGGCGAAAACTGAGAGCTTGATTAGCGCTCCACCGCTGAAAAGGTTAATCAGACCAAAGAGCCCACCTGATTGAACCGTCTTTAAGCACTCTTGAACGTTTCCGTAGGAAACTCCAGGAGTAGGGACTACTGATCCAAAACGGAACAGACCCATAATTGAAAGAGTGAAGAAGATCTTCTTACGTAAATCAGGTGTCCTAAAGGCCATACTGAACGCTGAAAGCATTGATCTTCTCCACTATCTCGATAAATTAAAGAACGCTTGTTTTTCCGCCGGCAGCCGTAATCTTATCGACCGCTGATGATGAGAATGCATGAGCTGTGACATTTACCTTTACGTCGATGTCGCCATTGCCAAGCACCTTCACTGGAAGAGAGTCGCGAACGGCACCCTTTGCAATCAAATCTGCAACTGTTACGTCGCCACCCTTAGGGAATAGCGCGTTAATTGTTGAGACGTTGACTGCTTGGTACTCAATGCGTGCTGGGTTCTTGAAGCCACGAAGTTTAGGTAAGCGCATTACGAGAGGCAGCTGACCACCTTCGAAACCTGCACGAACCTGGTTACGGGCACGAGTTCCTTTGCCACCACGACCTGCAGTCTTACCCTTTGATGCCTCACCGCGACCCTTACGAGTCTTGGCTTTCTTAGCACCAGGGGCTGGACGTAGATGATGAAGTTTTAATAGTGACATCTTTATTCAACCTCCTCAACTTTAATCAAGTGACGAACTGCGTAGACCATTCCACGAATCTCTGGACGATCTTCTTTAACAACAACATCGTTAATGCGCTTTAGGCCCAATGAACGAAGAGTGTCGCGTTGCTCTGGCTTGTTTCCAACCTTCGAGCGAATCTGAGTTACCTTTAAACGTGGCATTAGACACCTACTGTTATCTGTGAAGCGCGGATAATTGCAGCTGGTGCAACATCTTCTAATGGAAGACCACGTCGAGCAGCGATTTGCGCTGGACTCTCAAGCATCTTCAATGCTGCAACAGTGGCGTGAACCATGTTGATTGCATTGTTAGATCCGAGTGACTTAGTCAAAACATCTGAGATACCTGCACACTCAAGTACTGCACGCACTGGGCCACCGGCGATTACTCCGGTACCTGGGCTAGCTGGGCGAAGAAGAACTACGCCAGCTGCAGTTTCACCTTGTACTGAGTGAGGAATAGTTCCTTGGATACGTGGAACAGTAAAGAAGGATTTCTTAGCCTCTTCAACTGCCTTTGCAATCGCTTGTGGAACTTCCTTGGACTTGCCGTAACCAATACCGACCTGGCCATTGCCGTCACCGACAACTACTAGAGCAGTGAAAGAGAAACGTCGACCACCTTTTACAACTTTGGATACGCGGTTAATGAATACAACGCGCTCCATGAATGGGTTTTTTTCTTTTTCGCGATCATCGCGGCGTTCGCGGCGTTCGCCTTTACCTTTGCCTGCTCCTGCGCGATCATTTCCGGCAGGGGCTGCAGTAGTTGGATTAGCGGCCATTAGAACTCCAATCCATTCTCTCGTGCACTGTCAGCAACTGCTGCAATACGACCGTGATACTTGTTACCGGCACGATCAAAGACGACAGTTGAGATGCCAGCGCTTTTAGCGCGCGTTGCAATTAATGCACCGATCGCTTTCGCTTTAGCACTCTTGTCGGCCTTGTCATTACGGAAATCTGCTTCCATTGTTGAAGCGAAGGCAAGTGTCTTGCCTGCAGTGTCATCGATAACCTGAACGAACAAGTGACGTGACGAGCGTGAAACGACTAAGCGTGGACGTGCTGGCGTTCCCGAAACCTTCTTGCGAACTCGGAAAGCACGACGGGCGCGGGCATTTGTTGCCGAGCCTTTGCGGACCTTTACTCCTATAGCCATTACTTCTTACCCGTCTTTCCTTGCTTGCGGCGAACAACTTCACCTGAGATACGTAAGCCCTTGCCCTTATATGGATCGGCCTTACGAAGCTTCTTTACCTTTGCGGCAACTTCGCCAACTTTTTGCTTATCAATTCCGATGATCTGGAACTTAGTTGGTGATTCGACTTTAAAAGTGATTCCAGCTGGTGCTGGGAAATCGATGTTGTGGCTGTATCCAAGTTGGAACTCTAAGTTCGCACCCTTCTCAGCTACACGGTAACCAACACCAACAATTTCAATTGTTGTTGTATATCCAGTTGTAACGCCCTCGACCATGTTCGCAACTAATGTGCGAGATAGGCCGTGAAGTGAGCGAGTTAAGCGCTCTTCGTTAGGACGGGCAACGGTGATTACACCCTCTGTTTGTGAAACTTGAATTGGCTCTGCAACATTTAGTGAAAGAGTTCCCTTAGGACCTTTAACTGAAACACTCTGGCCAGCAATTGTGATTTCGACGCCACTAGGGACGGCGATGGGCATACGACCGATACGGGACATTAGCGATCACCACACATAGGCGAGAACTTCTCCGCCTACGCCTTGCTTATTGGCTTGCTTATCAGTCAGCAATCCAGATGAGGTTGAAATGATTGCAACGCCTAACCCACCAAGAACTTTTGGTAGAGCTGTCGACTTTGCGTAAACGCGAAGTCCTGGCTTGCTTACACGGCGTAAACCAGCGATTGAACGCTCACGGTTTGCACCAAACTTAAGGTCAAGAACTAAGTTCTTACCTACTCCGTTTTCTGCTTCGTCAACGCGATATGTAGCGATGTATCCCTCTTGTTGAAGGATCGCTGCAATTCGTACCTTGACCGATGAAGACGGCATTGAAACCGAATCATGGTAGGCAGAGTTCGCATTGCGCAGACGTGTCAACATGTCTGCGATCGGGTCTGTCATTGTCATACGTGGCCTCGTGGCCTTTCTCGAACTGGTTTCTTCATGTGAAGACCTATTTCGTTGTAGTTAGTTGGATAGAAGCGGGTTTACCAAGATGCCTTGGTTATGCCAGGAAGTTCACCACGGTGCGCCATTTCACGGAAGCACACGCGACAAATTCCAAACTTTTGGTAGACAGCGTGTGGACGACCACAACGACTGCAACGGGTATAGCCGCGAACCTTGAACTTTGGCTTGCGTGCTGCCTTGACGATTAGTGATGTCTTTGCCATCTCTTATGCCTCCCTGAATGGAAAACCAAGGGCTTTTAATAGCGCGTGGCCTTCTGCATCGTTCTTAGCTGTAGTAACGAAAGTGATATCCATTCCGCGTGGACGATCGATCTTGTCCTGTTCGATTTCTGGGAACACAACCTGCTCGGTTAAACCGAATGTGTAGTTTCCTTTTCCATCAAACTGCTTTGGTGATAAACCACGGAAGTCACGGATACGAGGAAGTGATATTGAAAGTAAGCGATCTGCAAACTCCCACATACGATCTCCACGCATGGTTACGTGTGCGCCAATTGGCTGGCCCTCACGAAGTTTGAACTGTGCAATTGATTTACGTGACTTAGTAACCTGTGGCTTTTGGCCAGTGATAGTTGCTAAGTCGCGGATTGCACCTTCAATAAGCTTTGAATCACGGGCAGCATCGCCAACACCCATATTGACCACAATCTTGGTCAAGTTTGGAATCTGCATGACGTTCTTGTATCCGAATTGGGTTTTAAGTGCAGGAGCAATTGCGCTCTTGTACTTAGCCTTAAGACGTACGTCTAAGTCCGTTGACATTAGATGTCCTTTCCGGTGCGACGTGAGATACGAACATTCTTGCCTTCGTCATCTTTGCGAGAGCCGATGCGAGATGCCTTGCCTTCGCCATCTTCAAGCATGACATTTGAAATATGAATTGCGGCTTCAACGGTGATAATTCCGCCGACTTTAACGCCGCGATCTCCAGTTGACTCTTTAGTGTGGCGCTTTTGGCGATTCACACCTTCGATAAGGATTCGATCCCCGTCAACCGATAGAACTTTTCCAGTTACGCCTTTATCTTTTCCGGCAATAACTAAAACTGAGTCATTCTTCTTTATCTTTGCCATTTTTTACAGCACCTCCGGAGCTAGCGAGATGATCTTCATAAATTTCTTATCGCGAAGTTCGCGTGCAACTGGTCCGAAGATACGGGTTCCACGTGGTTCGCCATCAGCTTTCAAGATCACTGCGGCATTCTCATCAAATTTAATGTAAGAGCCGTCTGGACGACGACGCTCTTTAACTGTGCGAACGATGACGGCCTTTACGACCTCACCCTTCTTGACCTGTCCACCAGGGATTGCATCCTTGACGGAACATACGATGATGTCTCCGATACCGGCATAACGGCGCTTGGATCCACCGAGCACACGGATACAGAGAAGCTCTTTAGCTCCAGTGTTGTCCGCAACGCGTAGGCGCGACTCTTGTTGAATCATTAGTTATCCACCAACCCTTACTTAGCCTTCTCGAGAATCTCAACTAAACGCCAGCGCTTTGTCGCTGAGATTGGTCGAGTTTCCATGATGAGTACACGATCGCCCATGCCGGCAGTATTTGCTTCGTCATGTGCCTTTAGCTTGCGTGAGCGTGAGAGAACCTTTGAGTACATACCGTGCTTCACACGATCTGATACCTCTACAGTGATGGTCTTATCCATCTTGTCACTCACTACTACGCCTTCACGAACCTTACGGAATCCGCGATCTTCATTAGCTGTTGTCATTAGGCAGCTCCCCCGATTCCTAGTTCGCGCTCGCGAATAATTGTGTAAACGCGCGCAATCTCTTTACGTACGGCACTTAGTCGGCCATGGCTTTCAAGCTGACCAGTAGCTGCTTGGAAACGAAGGTTGAATAACTCTTCCTTCATCTCACGCACTTTGCCAGTCAATTCCTCGGCTGATAATTGGCGTAGCTCTTCATTAGTTGTAGTAGCCACTTATGCCTCCTCACGCTTCACAACACGACATTTCATTGGAAGTTTATGAATAGCAAGACGCATCGCTTCATTAGCGACAGCCTCAGTTACGCCTGAAATTTCAAACATCACGCGACCTGGCTTTACGTTTGCAATCCACCACTCCGGTGAACCCTTACCTGAACCCATGCGAGTTTCAGCTGGCTTCTTTGTGATTGGACGATCTGGATAAATATTGATCCAAACCTTTCCACCACGTTTGATATAACGAGTCATTGCGATACGAGCAGCTTCAATCTGGCGGTTAGTTACGTATGCAGGCTCGAGAGCTTGAATACCGTAATCGCCGAATGCAACTGCGCTTCCGCCCTTTGTTGCACCACTTCTAGATGGGTGGTGCTGCTTGCGGTGCTTAACGCGACGTGGAATTAACATATTAGTTAGCTCCTTCGACTGCAGCCGCTGGCTTAGTAACAGTTACTTCACCGCGAGCTGGGCGTGGAGGACGTGGTCCGCGACGCTCTGGCTTTGGTGCGCGAGCTTCAGCTAGCGCTGTTGCTGCACGCTCTGCACGTGAACCAATAATTTCACCCTTGTAGATCCAGACCTTTACACCTAAGCGACCAAATGTTGTTGCGGCCTCATAGAAACCGTAATCAATATCGGCACGAAGTGTGTGCAATGGAACGCGACCTTCGCGGTAGAACTCTGAGCGAGACATTTCAGCCCCACCTAAACGTCCACCACACTGAACACGAATGCCCTGTGCGCCAGCTTTCATCGCTGACTGCATTGACTTCTTCATTGCGCGACGGAAAGAAACACGGGCAGCTAACTGCTCGGCGATTCCCTGTGCAACAAGTTGAGCATCAATCTCTGGGTTCTTAACTTCTAGGATATTTAACTGAACTTGCTTGCCAGTTAACTTCTCAAGACGCTGACGCAAGATATCTGCCTCTTGGCCACGACGACCAATAACGATTCCTGGACGAGCTGTGTGAAGGTCGATGCGGACACGATCGCGTGTGCGCTCGATTTCAATTCGAGATACGCCAGCGCGCTCCATACCCTTCTGCATCATGCGACGGATTTCGACATCTTCCTTGACGTAATCCTTGTACAACTTGTCTGCATACCAACGTGACTTGAATTCAGTTGTAATGCCGAGACGGAAGCCGTGTGGGTTTACTTTTTGACCCATTACTTGGTCGCTCCCTTCAAGCTAGTTTTTCTTGTATTCATATTCTTAGATGAAGCCTTTACATCACTTACTGCAACTGAGATATGTGATGAGCGCTTCAAGATACGAAAACCGCGACCTTGAGCACGTGGACGAAAGCGCTTCATTGTGCGGCCCTCGTCTACTAGCGCTTCAACTACCCAGAGCTCTGAAGCATCGCGGATAGCTGGATTCTTCGCCTTTGCATTAGCAACGGCGCTGTTTAGAAGTGTGTACACATCGCTACCTGCAGCTTGTGGAGCAAACTTCAAAATTGAGAGTGCTTGATCAGCACGCTGTCCACGGATTAGATCGACGATACGTCGAGCTTTCTGTGGTGTGTGGCGGATGTCGCGCAAAACTGCGCGAGCAATCAGCGGAGCATTAGTTGTATTCAACTCGTCAGATGTATTAGGCACGTGTTGCTCTCCGATCTTCGCCCTTGACGTGACCACGGAAGGTACGAGTTGGTGAGAACTCACCAAGCTTGTGTCCAACCATCGCGTCTGTGATAAAAACTGGGATGTGCTTGCGACCATCGTGTACTGCGATGGTGTGTCCGATCATTGAAGGAATGATCATTGAGCGGCGTGACCAGGTCTTGATCACGTTCTTGGTATTGGCATCGTTTTGTGCATCTACCTTCTTGAGTAGATGTCCATCAACGAATGGACCCTTCTTGAGACTTCTTGGCATTAGGGCTCCTACCTACCGCTTCTTATTCGACTTGCGACGACGGACGATCATTGAATCTGATGCTTTCTTCTTGCGAGTGCGGCCTTCAGGCTTACCCCATGGAGTCACTGGGTGACGTCCACCAGAGGTCTTACCTTCACCACCACCGTGTGGGTGATCTACTGGGTTCATAACAACACCGCGAACAGATGGGCGCTTGCCCTTCCAACGCATACGTCCGGCTTTTCCGTAGTTGATGTTGGACTGCTCAGCATTTCCAACTTCACCAACAGTTGCACGGCAACGTACGTCGACGTTACGAATTTCACCAGATGGCATACGCAGTTGTGCGAACGCGCCCTCTTTTGCAACTAACTGAACCGATGCGCCAGCTGAACGAGCAATCTTTGCTCCTCCGCCTGGGCGTAGTTCAATTGCATGAACGACGGTACCTACTGGAATATTACGAAGAGGCAGGTTATTGCCAGGCTTGATATCTGCCTTTGGACCGTTTTCAACGGTTGCACCCTGCTCTAATTTATTGGGAGCGATGATGTAACGCTTTTCTCCATCTGCATAGTGCAAAAGAGCGATGCGAGCTGTGCGGTTTGGGTCGTACTCAATGTGAGCGACCTTTGCTGGCACACCATCTTTATCGTTACGAATAAAATCGATGAGACGGTAGGCACGCTTGTGACCGCCACCTTGGTGACGAACAGTGATGCGACCGGCATTGTTACGTCCACCCTTTGAGTGGATTGGACGTACAAGTGACTTCTCAGGTGTTGAACGTGTGAGTTCAGCGAAATCTGGAACGCTTGCGCCGCGTTGACCCGGGGTCGTTGGCTTTAATTTACGAAGTGCCATGATGATCCTTTTCTCTTAGAAGTCCGCTTTCCCTTAGGAAACCGGTCCCCCGAAGATGTCGATACGGTCGCCAGCTGCTACCTGCACAATTGCGCGCTTTGTGTCTTTACGCTTTCCATCACCGAAACGGGTCTTCTTGTTCTTTCCCTGACGGTTCATGGTGTTAACGCTGACTACCTTTACGCCAAATACTTTTTCAACTGCGATTTTGATCTCAGTCTTATTAGCATCTGGTGCAACGATAAATGTGTACTTGTTCTCATCAAGTAGTGAGTAGCTCTTTTCAGAGACAACTGGTGCTACTAGAACATCGCGGTAATCTTTCATGCGCTGACCTCGCTCTCACGTGCAACAGACTTTACTGATTTGCGTGGTCCAGCAAGGAAATCCTTGATTGCGCTCTCAGAGAAGACAACGTCATCGCTCTTTAGGATGTCGTATGCATTCAACTGATCTGGAACTAGAAGATGTAGGTCATCGGCGTTACGAAGTGAGCGCCAAGCAAGATCCTCAGTACGAGATACAACGACAAGAAGATTCTTGCGTGTACTGAACTGACGAACGGCTGCAATAGCTGCCTTAGTCGATGGAGCTGATGAGACTGAATCTAGAACGTGAATACGATCGTTGCGCTGACGGTCAGAGAGAACTCCGCGAAGTGCTGCGGCAATCATCTTCTTTGGTGTGCGCTGGAAATATGTACGAGGACGAACAGCATGTGCTGTACCGCCACCCTTCTGGTTAGGTGAACGTGACGAACCCTGACGGGCGCGACCTGTTCCCTTCTGCTTGAAAGGCTTCTTACCACCACCACTTACTTCACCACGGTTCTTAGACTTCTGAGTACCTTGGCGAGCAGCGGCAAGTTGTGCAGTCACAACTTGGTGGATTAATGGAACGTTAGTCTGAGCGTCGAAGATGTCTGTTGGTAGATCAACTGATCCAACCTTGACGCCTTCAGCGTTCTTAACTTCAATAGTAAGCGCCATGAGTTATGCACCTGCCTTAGCTGTTTCAAAGATCGCATGCTTTGCAGCAGAGCGAATGAAGACTAGTTGTCCATCTGGACCAGGAACTGATCCCTTAATAAGTAGCAAGTTGCGCTCTGCATCAACTGAGTGCACAACTAAGTTTTGGGTTGTAACTTTTACGCCACCCATAACACCGGCCATACGCATTCCTTTGAAAACGCGACCTGGTGTTGAACATGCACCGATTGAACCTGGCATACGGTGCTTACGATCAACACCGTGAGATGAACCAAGACCGTGGAAACCGTGGCGCTTCATAACACCAGCAGTTCCCTTACCTGTGCTTGTTCCAGTTGCATCGACTAGTTCGCCAGCAGTGAAAACTGTTGCACCGATCTCTTGTCCTACTGTGTAAGAAGAGGTATCAAGGGTGCGAAGTTCTGCAACTGAGCGACGTGGTGTCACGCCAGCTTTAGCGAAGTGGCCAGCAAGTGGCTTAGTAATTTTCTTTGGGTCAATTGCACCGAAAGCGATCTGCACTGCTGAGTAACCATCTACTTCAGGGGTACGAATCTGCGTTACGACGCATGGACCGGCTTCAACAACGGTTACTGGAACCATCTTGTTGTTAGCATCAAAAACCTGTGTCATTCCGAGCTTCTTACCGAGAACGCCCTTGATGGACGAGCCGGCAGCTTGAGTTGTATATGTCATGTTTCTCGTCCTTTCCTTAGAGCTTAATCTCGATGTCGACGCCAGCTGGCAAGTCGAGACGCATCAATGAGTCAACAGTCTTAGGTGTTGGGTCGATGATGTCGATTAGGCGCTTATGTGTGCGCATCTCGAAGTGTTCGCGGCTGTCCTTATATTTGTGAGGAGAGCGAATAACACAATAAGTGTTCTTCTCTGTTGGTAGGGGCACTGGACCCGCGACCGTTGCACCAGTGCGCTCAACTGTTTCAACGATTTTCTTCGCTGAAGAGTCAATCACCTCATGGTCGTAGGCCTTGAGTCGAATGCGGATCTTTTGTCCCGCCATGTCGTTCTCCTTCGTTTTTAGTAAATCTTCGTTAATTTAATTTTCAAACTTTTGTTAGTGCCCGGCGGTTTTTATACCGCCGGGCTTAAACAATTACTTCTTGATCTTTGTTACGCGACCTGCTCCTACTGTGCGTCCGCCTTCGCGAATAGCAAAGCGCAAGCCTTCTTCCATAGCGATTGGCTGGATTAGCGTTACGGCCATCTCAGTGTTATCGCCAGGCATAACCATTTCGGTTCCTGCAGGAAGTGTTACAACACCAGTCACGTCAGTTGTACGGAAGTAGAACTGTGGGCGGTAGTTGTTAAAGAATGGAGTGTGACGGCCGCCTTCATCCTTTGAAAGGATGTAAGCAGATGCATCGAACTCTGTGTGAGGAGTGATTGTGCCTGGCTTGCAGACAACCTGACCACGCTCAACGTCTTCGCGCTTTAGACCACGGAGAAGGAGTCCAACGTTCTCGCCTGCCTGACCTTCGTCGAGCAACTTACGGAACATTTCAACGCCTGTAACTGTTGTCTTCTGTGCAACTGGACGGATTCCAACGATTTCAACTTCTTCGTTGACCTTAACAACGCCGCGCTCGATACGACCAGTGATAACAGTTCCACGACCTGTGATTGTGAAAACATCTTCTACTGGCATAAGGAATGGCTTATCAATTTCGCGCTCTGGCTGAGGAATAAATGCATCTACTGCATCCATTAGCTCAACTATTTTCTCTGCCCACTTGGCGTCTCCTTCGAGCGCCTTAAGAGCTGAGATGCGAACGATTGGAGTGTCATCTCCAGGGAACTCGTACTTAGTTAGAAGTTCGCGAACTTCCATTTCAACGAGTTCAAGAATTTCTTCGTCATCAACCATGTCTGACTTATTAAGTGCAACAACGATTGATGGAACGCCAACTTGACGAGCAAGTAGAACGTGCTCCTTAGTCTGTGGCATTGGACCATCAGTAGCAGCTACGACGAGGATTGCTCCGTCCATCTGTGCAGCTCCAGTGATCATGTTCTTGATGTAGTCAGCGTGGCCTGGGCAGTCAACGTGTGCGTAGTGACGCTTCTCTGTCTGATACTCGACGTGAGCGATAGAGATTGTGATACCGCGTTGACGCTCTTCTGGCGCCTTATCAATGTCAGCGAAAGCTGTCGCTGCATTTAGTGTTGGAAACTTGTCGTGCAACACCTTCGAGATCGCAGCAGTAAGAGTTGTCTTACCGTGATCGATATGTCCGATGGTGCCAATGTTTACGTGCGGTTTTGTCCGCTCGAACTTTGCCTTTGCCATTTTGGTTCCTCTTTCGTTTGCTAGTGCTTAGTTATTAGGGGTTGTGCTTTATCTTTATTAGGGTTTATTCGCCACGAACTTTTGCAATAATTTCCTTCGCTACGTTGCCAGGTACTTCGGCATACGAATCGAACTCCATTGAATAGCTCGCGCGACCTTGAGTTCTAGAGCGAAGATCTCCGACATAGCCGAACATCTCTGACAATGGAACTAGCGCCCTAACAACGCGGGCACCTGACCGCTCATCCATGGCCTGGATTTGGCCACGACGACTGTTGATGTCACCGATGACGTCACCCATGAAGTCTTCAGGGGTAACAACTTCGACGCGCATCACTGGCTCGAGAATCGCAGGATCGGCAAGCTTTGCCGCTTCCTTAAACGCTGCAAGTCCAGCAATCTTGAAAGCGAGCTCCGATGAGTCAACATCGTGATACGCACCATCAAGAAGAGTTACTCGTACATCTGTAAGTGGGTAGCCAGCAAGTGGTCCTGATGTCATACCCTCTTTACAACCTGCATCAACTGATGGGATGTACTCGCGTGGAACGCGGCCACCAGTGACTTTATTTACGAATTCATATCCGCCTTCAACAACACCAGTTGGAAGTGGCTCGATTGCAATCTGGATCTTCGCGAACTGTCCAGAACCACCGGTCTGCTTCTTGTGTGTGTAGTCGTGACGTGCAACAGGCTTACGAAGAGTTTCACGGTAAGCAACTTGTGGCTTTCCAACGTTAGCTTCAACTTTGAATTCGCGACGCATACGGTCAACGAGAATTTCAAGGTGGAGTTCGCCCATACCAGCGATAATTGTCTGGCCAGTCTCTTCGTCAGTGTTGACGTGGAAAGTTGGATCTTCTTCAGATAAACGCTGAATGGCAATACCAAGTTTTTCTTGGTCACCCTTTGTCTTTGGCTCAATAGCAACCGAAATAACTGGTGCTGGAAAGTCCATCGCTTCAAGGATTACCGGCTTTGCGGGATCACAGAGAGTCTCGCCAGTTGTAGTGTCCTTAAGACCCATAACGGCGACGATCATTCCTGCGCCAACATTGTCACGCTCTTCGCGCTTGTTAGCGTGCATCTGGTAAATCTTTCCGATGCGCTCTTTACGATCCTTAGTTGAGTTAAGAATTGTTGAACCAGTCTCAAGTACACCTGAGTACACGCGGATGAATGTGAGTTTTCCAAGGTGTGGATCGGTCATGATCTTAAATGCAAGGGCTGAGAAAGGCTCTTTGTTATCTGGGTGACGAACAACTTCGATTTCCGCGTTGTTCATGTCAGTACCAACAATTGACTCAACATCGAGTGGGCTTGGTAGGTAGCGAACTACGGCATCAAGCATTGGCTGAACACCCTTATTTTTAAATGCTGAGCCAGTTACAACTGGAGTTAACTTTGCCGCGATTGTTGCGCGACGGATACCCGCAATGATTTCAACTTCTGTTAGTTCAATACCCTCTAAGTACTTCTCCATGCAAGCATCATCGTGCTCTGAAAGAGTCTCAATCATGTCGTGACGTGCCTGCTTAGCTTTTTCAAGTAGGTCGGCTGGAATCTCTTCAATTGTGTAATCTTCACCCTTTTGTGTTTCTCCACGCCAGGTAAGTGCCTTCATCGCAATTAGATCGACGACTCCGAGGAAATCTCCTTCGGCACCGATTGGAATCTGAAGAACTAGAGCTACTGCATTAAGGCGATCTTTAATCATGTCAACGCACTTATCAAATGATGCACCGGTGCGGTCTAGCTTGTTAACAAAACAGATACGTGGAACTGAGTAACGATCAGCTTGACGCCAAACAGTCTCTGATTGTGGCTCTACACCTGCAACGCCATCGAAGACTGCTACTGCGCCATCGAGAACACGCAATGAGCGCTCTACCTCGATAGTGAAGTCAACGTGACCTGGTGTATCAATAATGTTAATAAGGTGATCGTCCCATTTACAGGTAGTTGCAGCAGAGGTAATAGTGATACCGCGCTCTTGCTCCTGCTCCATCCAGTCCATTGTTGCTGCACCTTCGTGCACTTCACCAATTTTGTAGTTGATACCTGTGTAGAAAAGGATGCGCTCAGTAGTCGTGGTTTTTCCCGCGTCGATGTGAGCCATGATTCCAATGTTGCGAACCGTAGCTAGATCGATGTTCTCTACTACTGACACTTATTGCCTCTTCTCGTTGTTCTTCGGTCGTACCTGACGTAATCTTTGCCTTAAGACGCTTAGCGAAATTTCTTTAGCTAATTCGCCGTAGCCGTTTTACCAGCGGTAATGAGCGAAAGCCTTGTTAGCTTCAGCCATTTTGTGAGTGTCTTCGCGACGCTTTACAGCAGCACCAAGGCCATTGCTTGCATCGATAAGTTCATTCATTAGGCGCTCAGACATTGACTTTTCACGACGTGAGCGTGAGTAATCAATTAACCAGCGAAGAGCTAAAGTTGTTGAACGCCCTGCTTTAACTTCAACAGGTACTTGGTATGTAGCTCCACCAACACGGCGTGAGCGAACTTCAACTGTTGGCTTGATGTTGTCTAGTGCGCGCTTCAAAGTGATAACTGGATCAACTTGATTCTTTGCGCGGCAACCTTCAAGTGCGTTGTAAACAATTGCTTCAGCAGTTGAACGCTTTCCATGAAGAAGTACACGGTTGATGAGTGCTGTTACAACTGGTGAGTTATAAACAGGATCAGCAACAACGGCAGCTTTTACTACAGGACCTTTACGTGGCATTAGGAAGCCTTCTTCTCTCTCTTAGTACCGTAGCGAGAACGTGACTGCTTACGGTTCTTTACACCTTGTGTATCTAGTGATCCGCGAATGATCTTGTAACGAACACCTGGTAGATCTTTAACACGACCACCACGAACTAGAACAATGGAGTGCTCTTGTAAGTTGTGACCTTCACCAGGAATGTATGCAGTGACTTCCATGCCACTAGTAAGACGTACACGTGCAACTTTGCGTAGCGCAGAGTTTGGTTTCTTAGGGGTCGTTGTGTAAACGCGTGTACAAACTCCGCGTCGCTGTGGTGAACCCTTAAGTGCAGGTGTGCTTGTCTTCGTGATCTTTTCTGCACGACCACGACGAACTAGCTGTTGAATTGTTGGCACTTCATCTCCATTCGTATCTTCGTTACTGATCTTTAATCACGCTCAATTGCCGACCCACGCGGTCGGGTGTGTTGCACTCGATTCGCATAGATGATGCAAATAGTTTTTCAACTTTTTACACGCACAAGCAAAGAAGCTCTAAAAGAGCAGACGTGAAGGGTAACTCAGTCACGCTCATAGAGTCAAAACGGCCCTTTTACTCCTGCCTTCGGGACAGGTGGCTCAGATGGCTCGTTTTTCTACATCCGGGCGTGTCGAGAGATATGAAAAAGATGTACATATATCTGTACATCTTTGCTAATCTAAGCCCATGAAACTTAAACAGGAGCAGGTTTTGCCAACTTCGCAAGCCCGTTCAGAGCTATCAATGATCGTTTCACGCTTCCGGCAAGAGGGTGCAGATTCAGCCCCGGTCTTGTTTGGCAGTCACCGCAAGGCCGAGGGAGTCATAATTCCCTTCTCAATGTGGCAAGAAATCCTGGAACAAATCGAGGATATCGAGCTTGGAAAGTTAGTCCGAGACCGGATCTCAGATAATAGTAAATCGCTTCTATTTGATGAGCTAGTAAAGAAACTTAAATTAGATAATCCTGATTAGAAATGCCTCCACTTCCCCCGGAACTTATTAGGACATATCACCCACTTGTTGAACAAGACTTAATTAATCTTGGTTCTAGAAACCTTCAAGTTAGAGCCGTTGAAATCATCCATGCAATCTCTTTAGGTGAAATCAGAGGGCAAAGACTTGAAAAGAATGAACACATTGGCGATTTGAGTGGCTACTTTAAAATATATTTTGACGAATCAGCCGATGTTTCACCGCGATTTCGAATTGTTTATCAATTAATTCCCGATAGTAATCAGCCGCACACATTAAAAATTATCGTGATTGGCGAACGAAATAACTTCAAGGTCTACTCCGAAGCAATTCGTCGAATTTAAGCCAACTTAGGCTTTTGCCAAAAAGCATAAGTAATTATGAGTGCTGGGATTACATTCCATCGCTCATTGGAACTACGAGATAGAGCATTAACTACTGCACTCAATAAACTAACGACTAGAAAAAGGCGGGGTAACCAGGCTGGATTTATTGACCTATGGCCCCAGAGATTGAGCAATGTGCGATATTGCCAGATCAATAGAGCCGCCGTGAAGACATATGCCACGCGGATTCCAGTAGGGAAGTTCTCATATTGACCACCGGCTGCGCGGGTCAGCGCAAAACTTTTATTGAACACAACGCCCAACACAAGGGCCAGGTTCCAAGTCATTGAAACCGTCACCGCTATTTTTTTCATGAAATAAAAACTAACCGATATGTGGTGGAACCGGAATACCTTGGGCGTTTTTGGCAGTAATTGGGGCGCCAACACTCGTAGTCAACGGCAAGATGCCCGCCCACAGTGGCAGTGATACATCTTCTTCATCATCTGATGGCTCCCCTGTTCGGGCCTTGGCTGAAACTTTATCGAGTGTCAGTTCAACGATTAACGTTGCTGCAGACTCCTTTTTCGTCATTTGGCGACCGTATTCCCATAACCCAGGAACTAATTTCGTCGTGATGCGCTCTAGTGCAATATCTTTTTCAAATTCATTAAGTACACGGGCTTTCCCAAAAATCATTACCGACTCGTAATTCATTGAAGAGTTAAATGCAGAGCGGGCAACAACGATTGCATTGAGTTGAGTGACGGTTACACATAGATCAAGGCCTTTAGCGATTGCCATCATCATTCTTGAACCAGTTGAACCGTGAATTAAAATTCGATTTCCATCGCGGGCAAAACCCATTGGGATTACAAAAGGCGCATTGATGTCTGGGTCTATGAAACCCACGTGGGCTACATATTGTGAGTCAAGAAGTTTTTCAATATCTAGTTGGTCATGCACTTCGCGATCGGCATGGCGCTGTACATGGAATTTTTCATCATTGCTCATAGATACATAGTAGTGTGAAATAGAAATGGCTCCCCGAAGGGAGCCATTTCTAATTGATTGACAATTAACGAGGTACTTCGACCTCATCCAGACGAACGGCTTCACCGGATCCCTGTTGATCAAATGGTGTGAAGTCATACTCATCGTAGGCTGCATAAACTGCCGCCTTTGCCTCTTCTGTTGGCTCAACACGAATGTTGCGGTAACGAGCAAGACCTGTTCCTGCAGGAATTAACTTACCGATGATGACGTTCTCCTTCAGACCGAGCAATGGATCGCTCTTCTCTGAAAGTGCAGCATCTGTTAGTACGCGAGTTGTCTCCTGGAATGATGCAGCTGATAACCATGACTCAGTTGCAAGTGATGCCTTAGTGATACCCATAAGTTCTGGGCGACCTGAGGCAGCCTTTCCACCTGAAGTGACTACGCGACGGTTTTCAGCCTCAAAGCGACCACGCTCAACGAGCTCACCTGGAAGTAGATCCGCGTCCCCTGCTTCAAGCACAGTGATGCGCTTTAACATTTGACGAACGATTACTTCGATGTGCTTATCGTGAATGCCTACGCCCTGTGAGCGGTAAACAGATTGAATTTCGTTAACCAAGTGAACTTGAGTTGCACGTGGTCCAAGAATACGAAGTACCTGCTTTGGATCAATTGCGCCGACGACCATCTTCTGGCCAACTTCAACGCGTGAACCTTCTTCTACAAGTAGCTTTTGACGACGAGTGATTGGGTAAGCAACTTCTTCGCCACCATCATCTGGTGTAACGATAATTTTCTTACCCTTAGCATCTTCGCGGAATGAAACAACGCCTGCAGTTTCTGCAATCGGTGCAACACCCTTTGGAGTACGCGCTTCGAAAAGCTCGACGATACGAGGAAGACCGTGTGTGATGTCATCACCGGCAACACCACCAGTGTGGAAGGTACGCATTGTTAGCTGTGTACCAGGCTCACCGATTGACTGTGCTGCAATGATTCCAACTGCTTCACCGACTGCAACAAGTTGTCCAGCTGCAAGAGAGCGACCGTAGCAAGCTGCGCACTGTCCGACCTTGCTATCGCAAGTAAGAACTGAGCGAATCTTGACTTCGTCAACACCGGCTGCAACGAGTTCATCAATATTGCGATCGCCTAAGTCAATGCCGGCCTTAGCAATTACTACGCCATCAATTTCAACATCATCGGCCAACGTACGACCAAAGACTGAAGTTTCAACGTGGTCAAACTTAGTGAGGCCGCCTGATTCTTGGCGAACAGCAATCTGTAGAACAAGACCGCGATCAGTACCGCAATCCTCTTCACGGATGATTACATCTTGTGCAACGTCGCAGAGACGACGAGTTAAGTAACCCGAGTCAGCGGTACGAAGTGCAGTATCTGCAAGACCTTTACGAGCACCGTGAGTAGAAATAAAGTACTCAAGTACTGAAAGACCTTCGCGGAAGTTAGATTTAATTGGGCGAGGAATAATTTCACCCTTAGGGTTTGCTACGAGCCCTCGCATACCTGCAATCTGACGGATCTGCATCATGTTTCCACGAGCACCAGAGAAGACCATCATCCACACTGGGTTCACGCGAGGGAAGTTTTCTTCCATCTCTTTACCCACTTCGGCTGTTGCCTTTGTCCAGATTTCGATCAACTCTTGACGACGCTCGTCATCAGTGATGAGTCCCTTTTCATACTGCGATTGAACCTTGTCGGCCTGAGTTTCGTAGCTCTCAAGGATCTCTTTCTTGCGTGGAGGTGTAACAACATCTTCAATACCGATTGTGATTCCGGCACGTGTTGCCCAGTGGAAGCCAAGTGACTTCAGAGCATCAAGTGTCTGAGCAACAACAACCTTTGGATAGAACTCAGCCAAACGATCAACGATTCCACCAAGTTGCTTCTTGGTGACATCTAAGTCGACGAATGGGAAGTCTGCAGGAAGTGCCTCATTAAACAATGCGCGACCAATAGTGGTTTCGATTGTCTCGTTTGAGCCATCAAGACGGATCTTGATCTTTGCCTGCAATGAGACTGAGTGCTGATCGTGGGCCATGATCGCTTCTGCGATCGAGCTAAATGCACGACCTTCGCCGAGCTCGCCTTCGCGGCTCATTGTTAAGTGATAAAGACCAAGAACCATGTCCTGTGTTGGTGAAGTAATTGGACGACCGTTAGCAGGTGACAAGATGTTATTTGAAGACAACATCAAGATACGTGCTTCAGCCTGGGCTTCAGCAGATAGCGGCAAGTGAACTGCCATCTGGTCACCGTCGAAGTCAGCGTTAAACGCTGTACATACGAGAGGGTGAATCTGAATCGCTTTACCTTCAACTAGTTGAGGCTCGAATGCCTGAATACCTAGACGGTGAAGAGTAGGTGCGCGGTTTAGAAGTACTGGATGCTCGGCGATAACTTCTTCGAGAACATCCCATACAACTGGACGTGCGCGCTCAACCATGCGCTTTGCAGATTTAATGTTCTGCGCGTGGTTTAGATCTACAAGACGCTTCATTACGAATGGTTTGAAGAGTTCTAGCGCCATCTGCTTTGGCAGACCGCACTGATGCAACTTCAACTGTGGACCAACAACGATTACTGAACGGCCTGAGTAGTCAACGCGCTTTCCGAGCAAGTTCTGACGGAAACGGCCTTGCTTACCCTTGAGCATGTCAGAGAGTGATTTGAGTGCACGGTTACCTGGACCTGTAACTGGGCGACCACGACGACCGTTATCAAACAACGCATCTACAGCTTCCTGCAACATACGCTTTTCGTTGTTAACGATAATCTCTGGTGCACCAAGATCGGCAAGACGCTTCAAACGGTTGTTACGGTTGATAACGCGACGGTATAGATCGTTGAGATCTGAAGTCGCAAAGCGACCACCATCGAGTTGAACCATTGGACGTAGATCAGGTGGAATAACTGGAACACAATCAAGAACCATTGATGCTGGCTTATTGCTTGTTGTAAGGAATGCGTTAACAACCTTCAAGCGCTTGATTGCACGAGTCTTCTTTGCACCCTTGCCATTTTCTGAAAGATCAGTAAGTAGCTTGTGCTCTGTTTCAAGATCGAAAGTTTCTAGGCGACGCTTAATTGCAGCTGCACCCATATCTCCCTTGAAGTACATGCCGTAGCGATCACGCATTTCGCGGTAAAGGTTTTCATCACCCTCAAGATCTTGAACCTTCAAGTTCTTAAAGCGACTCCACACACTCTCCATGCGCTCGATTTCCTTCTCGGACTTCTCGCGTATTGATTTGAGTTCACGCTCTGCAGCTTCACGGACTTTGCGCTTTACATCAGACTTAGCATCTTCTGCTTCTAGCTCTTCAGTATCGGCTTCAAGCTTCTTAGTACGTGTATCTAAATCAACATCGCGACGAGTTTCGATCTTCTTGCGATCGTTTGCTAACTTCTTTTCAAGTTGTGGCAAATCCTCTTCACGAGCTTCGGCATCAACTTCGGTGATCATGTAAGCAGCGAAGTAAATAACCTTTTCTAGATCTTTTGGAGCAAGATCAAGTAAGTATCCAAGGCGTGATGGAACACCCTTGAAGTACCAGATGTGAGTTACAGGGGCTGCTAGCTCGATGTGACCCATGCGCTCACGACGAACCTTTGCGCGTGTTACTTCAACACCGCAACGTTCGCAGATGATTCCCTTGAATCGAACGCGCTTGTACTTACCGCAATAACATTCCC
>JBAXFS010000025.1:0-19911 GCA_037139795.1 Actinomycetes bacterium
ATTGGTGGAAACTTTGATTCACTCCTAGCAAAATTAATTGTTACTGGGGCAACACGCAAGCAAGCTATTGAGCGTGCGCGACGGGCGCTGGCTGAATTCACAATCGATGGACTTGCAACGGCGCTACCTTTCCACCGAGCTATCATTGAAGATCTGGCATTCACTGAAAATTTTCAAGTTTATACAAGCTACATCGAAAATGAATTTACCAACAATATTCCTGCCTTTACGGCAACGGTCGAGCCCCTTCAAAGTCATATGGCGCCAGAGCATTTAATAACCGAAGTAAATGGAAAACGCTTTGAGATCTTGGTCCATGCGCCTAAGCCTCTAGTTAAACGCCACCGTGCAAAAGCGAGCATGTCCGGCGGGTCTAGCAGCACAGGTTTAACAAGCCCAATGCAAGGCACTGTTGTAAAAATCGCCGTTGAAGTAGGGTCCATCGTCGAAGTGGGCGATTTAATTATCGTTCTTGAGGCGATGAAAATGGAGCAACCGCTCATGGCCCATAAGTCCGGAGTTGTTTCTAACCTCACGGCTATCGTTGGTGCCACGGTTTCAAGCGGGACCGTACTCTGTGACATTATTGACGCATGACATCGACCGAACTTCTCTATAGCGATCCATTATCTGCCGCGTCAGCTGCAGCCCAAGAAATTGTTGAGCGCACTGGAGTTGCATCGCACGATGTAGCCCTCGTTATGGGTTCGGGTTGGGTTGGTGCAGTTGATGCGCTGGGTGCGCCAACTTATGAATGTAACGCCGAAGAGTTAACTGGTTTCTTACCTCCCACAGTTGAAGGTCACTCCGGAAAAGTTCGATCCTACATAATTGAAGCTGACGGTAAAAAATTACGTGCACTAGTTTTTCTTGGTCGGACACATTTGTATGAGGGTAAAGGAGTCGAGCCAGTTGTTCACAGTGTGCGTACAGCAGTTAAAGCCGGCTGCAAAGTTGTAATCCTCACAAATGCTTGCGGTGGTATTAATACTAAATTCCACGTTGGACAACCTGTGTTAATCCGTGATCACATTTCATTGACTGCAGTCTCACCCTTATCTGGTGCAACTTTTATTGATCTCACCGACTTGTATAGCAAGCGAATCCGCGAAATCGTAAAGCGAGAGGATTCAACCCTTGACGAGGGCGTATACGTTCATTGGCGTGGACCAACTTATGAAACCCCTGCTGAGATTCATATGATGCGCACAATAGGTGGAGACTTGGTGGGAATGTCTACTGTCCCAGAAGCGATTGCCGCTCACGCACTGGGCGCCGAGGTTCTAGGAATTTCGTTAGTTACAAATGCCGCAGCTGGAGTTACCGGTGAAAAACTCAATCACGAAGAGGTTATTGCCGCTGGTAAGGCGGCGGCAGATCGAATGGGCGCACTTCTCAAAGGCGTAATTCCAAAGTTATTCTAAGCACATGAATTTAAGGACCGAAGTAGAAGCGTGGATCGCCGATGATCCAGATCCTCTAACTGCCAGTCAGTTACAAGGTTGGCTAGATACCAATAATGAGGCAGAACTGCGCGAATCTTTTTCTGGCTTTCTACAGTTTGGAACTGCAGGTCTTCGTGGACCTGTAAGGCCTGGTCCATCGGGAATGAACCGAGCAGTTGTTGGTCGTACTGCTGCAGCGATTGCGGTTTATATGAAAGCACGCAATTTAACGTCAGTGGTTATTGGGCGAGATGCGCGGCATGGCTCTGAGGATTTTACTTTCGAAACTGCAGAGATTATGAGTGGTGCGGGAATGCGCGTTTATATCCTCCCTCGCCCATTGCCAACGCCAGTTTTAGCTTTTGCTACCAATGAATTAAAGTGCGATGTTGGAATTATGGTTACTGCTAGCCATAATCCTCCGCAAGATAATGGTTACAAAGTTTATTTAGGTGGCACGGTTGATGGAATTCATTATCGCGGATCACAAATTATCTCCCCTACCGATACATCAATTGCCGCACATATAAATGAAATTGCCTCTCTAGCCAGCCAACCTCGCGCAAAGGTCTGGAGCATTGTTGAAGAAGAGTTAATTAGTAAATATGTATCTATCACTGCCTCAATCGCGAAAAAGCCTGGCAATTTAAAGATCGTGTACACCGCTATGCATGGCGTCGGAACTGAAACAATCTTGCGTGTCTTTCATAAGGCCGGGTTCCCTTCGCCAATTTTAGTCGATGCGCAAGCGCAACCCGATCCAGATTTTCCTACCGTTGCATTTCCTAATCCCGAAGAGCCAGGGGCTATCGACTTATCCCTTGAAACTGCCCGCACATTTGATGCCGACTTAGTTATTGCTAATGATCCCGATGCCGATAGATGCGCTGCCGCAGTAAAAGATCCCATCACTGGCTGGCGAATGCTTCGTGGGGATGAGTTAGGTGCAATATTTGGCGAAACTATTGCGCGCAATACCGACAAGGGAATCCTGGCGAACTCAATTGTTTCATCAACAATTTTGAGCAAGATTGCTGCACATTACAACTTAGAGTTTAAACAGACCTTAACTGGCTTTAAATGGCTTGCTAAAATCGATGGCCTCACCTTTGGCTATGAAGAGGCACTCGGATATGCCGTTGATGCAATTACCGTCAACGATAAAGATGGAATTTCAGCGGCCATTAAACTGGCCCAAATCGCAACTGATTTGGCCGCCTCAGGGAGAACTCTTTTAGATTTACTCGATGAGATCTGGGCTAGACATGGCTTTCATGCAACTGAACAGATTTCAATTCGCTTAACCGATCTTTCACAAGTTGATCAGATAATGGGTCGACTTCGAAAAAATACTCCCGCACATATAGCCGGCAAAGAAGTTACCTCGGTTGATGATTTAGCAAAACCTACCGATGATTTACCACCAACTGATGGTCTGCGCATTTGGTTAGATGGCACGGTTAGAATAATTATTCGCCCCAGTGGAACTGAGGCAAAGATGAAGTGTTACATTGAGGTTATTGAAAAAGATTCAACGCGAGCACAGATCGTTCTGGATCAATTACGAGCACCGATGAGGGAATTACTATCGTGAGTTTTTACGGCTTAGTTGATGGCAGTGATGCCTCGCTTAAGAAGTACTTAGGCGCGCTTTCAGGCGTAGACCAAGTCGGCGCCGATGCACGCGCCGCGATGTTAGCAACGCGCAGCATCAAAACAACATCAAAGCGTTGGGCAATTGATACTGCGATTTCGATGGTGGATTTAACAACACTGGAAGGCGCAGATACTCCAGGTAAAGTCCAAGCTCTGTGCACTAAAGCCGTACGTCCCGATCCAACGGATTCAAGCGTGCCCAGTGTCGGCGCAGTCTGTGTCTATAACGACATGGTGGCTATTGCACGAGCGCACTTAGATTTAATTGGTGGCTCCCACGTTGGTGTCGCTGCAGTTTCAACGGCATTTCCCTCAGGGCGCGCATCGATGGCCGTTAAGTTACAAGACACGCAGGATGCAATCGATGCAGGTGCATCTGAAATTGACATGGTGATCGATCGTGGAGCTTATCTAAGTGGAGATTATATCGGTGTCTTCAATGAGATCATTCAAATCCGAGAACTTTGCGGCAACAAAGCACATCTCAAAGTTATCTTTGAAACTGGCGAACTTGTAACGTACGACAATGTTCGCAAGGCATCTTTTCTAGCAATGGCCGCAGGCGCCGACTTCATTAAGACTTCAACCGGCAAGATTGCACCCGCTGCAACCCCTCCAGTCGTTTTGGTTATGTTGGAAGCGGTACGCGACTTTTTCTCCATGACGCAGAAGCGAATTGGCGTTAAACCTGCAGGGGGTATTAGAAATACTAAAGATGCCATCAAGCAGTTGGTATTGGTCAATGAGACTGCTGGACCAGAATGGCTAACGCCCTCTCTTTTTCGTATTGGTGCTAGCGCTTTACTCAATGATCTACTGATGCAACGCATGAAAATGGATGATGGCTACTACGCTAGCCCTGCCTACGTGACGATCGATTAATGGAGACCCCAGTGAGCTTTGAATATGCACCCGCACCCGAGTCGCGCTCTGTTGTCTCTATTAAACCTAAGTATGGCCACTTCATCGGCGGAAAATTTGTAAGTGGCACTAAGCATTTCCCAACTATTAATCCGGCAACTGAAGAGGTCTTAAGCCGCATTGCTTTAGCAGGCAAAGCAGATGTTGATGCTGCAGTAAAGGCTGCACGCAAAGCATATGTCGGTACGTGGTCCAAAATGAGCGGTAAGGAGCGCGGAAAATACTTATTTCGAATCGCTCGAATTATGCAAGAGCGCTCCCGTGAATTCGCAGTCCTTGAAACTCTCGATAACGGTAAACCTATCCGTGAATCGCGCGATGTAGATGTTCCACTTGCTGCGGCACACTTTTTCTATCATGCTGGCTGGGCCGACAAGCTTGAATTTGCCGGACTTGGCACGTCGACAAAGGCACACGGTGTTGCAGGTCAGATTATTCCTTGGAACTTTCCATTATTGATGTTGGCTTGGAAGGTTGCACCCGCCCTTGCCGCTGGCAACACGGTCGTTCTCAAGCCTGCCGAAAATACTTCTCTTACTGCACTTCTATTTGCCGAAGTCTGCCAGCAGGCCGAACTTCCTGCAGGTGTCGTCAATATTGTTACCGGTGACGGAACAACTGGAGCGCTAATTGTTAACCACCCCGGCATCGACAAGATTGCATTCACGGGTTCGACCGAAGTTGGAAAGATTATTGCTCGCGCAGTTGCCCCAACTCAAAAGAGTGTGACGCTTGAACTCGGTGGAAAAGCTGCCAACATCATCTTTGAAGATGCTGCAATTGACGAGGCAATTGAAGGAATCGTCAATGGAGTTTTCTTTAACCAAGGCCACGTCTGTTGTGCCGGTTCGCGATTAATTCTTCAAGAGAGCGTCGCTGACGAAGTAGTAGAAAAGCTTAAGCGGCGCATGGCTCTGATTAGAGTTGGTGATCCGATGGATAAAAATACCGATCTCGGGGCGATCAATAGCAAAGAGCAGCTCCTAAAAATTCGTGAACTCTCAGCTGCCGGTGATGCCGAAGGTGGCGAGCGTTGGAGTGCACCATGTGAGCTTCCGGCAAAAGGTTTTTGGTTCCCACCAACAATATTTACTGGCGTCACACAATCCCACCGTATTGCACGTGAAGAAATCTTTGGTCCAGTCCTATCAGTCTTAACATTTAGAACGCCTCAAGAGGCCATAGAGAAGGCTAATAACACGCCTTTTGGCCTATCTGCCGGCATTTGGAGCGAAAAGGGTTCGCGTATCTTGTGGGCCAGCCAACAACTTCGCGCCGGAGTCATCTGGGCAAATACATTTAACAAATTTGATCCAACATCCCCATTTGGAGGTTACAAAGAGTCCGGTTGGGGCCGTGAAGGCGGACGACATGGCTTAAGTGCATATTTGAAGGGAGTCGGCCATGAGTAATCGAATCGACGTGAAGAAGACGTATAAATTATTCATCAATGGTGCATTCCCCCGTACTGAGTCGGGTCGCACTTATGAAGTCAAAAGCGCTAAGGGAGTATTTATCGCTAACCCTTGCTTAGCATCGCGCAAAGATTTAAAAGATGCCGTTGTTGCCGCTCGCGGCGCTCAACCAGGTTGGAATAAGGCATCGGCTTATAACAAAGGACAGATTCTTTATCGAATTGCCGAAATGCTTGAGGGCCGCCGTGCTCAGTTTATCGATGAAATTATTCTTACTACGGGAGTTACTAAGTTAAAGGCCGACAAGGAAGTCACTGATTGCGTAGATCGTTTAGTTTGGTATGCAGGTTGGAGTGACAAACTATCCTCACTATCGGGTGCGCTTAATCCAGTTGCTGGGCCTTATTACAACTTTACGGTGCCAGAGAGTATGGGGGTCATCGCAGCGATTGCCCCTGAGACCCCATCACTCCTTGGTTTAATCGATGCAATTGCACCGATCATCGTTGGTGGAAATACTGTAATAGTTTTGGCAAGTACAAAGGCGCCACTATCAGCGATGAGTTTTGCTGAGGTCATAGCAACGAGTGACCTCCCTGCTGGAGTTGTCAATATTTTAACCGGCAAGAAAGATGAAATCGCTCCTTGGATGGCATCGCATATGGATATCGATGGCTTAGATATCTCAGGTTTGCCAACAAAGGGCCATGGCGCTATTCGAATTGCAGGTGCAGAGAATCTAAAACGTATCTTCACTTTCAAATCGGCCGATCCTGGTCGAATCCTTGCTTTCTTAGAAAACAAAACTGTCTGGCACCCGATAGGGCTCTAAAACGCGCCTTTATCAATGGTTTTTAACCATAATTGACGGACGGCTTCAACATCTAAATCCAGTACCACGCGCACTGAAGCTGAATCTTCAAGGCTGAGGGGCTCTAAATCCTTTAAGAATGCATCTCGGCGGTCGCAAATAGTCTGACCTCGTGCTGGACCCGAAGAAGTATCGACGACAACGTCGAACATCTCAGTCGTGAATAGTTCTGGATGAATAGCAGTTGCTACCGCTCCAAAATCGCCAAGAGTGATGGGTGAGACATGCAATCGCTCGATAAAAGCTTCGATAAGTTTTCCAGCAAATTGTGCCGAAGGTTCATGCGACTTCCGTAATTGCGCAGCCTCTTGACTAGTAATACCGGGTCGCATAAAAACATCGAGACCGTACATAGTAATTGGTACTCCGCTTTGAAAGACAATGGCGGCGGCTTCTGGATCATGCCAGACATTGAATTCAGCGGCAGGGGTTGCATTACCGGCCGATGCCGAACCACCCATTAAAACAATGCGATGGATTTTTTTAGCGGTTTCTGGAAATGCGCGCAAGAAAAGTGCGATGTTAGTAAGTGGTGCAACTGGAACTAAAGTTACTGGCTCCTTAGAGCTCTCGATCAAATCGCGCAATAATTCAACGGCCGATCGGGAATCTACTTTTCGCTTTGATGGCGCGATTCCAAGATCACCCATGCCGTCGGCGCCATGAACATATTCAGCATATTGAGACTTGCCAAGCAAAGGGCGCACTGCCCCGCGTGCCACTGGAATATCTCCAGCACCAGCGGCATCTAGCACCTTCAAAGTATTAGCCACTACTTGATCCACATTCGTATTGCCATCAACGCATGTGATTCCTAAGAGATTGATTGCAGGATGCATTGCCGCAAATAGGACGGCAAAGGCATCATCTACACCAGTATCAACATCTAGAATGATTGAAGTTTTTTGCATAAGCGATAGCCTAGCGCTATGAGTAAAGTTGTGGTCGCTGTAGTCGGAAGTGCCATGATGGACTTAACGGCCTATGCCAAGTATTTACCCGAGCCCGGCCAAACCCTTCTCGGCGAGCTTTTCACGACTGGTTTTGGCGGCAAAGGGGCTAATCAAGCGGTTATTGCGGCGCATTGCGGTGCGCAGGTTCACTTCATCGGCAAGCTTGGGCGGGATTTATTTGGCGATTCAATCGCATCTAATTTTTCAAACGTCGGCATACGCAGCGAATATGTAGAGCGAAGTGATAGCCCAACTGGCGTTGCACATATCTGGGTCGACGGTAATGGCGAAAATCGAATCATTATTATTCCGGGTGCCAATCATGAAATTGAGAGTGCAAAGGCAGTAGCTGCAATCAATAGCATTGAGAATCTTTCTGTCGTAGTAGCCCAGTGTGAGATCAAGCAGGAAGTTACGTTGGCGGCATTTAAAGCTGCCAAGGCACGCGGCTGTGTCACTATTTTAAATCCTGCACCGTATCAAGAACTCTCTCAAGAGTTACTCGAACTATGCGACTGGATAATTCCAAATGAGACTGAGTTTCGTGAGCTTCATGGCGAGCTTCCAACAAATGACGAAATTTTGAAATCCTTTAGACCCGGCAGGAATTCAGTAGTAACTCTCGGCTCTGCAGGCGCTGTATTAATTAACGCCGATGGAACAATTAATCGAGTGTCGGCGCCAGTTGTCAATGCAGTTGATACAACGGGTGCCGGTGATGCCTTCGTTGGAACTTTTGCCTTTGGACTAGCCTCTGGAATGAACTCGATGAAGGCTCTCACACTTGGAATCAAGGTTGCATCCTTAAGTGTTACTAAAAAGGGCGCACAATCTTCGTATCCAACTCAGGCCGAGATAGCTACGCTTTCGTAACCTCTAAGCACAAATGTTGGCCGACGTACTGGCTCGCTTGCGAGTGACATTTCCGGAAATTTCTCCCATAGGGCCGGAAGTGAAACACCCATCTCTAATCGGGCAAGTGGCGCGCCTAAGCAAAAGTGAATTCCAGCACCAAAGCCGATATGAGGATTTGGATCACGCGCAATATTCATTTCATCTGCGTTTTCAAATATCGCAGGATCTCTATTTGCCGAACCAATAAGGGCAGCGATCTTTTGGCCGGCCGCTATTTCGACTCCCCCTAGCTCGGTATCTTTCGTCGCAGTACGCTCAAAAAGCTGCAGCGGGGCGTCAAAACGCATGAACTCTTCTAGCGCCGTCTCTGTTAGTGCTCTTGGGTCGTTACGAAGAAGTGCGCTTTGATCTGGGCGGCGCAGAACTTCAACCATCCCGTTACCAAAGGCGTTCACGCTGGCCTCATGGCCGGCATTGAGCAGAAGCACACATGTGGCAACTAACTCATGCATATTTAACTTCTCACCATTTTCTTCAACCATGGCCAAGTCAGTAATTAAATCTCTTCCGGGATTCTTCTTTCGCTCTTCAGCCAACGCGCGAACATACTCTGCGAACTCGCTCGCGGCAGTCTTTGCCTCGCTTTGATACTGCAGCGATGGATTTACTTCATACATTTTAACAATCGCCTGCGACCAAGGGCGAAGCAAGTGCTCCTCGGAAGCTGGGAATCCCAATAAATCAGCGATGATTTTAACTGGAAGTGGTTCGGCATAATCGGCTATAAGATCGAAGTTTTCACCTGAGGAAACTTTGATCTGTATTGCATCCAAGAGTTCGGCGGTAATTCGCTCGATTGCAGGGCGCATGCTCTCAATTTTGTTTCGATTAAAGGCTTTAGCAACGAGAGCGCGCAGCCTCGTGTGTTTAGGTGGTTCGCTATCTAAAATCGAATCCGAGTGAAGCCAATTAAAGGTCTCCCACTCAAACTCGGGTTTTTTATCAATAAAGATTCGCCCAAGGGATTTATTTCGAAAAACATCATTGGCGTCGCTGTGGCAGGCCGCTAAATACATACCTAAACCCTCATGCCAAACGGGTTTGCCAAACTCGCGTAATTCGCTTAACCCTAGATAGGGATTTGCTACAAAAGTAGGGTCGCTAAAATCAATCATTACTCAGATGAGATTTTCTGATATCCCGGCTTAATTACGTTTTCAATTATTTTCAACCGATCAGGGTATGGAATAAAAGCACTCTTCATTGCATTAATGGTGACGCGTTGTAACTCAGTAAAATCCCAACCAAAGGCTTTTACGGCCTCTTGCATTTCAAATGACATTGATGTCTGGCTCATTAAGCGGTTATCGGTATTCAGGGTCACTCGAAAACGTAACTTCGCTAAGACGCCAATAGGGTGCTCGGCATAGCTTTTAGCTGCTCCCGTTTGAAGATTCGAGGTAGGGCAGAGCTCCAAAGGAATACGGCGATCACGAACGTAGGAGGCGAGTTGACCTAATTTTGGTTCGGGTCCTGAGAAATCAATGTCATCGATAATGCGTACGCCATGGCCTAAGCGCTCTGCGCCACAGAGTTGAATCGCCTCCCAAATTGATGGAAGACCATATGCCTCTCCGGCATGAATCGTAAAGTGCGCATCTTCTTTACGCAGATAATCAAAGCTCTCTTTCTGATCACTTGGTGGAAATCCATCTTCAGGACCGGCGATATCAAAACCAACAACACCCTCATGGCGGTATTTAACAACTAGCTCGGCTACTTCTTGCGAGCGTTTGTTCTGTCGCATTCCACAGAGTAATGAGTAGACGGCAATCTCGTGACCCTCGGCTTTAGCTTCGGCCATTCCCTGCTTGTAGCCTTCAAGTGTTGCCTCAACGACATCGGCCATTGAAAGTCCTTTTTCAGTAAATAACTCCGGCGCTCCGCGAACTTCGGCATAGACAACCCCGTCGCGCGCAAGATCTAGAGCGCACTCGCGGGCAACGCGAATAATATCTTCGCGTCGTTGCATAACCGCAATCGTGTGAGAAAAAGTCTCTAAATATCTAACGAGTGAACCTGAGTCACAAGATTCGCGAAACCAGGTTGCAAGTTCCGTTGCATCATGCGTTGGCAGCGAGGTGTAACCAATCTCTGCAGCAATATCAATAATCGTTTGTGGTCGCAGCCCGCCATCTAAGTGATCATGCAACATGACTTTTGGGATGCGCTTAATTTGATCCGAATTAGGTGTGCTATTCATTGCCATTTTCTAA
Source organism: Actinomycetes bacterium (assembly GCA_037139795.1). Taxonomy (GTDB): domain Bacteria; phylum Actinomycetota; class Actinomycetes; order Nanopelagicales; family Nanopelagicaceae; genus Planktophila. Next base: position 10,393 of record JBAXFS010000025.1, read on the forward strand.
AAGCTCCTTAATCGGTGATTCGTTCAAGTATAAGTGGCAATCGATCTACTGTCCCACCAGCAGGTAGATCACCGATTTTCACGCTATTGCTAAGGGATTCTTGGGCACGCGCAAAAGCTGCAGGTGTATCGGTATGCAAAGTGAATAAAGGCGCACCAGATTTAATAAAATCACCCGGTTTAGCGTGAATTTCAATGCCTGCACCGGCCTGCACGGCCTCACCTTGGCGTGATCTTCCAGCACCTAATCGCCACGCGGCAATACCAACTTTCATTGCATCCATAGCCAAAACTGTTCCAGAGGTCTCGGCAGTAATAGTTAAATTCTCTTTTGCAACTGGAAGTTTTGCATCGGGATTACCGCCTTGCGCACTAATCATCTGGCGCCATACATCCATTGCTTTTCCATTTTTTAGCGCAACTGCAGGATCTGCGCCTTTAATTCCGGCAATCTCTAACATCTCACGTGCGAGTATGACTGTCAGTTCTACTATGTCTGCTGGTCCACCACCGGCAAGGACTTCAATTGATTCACGGACTTCAAGGGCATTGCCTGCGGTAAGCCCGAGTGGAACATCCATTGCAGTGACGAGCGCAAGAGTTTTTACACCTGCACGTTTTCCGAGACCCACCATCACATGGGCTAATTCTGCAGCTTTAGCTGGATCGCTCATAAAAGCACCGCCACCGGTCTTAACGTCCAAGACAAGAGCACTAGTACCTTCAGCAATCTTCTTACTCATAATTGAAGATGCAATAAGTGGAATCGCCTCGACCGTTGCCGTTACATCGCGCAATGCATATAACTTCTTATCGGCCGGAGCTAAACCCGCACCGGCAGCACAAATAACTGCGCCACAATCCTGCAAAACTTTTAGCATCTCCGCATTTGTTAGCGATGCTCGCCACCCTGGGATTGATTCCAACTTATCTAACGTGCCGCCAGTGTGACCAAGTCCGCGACCCGATAATTGAGGCACCGCAGCGCCACATGCAGCAACCAACGGAGCAAGCGGCAAAGTAATTTTGTCGCCAACTCCTCCAGTTGAATGTTTATCTACCGTTGGACGAGAGAGCGCAGACCAGTTCATGCGTTCGCCACTGTTGATCATGGCATCGGTCCACCGTGAAATCTCCCGTAACTCCATACCGTTGAGCAAGATGGCCATGAGAAGTGCAGACATTTGCTCATCGGCAACTGCGCCTCGTGTATAGGCGTCAATGACCCAATCAATCTGTGGGTCGGTCAGTGAATGATGATCACGCTTTGCCGCAATAATTTCTGCGGCAGAAAAGGCTTCTACCTGGGTCATTTAACGCTCGTTACGGTCTAAATCATCTGGACCAAAGGCCCATGGCAACATGGCAGCCATAGTTTGTGGTCCATCATCGGTCATTAATAACGCATTCGATCCACCGTGCTCAAATAATAATTGACGACAGCGACCACATGGTGCCAAGTGATTTCCTTGACCATCGACACAGGAAATTGCGATTAAGCGACCGCCACCAGTTGCAATTAAATTAGAAACTAAGCCGCACTCGGCGCAGAGACCTAAACCGTAACTAGCATTTTCAACGTTGCAACCAGAGACGATACGGCCATCATTAACAAGGGCGGCAACTCCGACCGGAAACTTAGAGTATGGCGCATAAGCGGTTTTCATTGCAGCTACCGCTGCGCTATGAAGTTGTTCCCAATTAATCTCAATCACTTCATACCGCCGCGTCGATACGGTACTCCATCGGCTGCCGGCATTCGAAGTCTTTGAGAGGCCACGGCCATTACCAAGAGCGTTGTTATGTATGGCGTCATCGTTATTAACTGTCCAGGCAAGTTATCTACCGCTAGGTAGTACCACAGCGATAGAGCCGCCGAAGCAAATGTGAGTCCAGCCTTAAGCAATCTTCCCTTTCTGATATCTCTATAAACTAAGAATGCTAAAATTAGAACTATGAGGAGAATCAGCGCATGAATCGATGCAGAGTCTCTGAGTTGAAGTGCATCTGCAAAACCAAATAATCCCGCACCCATCATGATTCCGCCTGGGCGATAGTTACCAAAGAGCAGGGCGGCAAGACCGATATATCCGCGTCCGGCAACTTGATTTTCTTGATAATGATTTGCGGCAACGATTGCTAAATAGCCCCCGCCAAGTCCTGCAAGGGCACCTGAGATTAAAACACCGGCGTATTTCATCGCATAGACATTTACGCCAAGAGATTCAGCAGCAGTAGGTGCTTCTCCCGCACTGCGAAGACGTAGACCAAAGGCCGTCCGCCAGAGAACAAAAACCGAGAGCGGAACGATAGCTATCGCAATTATCGTTACGTATGAGAGATCACCAGTAACGCCTCGGAGAACTGCAGCAACGTCGGAGATGAAAAACCAGTGTTTATTAGCCAAATTGGTTAATAAATCAGGGCTATGCCAACCGAAATATTTTCCGCCAGATAAAACAGGAATCCCGTTAGTACCAATTGAATTTACATCGGGAGATTGTGAAGGCCCGAGCCAAGACCCACTCTTATATAAAATAGTTGATATATATCGAACTAGCCCTGCGGCAATAATATTAATTGCAACGCCTGATACAACATGGTCGACACCAAAAGTAATCGTTGCAACTGCATGAAGTAATGCACCAGTTGCCCCGAAACAGATCGCGGCTACTAAGCCAATCCAAGGGCCGTGCTTCGTACCAATCATTCCGCCGGCCCAAGCGCCCATAATCATCATGCCTTCAAGGCCAATATTGACAACTCCCGAGCGCTCGGAAAATAAACCACCAAGGCCAGCGAGGGCAATTGGGACTGAGAGTAGTAACGCCGCTGAAGCAGTACCAACACTAGTTAAATCTGACGCACCAGTAATCATTCGGATGACCGAAAGTACAAAAACTAATAATGCTGCATATCGCAAGTTCTTCAATAGTTTGGTTCTCATGCTCCGACCGCCTTTGCAAGCTCTTTACTTTGCAGTGTTATCTTGTATCGACGGACAACTTCATAGGCAATAACGGAAGATAAGAGAATTGAACCCTGCATGATTACATACGTTTCAGGTGCAATATCTATGAGCTCAAGAGCGCGTGAACTCACTTCGAGAAAACCGAAGAGCAAAGCGCTAATCGCCATACCAACTGCATTGTTTCGACCAAGGAGTGCTACTGCGATTGCAGAGAAACCAATTCCAGTTCGAAAGCCCATATTAAATGCATGTGTATCACCCAGCACCGCGGGTAGGCCGGCCAAACCAGCTACAGCCCCAGATGCGGCGAGTGCGATGAAAGTCATGCGCTTTGAGTTGACGCCGCTAACTCGCGCAGCAATTGGATTAGCTCCAGTTGCTCGAAGCTCAAAACCAAATCGAGTGCGGTTAACAACGAACCAGAAAGCAACACCAAGAATGATGGCAATAATGAGCATGCCGTATACGCCGCCGCCGGGTTTATCTTTGATACCCAGCTTGTTTAGCAGGGGCATTAAGCCTGGGAATTGGCCTGAGGTCGGGAGCGTCTTGGTGGACATGTTATTTGAGTTAGTAGTTCGATCCATGAATCGATTAGCAAGTAAGTATGAGGACAGACCGCCCGCCAAGGAGTTCAACATAATTGTGGAAATAACTTCACTTACTCCGCGCTTAACTTTTAGATAACCCGCAATTGAGGCCCATAGTCCGCCAATAGTCATGGCGACCACCATGATTATTAAAATATGAAGTACGGGTGGCAATACAAACATCGCACCAATGTAAGCACCGAAGAGGGCACCTAATCGAAGTTGACCTTCGACACCGATATTGAATAGACCAGCACGAAAAGTAATGGCTATCGCAATTGCCGCAATGTAATAAGGCGTAGCTGTGTTGAGCATTTGCATCAGGGAGCTTTGAGTTGTTCCAAAATCCCACATGGTTTTATAGGCATCCATTGGAGATTTATGTGTGGCGAGAACGGCTAAGGAAGAGATGATGATCGAGACTACTGCAGCGGCAAATGGGGCGGCTAATGCAAGCAAAATAGCTGAGAGTTTAAGTTTTTTCATACTGCACCTGTCATCGCAGAACCTAGCTGTTCCGGCGTTGTCTTAGCTGGATCGAGTTCGGCAGTTACAACGCCACGTAACATAACCAACAAGCGATCAGACATTCCGATTAGCTCCTCAAGATCTGCAGAGATTAAAACGATTGCCATTCCTTTTTCGCGCGCCCTTCGAAGCTCTTCCCAAATCGCGCCTTGCGCGCCAACATCTACGCCGCGAGTTGGGTGGGCAGCAACGAGTAGTGCAGGGGCTTTACTCATTTCGCGTCCGACAATAAATTTCTGTTGATTACCACCCGATAGCGCTGTAGCTAAAGTCTGTGGCCCGGGTGCTCGCACGTCAAACTCTTCCATGATGCGAGCAGTGTCGGCGATGGTTGCCTTTTTATCTAAAACAAAGCCACGCATAACTGGCTTAGATCGCTGATGTCCGAGGATTCGGTTCTCCCACAACGGTGAGTTCATCATTAGTGCCTGACGTTGACGATCTTCAGGGATAAAACCAATACCTAAATCATGGCGGTGAGCAACACTTAAGTGGTCGATGGATTCACCATTAAATGAAATTGAACCCGTATATTCGCGCAGACCCAGAATCGCTTCAACTAGCTCGGCCTGACCATTACCTTCGACACCAGCAATACCGACAACCTCGCCGGCGTGTAAATTAAAAGTGATATGTGAAATCAAATCACGGCTACCTGTTGATGTTGGAATTGAAACATCTTTAAGTGCTAGCGCAACTTGGTCACGACGAGTGACCCCGTGGGTGCTTGGCTGCGGTAGTTCACTGCCCACCATAAGCTCGGCTAGTTGGCGCGCAGTTATATCTTTGGATTTAACTTCGGCAACGGTCGAACCTTGTCGAACAACTGTAACGTCATCGGCAACACGCAAAACCTCATCTAGTTTGTGCGAGATAAAGATGATGGCCATACCTTCGGCACGAAGACCTTCAAGAGCGTTAAATAAATCATCGACCTCTTGTGGAACAAGAACGGCAGTTGGCTCATCAAAAATTAAAATGCGGGCGCCGCGATATAGAACCTTCAAAATCTCAACGCGCTGGCGGGCTCCGACGCCGAGCTCTTCTACCAAAATATCTGGATCGATTTCAAGACCATAGGCCGCCGACATTTCAGCGATCTTTTTACGCGCGGCAACAAAATCAATTGTTACTCCATGCTTTGGCTCAGATCCAAGAATTATGTTTTCAAGTACGGTGAAGTTATCGGCCAACATAAAGTGTTGGTGCACCATTCCAATGCTTGCATCGATTGCATCATTTGGATTCTTGAAATGTACAGCCTTGCCATTAACTAAAATCTCGCCACTATCAGGGCGCTGCATTCCGTATAAAATCTTCATTACGGTGGATTTGCCGGCACCATTTTCGCCGACGAGGGCGTGAACAGTGCCAGTTTCTACGCTCATTGAGACATCTTTATTGGCAATGACACCAGGAAAGCGTTTGGTGATGTGCCGTAGTTCAACTGCCACTGACACTTATGTTGTCTCCTTCAGTTGTATAAAAACGTTTGGCCCAACAAGGAGATTTAACTCCATTGTTGGGCCAAACGCCACTTCTTATAACCTCTATCTCAATGTGAGAATTAAGGCTTTGTTGGAACCTTGATCTTTCCTGACTTGATTGCAGCTGCTGCCTTGTCGATCTGTGCCTTGTACTTAGTGATGTATCCACCAGAGTACGAGACGCCAACGCCGTCAAGTGCTAGATCATAGTGACGACCGTAGATGCCAGCCTTGGCATCTAGAACGTCGTTAACAGATGATCCTGCAACAGAAGTTGCAATTACATCGTAGACAGCACGGTCAACGCGCTTGATCATTGATGTGAGCATGTTCTTCTTTTCTGCAGCTGAAGCTGAAAGGTACTGATCAGAGTCAACTCCGATAGTCCAAACCTTAGTGCCAGAACTTGCAGCCTCGGTTGCAGCTGCGAAGTTACCCGCACCTGATCCACCAGCAGCTGAGTAAATAACATCGACGCCCTTATCGATCATTCCCTTAGCAATAACCTTTGCCTTAGCTGGGTCATTGAAGCCAGAGAAATCAGGGAACTCAGTTACGTACTTGGCATCTACTGTTGCAGACTTCTTAGTTGCCTTAACACCAGCAACGAATCCTGCTTCAAACTTCTGTAGTAGTGGAATACGAACTCCGCCGATGTAACCAATCTTTCCTGACTTTGATGCAAGTGCTGCTGCAACGCCAGCTAGGTATGAACCCTGCTCTTCTGCGAATACAAGTGATGCAACGTTTAGAAGATCAACTGATGCATCATCGACGATTCCAAATTGTGTATTTGGATAATCTGCGGCAACTTTCTTAAGTGGGCCGGCATAAAGGAAGCCAACTGCAATGATTGGGTTGTATCCAGCAGCTGCAAGCAAGCGGAGCTTGTCTTCGCGCTCTGAATCTGAACCTGTAGTTACAGTGATTTCCTTGGCTGTAACGCCAAACTTTTTCTTAGCTTGTGCAAGACCAGCTGCTGCTGAATCGTTGAATGACTTATCGCCACGTCCGCCGATGTCATAAGCAAGGCCTACTTTAACCTTTGATGCTGCCGTTGCTGATGGTGCAACAAATGCAGTAACTGCAAGAGTTGTTGCTGCCACAACCGCTACTAGACGAAATATCTTCTTCAATTTTCCTCCAAGGGGTCTTCTACGCTGCCCACAGTGGGTGACATAGAAGGTTGATGTGTAATGGTCAGCCTAGTAGTTGGGCCTACAAATACTCAATACAGGACACTGCGATTTTGGTATCGCTGAGGTAACATTTTTAAACCCTCAACTTGCCCTTGATGGTAGTGACCCCCTGTTTTAGGCGACAGTACCCAGATTCTTATATGCCAATTCAAGGGTCTCGGTGGCTACCACTCTTGCCTTTGCCGACCCGACATGAAGCAGATCGATTAAGTGCTTTTCATCCTCTAATAGTTCAAGGGCCTTAGTTCGAATCGGACGCAAATATTCAACTACGACTTCGGCAACGGCTGATTTAAAATCTCCATAGCCCTTGCCCGCAAACTCGCTCTCGAGGGCCGGGATCGCTGTGCCAGATAAGGCGCTATGAATTGTTAGTAAGTTACTGATGCCAGGCTTTTCCTTCTCATCAAAGCGAACTTCACTACCGGCATCGGTCATAGAGCTCTTAATCTTTTTAGAATTGACCTCTGGTGCATCCATAATCTCAATAACTCCAGCGGCCGAACCCGATGATTTACTCATCTTCGCCGTTGGCTCCTGCAAATCATTAATCTTGGCGGCAGTCTTTAAAATATAGCCATCTGGAATCGTAAATGTCTGTCCATAACGTGTATTAAAACGCCCAGCTAAATCGCGAGTTAACTCAATATGTTGGCGTTGATCTTCGCCCACTGGAACAAGGTTAGCTTGATACAAAAGAATGTCCGCGGCCTGCAACATTGGATAAGTAAACAAACCAACGCGGGCGCTATCTGCGCCGAGTTTAGAAGACTTATCTTTGAACTGAGTCATGCGATTTGCTTCACCAAAGCCTGCCATGCACTCCATTAACCAACCTAGTTGATTATGTTGTGGAACTTGCGACTGCACAAAGAGTGTCGATTTCTCAGGCGAAATACCGAGTGCGATTAACTGCGCCGCCGAGGCCAACGTCCGCTTTCGCATCAATGCTGGCTCGGTCTCAATAGTTAAGGCATGTAAATCAACGATGCAGTAAAAAGCATCATGACCATCTTGCAGCGCTACCCACTGTTTAACTGCGCCTAAATAGTTGCCTAAATGAAACGAGTCACTCGTTGGTTGAATCCCCGATAAGACACGTTTCATACTCATGGCGTGATTCTATGACACATCAAGCGGTTCGAGAGATTAATAACTGACCTGCGCGCTTGCCCTCCATGGAGAGCACTGTTATTCGTAGGCCACTGACGTTTACAACATCGTGCTCGCGGGGAATTCGCCCCAAATAATGCATAACTAGGCCGCTGACAGTCTCATAAGGGCCATCAAGAATCTCAATTTCGGACTGCTCAATTAAATCTTCGATAGAAATTAACCCATCGACTTCAAAATCACCTACATGAGTTTCTATCGTGGCATCAGCATCAACTTCATCGTATTCATCGCGGATGTCGCCAATTAAACACTCAACTAAATCTTCGAGTGTGACGATGCCATCGGTGCCACCATATTCATCCAGCACGATTGCAACGTGCTGGCCTTGAAGGCGCATCTCAGTTAGCGCTGGCAATACTCCCTTAGTGCCGGGCAAGAACATAATTGTTCGAACGAGCTCAATAATTTTGTCTGACTTACTTGCCAGTGACGTATCTAGCAAATCACGAACATGGATAAAGCCAACAACTTCATCGGTTGATCCTCGAACAACTGGGTAGCGCGAATGCGCCTTATCAACGGCTAATTCAATGGCTTTACCAACAGTGAGCGTTGCATCCATAAAATCAACTTCGGTACGCGGAACCATAACTTCATGGACTTGTCGCTCGGATGCATTAAAGACTTCTTCGACAATGTCGCGCTCTTCAGCCGTTAGAGCTGCATGGCCCGCAACTAAATCGAGTAGTTCTTCTTCGCTCATTGCACTTCGTTGCTCTTTTGGATCGACGCCAAATAAACGCACAACAAAATCGGTTGAGTGAGAGAGAAGCCAAATGATTGGTCTAAAAATCTTTGCAATAACATCAATAATTCCAGCCGATGCAAGTGAGATTTCTTCAGAGCGAAATAGTGCAAGACGCTTTGGTACTAGCTCACCAAAGACAAGTGAAAAATAAGCAATCACTAAAGTCACACCGATAATAGAAAGCGTCGTGCTCAAACCATGCGAGAGTCCGCGCTTCTCAAGCCACGGGATTACAAAGCCACCAAGTTTTTCAGCACCCAAGGCCGCTGATAAAAAGCCGCAGAAAGTCACGCCCACTTGGGCTGCAGCTAAAAAGCGGTTGGGATTTTGCGCTAATTGTGCAACGCGAGCACCACGTTTTCCGCGTGAGGCTAATTGACGAACCTGACTGTCGCGGAGAGAAATGAGCGCAATTTCAGCGGCAACAAAAAGTGCTGCCGTGAGGATGAGGGCTGCCACTACAGCCAAATCTAAAAACAGTGTTCCTAGCGAATGAGACTCCATTATGAATGTAACTATACGGCAATGGTTAAGCGACGGGCTTTGCATAAAGAGCTTTACCGCGTAACCTTGCCAACGCTGGCCCATCCGGGCCAACACCTTCATCCTCGGACCGTCGGGCACGTACCTGCCCGGAGAAGGAGAGAAATCTCATGGCATCAGTAGTTTTCGAAGCGGCATCACGTATCTATCCAGGCACCACAGCACCTGCAGTTGATAAATTAAATCTCACTGTCAATGACGGTGAGTTTTTGGTTTTAGTCGGCCCATCAGGTTGCGGTAAGTCAACATCACTTCGTATGTTGGCCGGACTTGAAGAA
>JBAXFS010000026.1:0-19526 GCA_037139795.1 Actinomycetes bacterium
GCTACATTTTCAAAGATAGTTAAATGCGGAAAAAGTGCGTAGTTTTGAAAGACCGTATTTACTGGGCGCGAATAAGGTTTTTCATAAGTAATATCCGTCGTTCCAATTTCAATTGTTCCTGATGTTGGCTCTTCAAGCCCAGCAATCATTCGAAGCGTCGTCGTCTTGCCGCAGCCAGATGGTCCAAGGAGTGCAAAAAAAGAGCCTTCAGGGATTATCAACGATAAATCATCTACAGCTTTGAAATCTCCAAAGGCCTTAGTTAAATTACTAAGTCGAAGATCTCCTTTTGTGCCGGCCGCTTTATTGGCCATTAGTTACCGATCGCTTTCTGGAAGGCAGCTTGGTATTTAGTCTCATCGGCTGGTGTCAGTTCCGCAAAGACCTTAACCTTTGAGAGCGCTGCGGCATCGGGGAAAATATATGGGCTCTTGGCTAACACTGGATCAATCTTCTCCATCTCAGCTTGTGCTCCCTGTACAGGACAGACGTAGTTAACATATGCGGCAACTTGGGCCGCAACTGCTGGGTCATAATAATAATTCATGACCGTTTCAGCATTTTTCTTATGAGGTGATGTAGATGGAATCATCATGTTGTCACTCCACAAGGTTCCGCCACTCTCAGGCACAGCAAACTCAAATTTTCCGTTGTTTTCAGAGGCCAATTGGAACAAGTCCCCCGACCAACCAATAACTGCAATCGCATCCCCAGAAATGAGATCCTCTTTGTAAGAGTTACCTTTAACTTGGCGGATGAAACCATCGGAAATCTTCTTTTGCAGAAAGTCAACGGCGTTCATGAATTGGGCTTCGGTGAAACTCTTAGAGATATCTACACCCTGGTACTGCATGATAATTCCCATGGTGTCACGCATTTCGGAGAGAACTTCAATACGTCCCTTATTTGCAGGGGCAAAGAGATCATCGACTGTGCGAAGGCCCTTTGGAAGCAACTGCTTATTCCAACCAAAGCCTGCAAAGCCAGTCTGCCAAGTTAACGTGTGCTTGCGACCTGGATCAAAACCAACGTTTTCAAGAACTGGCAAAATATTCTTTTTATTCGGAACGGCGGCTTCATCAAGTTCTTGGGTATATCCAAGGCGAATCCAACGCCCAGCCATCCAGTCAGTCAGTGTGACGATGTCATAGCCGATATCTTTGCCAAGCTTTAGCTGACCAGAAACTTTTCCATAAAAAGTGTTGTTGTCGTCAACATCTTCCTTGTATGAAATATCTAATCCAGAAGATTTCTTCAATGCCTCAAGTGTTGGATAGGCCTTTGCTTTAGAGTCGTAATCCAAGTAAAGCGTCCAGTTTGCCCAACGTGCAATTTTTTCCGTGCTTGAAAGATCGGTTACAACTTTTGGAGCAGTTGACGTCGAAGAGCTAGTTCCGCACGCGGCCAATAACCCAGCCGCACCTAAACCACCAATGCCGGCAATGAGACCTCGGCGCGATAATTGAGCACGGATTAATTGGCCTACTTCTGGTGCAAGCGCTTCATTCTTCGGCATTGCTGCTCCTTTACTTGGGGGTTGAACTAGTGCGAGTTTATGCCTCTAAGGGCGATGCGTCACGTGTTTAAGCGTTCAGATTTGTCATAACGTGTTTGATTCGGGTGTAATCCTCGAAACCATACGCCGAAAGATCCTTGCCGTAGCCCGAGCGCTTGAAGCCACCATGTGGCATCTCTGCAACAACTGGAATATGAGTATTGATCCACACGCAACCGAAATCAAAGGCCTTAGCCATTCGCATCGCGCGGCCATGGTCTCGAGTCCATACGCTAGAAGCCAGGCCATAATCAACACCATTTGCTTTTGCTACTGCGTCAGCCTCGTCGGTAAATTTTTGAACGGTAATTACTGGTCCGAAGATCTCATTTTGAATCATCTCGTCATCTTGGGTAAGACCTGCAACAACAGTTGCTGGGAAAAAGAAACCTGGACGATCAAGGGCTGTACCGCCAGCCATAACAGTTGCATGATCAGGGACGCGACTTAAGAATCCAGCTACTCGTGCCAATTGATTAGCGTTATTGACTGGGCCAAGGAATACATCCTCTTCTGGAGCACCGATTGCAATTGATTTCGCTTGCGCAGTTAAGTACCCAACGAACTCATCATAAACACTTGCTTCTACAATCACGCGAGTAGCTGCAGTGCAATCCTGGCCCGCATTGAAGTAACCTGCAATTGCTATAGCTTCAGCAGCTGCGCCTAAATCGGCATCTGCAAATACAACAACGGGTGCTTTGCCGCCGAGTTCGAGGTGAACACGTTTTAGTTGAGACGCGGCAGATTGTGCCACTTGAATTCCAGCTCCGACTGAACCTGTAATAGAAACCATGTCGGGACGCTTGTGCTCGACAAGTGAGCGACCAGTTTCGCGCTCACCGCACACGACGTTAAATACACCAGCAGGTAAAAACTCTGACATTAGTTGCGCCATCCACACAGTTGATGCAGGTGTTGTATCACTTGGTTTTAAAACTACAGTATTGCCGGCGGCAATTGCTGGCGCCCATTTCCATACTGCCATCATCATTGGGTAGTTCCATGGAGTCACTTGGCCAATTACGCCGATTGGTTCGCGACGAATCATCGAAGTCATACCTGGCATGTACTCACCAGCCGACTTTCCCTCTAAGTTTCGGGCAGCTCCGGCAAAGAAACGAATCTGATCAACCATCGGTGGAACTTCCTCCGACGTGGTTAAAGAGATTGGTTTTCCGGTGTTACGACATTCAATGTCAATTACCTCGGACTGGCGATCCTCAATCGCGTCGGCGATTTTTAATAAAGCACGTTGGCGCTGCGATGGAGTTGAATCGCGCCATCCTGGGAATGCATCACTCGCTGCACTAAATGCAGCATCGACATCAGCGGCATTTGATTTTGGCGCTGTGGCATAGGCCGCACCATTTGATGGGTTAATGAGTGATGTTGTTTCGCCAGATGTGCTCTCGACGTTCTTGCCATTGATGAAGTTCGATAGTTTTTCCATGGGCGTCAGATTACGCTGGAAGGCCTCAATTGTGTAGTCCAAGTTCTAGACTGGCCACCATGAACCCTCGACATTCCTACGAAAACTCGTTGTGGTGGTCCTCGGTCGAACATCCAACTTTTAGTCCGAAAGAAATTGAATCGCCGTGGGATATCGTTATTATCGGCGCCGGTTTTAGCGGCCTGTGGTGTGCACACCATTTACTCAACAATAATCCCTCACTCTCAATTGCAGTCTTTGAGCAAAATCAAGTTGGATCTGGGGCAAGTGGGCGAAACGGGGGCTGGGTATCAGCGCTCTATCCTCAAAGTGAGAGTGAATTAATTAAAAAATTTGGGGCTCAAGCCACGGCAAGTTTGCAATCACATTTAGAAAATAGCATCGATGAAATCGACGACTTTGCGCAAACAAGCTCAATCGACTGTGGTTTTGCTAAAGGCGGCACTCTTAGCATCGCGCGAAATAAAGGACAACTCAAGCGCATCAAAGGTGAAGCCACCGATAATTTCCTCAATGAAAGTGCGATTAAAGCCCGTATTCAGATGCAGGGTGCCCTTGGTGGTACTTACTCACCACACTGCGCAGCGATTAATCCCGCGGCTCTGGTAATAGGTCTAGCGCTAAATTTGCAAAAACGTGGCGTCTCAATCTTCGAATTCACTCCCGCCTATGCAAATGAGAGAAGCGTTCTCGTTACTCATGAAGGCATGGCTCGCACTATCAAATCAACTCATGTTGTTGAGGCCATAGAGGCCTATCGAGCTAACTCTCGAACTCAGATTCCTATCTATTCCCTCATGGTTGCAACCGAAGCTCTATCGCAAGATATCTGGGAGCAAATTGGTTTGCGTGAGCGCGAAACATTTGCTGAAGTCCGCCACATGGTTACTTACGCCCAACGCACGAGTGATAATCGATTGGCAATTGGCGGACGTGGTGCTCCATATTTATTCGGTTCCAAGCGCAAAGATTCACACGAGGCTCGAGAAGTGACGCACCAACTAATTAGAGAGTTAGCAGTTGAATGGTTCCCGGTTCTAAAAAATACGCGCTTCACGCATGCATGGGGCGGCGCGGTTGGCATAACCCGTGATTGGGCGCCATATGTTCATTGGGATGGACGCTTGGCCGCCCTAGGTGGATATGCCGGCGATGGCGTGACACTGTCATATTTGGCGGCTAACTCAGTTGCCGATCTGATTACCGGGAAAAAATCTGAGCGAAGCCAACTGCCCTACGTACATTCACGCAGCAAGAATTGGGAGTTTGAGCCGCTGCGTTGGTTCGGTGTCAATACTGCCATCGGGCTATCTGAACTAGCCGATGTTGAAGAGAGAATTACTCAACATCCAAGTGTGCTTGGAAAAATAATAGAAAAACTATTTTAGTTTTTCTGCTGCAGCTAACTGACCACATGCGCCATCAATTTCACGGCCGCGGGTATCTCGAACAGTTACCGGAACGCCGTAACTCTCTAAAATTCGAACAAACTCGGCCTCGTCTTCACGGCGAGATGCCGTCCACTTTGAACCGGGTGTTGGGTTAAGGGGAATTAAATTCACATGCGCATTGCGATTTTTAAGAAGTCGGCCTAATAAATCCGAGCGCCACGATTGATCATTGATATCTCGAATGAGTGCATATTCAATTGAATATCGGCGACCCGTACGCTTTTCATAAGCATCGGCGGCGGCTAGAACTTCTTTAATATTCCATCGTGAATTGATCGGTACCAAAGTATCTCGAAGCTCGTCATCTGGAGTATGAAGTGAGACCGCCAAAGTAACGGCAATCCCCTCTTCGGTAAGTTTTTCAATTCCATTAACAAGACCAACCGTTGAAACCGTTACTGAGCGCGCACTAATGCCTAAGCCATCAGGATTTGGATCGGTAATATTTCGCACAGAGCGCATCACGGCGTTGTAGTTAGCCAAAGGCTCGCCCATTCCCATGAAGACAATATTGGAAAGGCGCGTTGGCCCTCCCGGAAGTTCCCCATTTGCACATGCACGGGCGGCAGCGACAATCTGTTCAGTGATTTCACCAGCGCTTAAATTACGCGTTAAACCTGCTTGACCCGTTGCGCAAAATGGACAGTTCATTCCACATCCGGCTTGTGATGAGATACAAACAGTCACGCGATCGGAATAGCGCATTAATACACTCTCAACTAATACGCCATCATGTAATTTCCATAAATCTTTGCGGGTCATGCCTTCGTCACATGTAACCGAACGAACTAACTCAATGAGCTTTGGCGTTAACTGATCGGCAATGCTTTGGCGCATTTCAGCTGGGATGTCAGTCCATGTCTGTGGGTCATTTGAAAGATGCGAGAAATAATGTGTTGCCACTTGAGTAGCTCTAAAGGCTGGTAAACCTAAGGTCTTGGCAACTTCGCGTCGCTCTTCCGGTGAATAGTCAGCTAAATGTTTAGGCGTTTTCTTACGCTGAGGCGGCTCATCGAAAACTAGTTTTATCTCAGGCAGGCTCATGTCCAGGCCTTTACTAACTCAAGGGCCAACCACAGTGCTGGGGCTGAAATCAAAACGGAATCTAAACGATCCAACATTCCACCGTGGCCAGGAAGCAAAGAGCCCATATCTTTAAGCGCCAAGTCACGCTTCATTGCACTCTCGATTAAATCACCGCATGTAGCGGTAAAGACAATCATTAACCCGACAATCGCCCCAATCCACCACTGAAACGACATGATGTATTTAAATGCAAGCATGCCGCCGATAATTGTGAAAACGAGAGAGCCCATTAAGCCCTCCCAACTCTTTTTCGGGCTGATTTTCGGCGCGAGCGGATGCTTTCCAATAAGCACTCCTACGATGTAACCAAAAGTGTCGTTGCAACTAACTAACACGACGAAAGTCATTACGCGCTCAAAGCCGGTACTAGTCCGACCGAGCAGAATTAAAAATCCACCTAGGAAAGGCAGATATAGGAGTGAAAAAGTTGTGGCCGTTGCACTAGCTACGAAACCCTCTGGGCCCCTAGTTAATAGTTGAATTAGAAGAATTGGGATTGCAATGGCAGTGGCTACAGCTAAACCTGCAACTCCCCCATTCCACGCCGAATAAGAAAGGGCAATTGAGGCCAAAATTAATGCATAGCGCGAAATATAAGTTCCACGGATATTAAAAGCGCGAACAATTTCGCGAATTCCAAGGAGAACGGCTATCGCAACAACGGTTGCGAAGATTTCACGGTGATAGGAAAGCGCAAACCAAATAAGTGCGATGAGGGAAACTGAAACAAGAATTGAAGGCAAGAGCTTGCGCCCGGCCCGCTTGTTTATCGCCTCATTTATGGAATGTATATCAGACATGAAGTTAAACCCCTTAGATTTCTAGGAGTTCAGCCTCCTTGTGCTTAAACATTTCATCGACTTTAGCTACATGCTCAGAGGTAATCTTCTCTAGCTCTTTTTCACCACGGGCAACATCATCTTTACCAACTTCGCCATCTTTTTCCATCTTTTCGATGGCCTCTTTGGCGGAGCGGCGGATATTGCGCATGGATATTTTGGAATCCTCGGCCTTTCCCTTAACGACTTTGATGTACTCCTTGCGACGCTCTTCAGTTAACTGCGGGAAGTTAATCCGAATAAGAACACCATCGCTTGATGGGTTAACACCTAGATCTGAATCGCGAATTGCCTTTTCAATGTTTGCCATGGCGCCTTTATCAAAAGGGGCGATCGTTGCCATTCGCGCATCTGGAATTTGAATTGAGGCTAGCTGTGAGAGCGCGGTATATGTGCCGTAATAATCAACCATAATCTTATTAAAAAGCGATGGAGCGGCGCGGCCTGTACGAATGGAGGCGAAATCATCCTTAGCAACCTCAACGGCTTTGCTCATCTTGGTATCGGCATCCTTAAGGACGCTTGCTACATCTGACATCGTTGCTCCTTTTTAAGTCGACCTTAAGTCGATGGGGGCGATTCTATATTAAGAAGAGTGATTTACATTACGAGGGCAAATATAAGCGTTAATAAAGGGTTTTATTGCAAATTAGGACTGGCACTCGCAAAATGTATTTATGTGGCCTACCTCGAGGAGTAGTTTCATGCTTAGAGATGAAAGGGAGAGAAATCTTAAGTGTTTCAAGTACGCATACATGGACGCGGCGGCCAGGGAGTTGTAACTGCAGCAGAACTTCTGGCCCAATCGGCCTTCGATGAAAAACGTTTTGCCCAAGCTTTTCCTAGTTTTGGCTCCGAACGTACGGGCGCACCGGTTGTCGCATTTTGTCGGATAGCAGATGCCGAAATTCGTGTCCGCGAACCAATTATGTTTCCGGACGCAATCATTATTCAGGATTCAACGCTACTCAAACAAATAGATGTCTTTGCCGGCTTAGTTACCGATGGATATGCGCTAATAAATTCGACCAGATCTTTTGAGGAGTTGGGAATCTCGGACCTCGCACATTCTCACTCACGATTTATTACGGTGCCGGCTACTGCAATGGCAATGGAGTATTTAGGCCGCCCCGTTCCTAATGCCGTTTTACTCGGAGCCTTTGCCGCCCTCACGAAAATCGTCTCTCTGCATTCGGTTACCGATGCCATCAATGAAAAATTCAAGCCAAAAATCGCTGCATCTAACTGCGCCGCCGCAACGGCAGCATATGAATTCGTTCTAGCAAAGGTGGCTGCACATGCTTAGACAAGTTGAAGGATCAAAGGCTGTTGCCGACTCGGTTGCCGCGTGCCGCCCTCAAGTTATTTGTGCCTATCCAATCTCTCCTCAAACACATATTGTCGAGGGCTTAAGCCGATTAGTTAAAGAGGGCACACTAGAGGGTTGCGAGTTTATTAACGTTGAGTCTGAGTTCGCCGCAATGTCGGTTGCAATCGGTGCAAGTGCCACTGGTGCGCGTGTATATACCGCCACCGCTAGTCAAGGTCTGCTTTACATGGTTGAAGCGGTTTACAACGCATCAGGTCTAGGCCTGCCAATCGTTATGACGGTGGCCAACCGTGCAATCGGAGCGCCGATAAACATCTGGAATGATCACAGTGATTCAATGTCACAACGTGACTCGGGCTGGATTCAAATCTATGCCGAAACTAATCAAGAGGCCGCTGATTTACATGTACAGGCCTTCAAAATCGCCGAAGAGTTATCACTTCCCGTCATGGTCTGCATGGATGGCTTTATTTTGACCCATGCCTATGAGCGAGTAGATGTACCAGAGCAGGCCGACGTTGATAAGTTCTTACCCCCATTTCAGCCTAGACAGATTATGGATCCTAATAATCCAGTTTCGATTGGTGCGATGGTTGGACCCGAGGCCTTTACGGAGGTCAAATACATCTCGCACATGAAAAATAAACTTGCATTAGATGTAATCCCACAAGTTGCTTCGGATTTTCAAGGAATTTTCGGTCGTAGTTCCGGCGGATTAGTCCGTGGATACAAACTCGATGGTGCGCAAACCGTAGTCATTGCCCTCGGTTCGGTGCTCGGAACGATTAAGGATGTTGTAGATGAGATGGTTGGCGCCGATTTCGCAATTGGTGTCCTGGGAATTATCGCTTTCCGACCATTTCCAACCGAGGCAGTTCGGAGCGCGCTTTCAAAGGCAAAACGCGTGGTTGTCTTAGAGAAAGCTTTTCAAGTTGGTATTGGCGGAATTGTTATTGAGAACGTGCGCGAGAGTTTGCGGGGCACCGATACTAATGATTACACACTCATCGCCGGTTTAGGTGGACGTCCAATAACTAAACAATCCCTGCGTGAATATTTAGTTCGTGCATGCAGTGATAACGTAGAGGATTTAACTTTCCTAGATTTAGATACAGAGTTAGTCGATCGTGAAATTCTGCGAGAGGCAGGTGTGTAAATGACAACCTCGCCAATTAAGTTTTACCAAGTAGGTAGTTTTGCCGTTGGAAACCGATTATTAACGGCCGAAGATCGCTCGATTCAGTCCGATACCAACCGCACAAATGCCCTGACTTCTGGTCACCGTGCTTGTCAAGGGTGCGGGGAGGCTCTAGGTGCGCGTTATGCATTAGATGCGGCAATGCGCGCAACTAATGAAAAAATTATCGCCGTAAATGCAACGGGTTGCTTAGAGGTTTTTTCAACACCATATCCAGAATCATCCTGGCGCATCCCATGGCTGCACTCCCTATTTGGTAACGCCCCAGCAGTTGCAACTGGTGTCGCTGCAGCCCTTAAAGCTCAAGGCAAAAGCGATATTCGCGTGGTTGCACAAGGCGGCGATGGCGCAACGGTGGATATCGGTTTTGGCGTTCTATCTGGAATGTTCGAGCGCAACGACGATGTTCTCTACATCTGTTACGACAATGAGGCTTACATGAACACCGGAGTGCAGCGATCAGGTGCTACTCCCCCAGCTGCGCGAACTGCAACAACCCAAGCCGTTGGTGAAAGCCCTGGCAACGTTTTTGGTCAAGGTAAAAATCTTCCACGAATTGCTATGGCACATGAAATTCCATATGTTGCCACGGCGACCGTCGCAGATTTGCGCGATTTAGAGGCGAAAGTAATTAAGGCGATGTCTTTCCGTGGTGCGCGCTATATCCATGTTCTTGTTCCATGTCCTCTGGGTTGGGGATCCGAGTCCTGCGACACTATTAAAATTGCCCGTCTTGCAACTCAGTCAGGTCTATATCCAGTCTTTGAGGCCGAGCATGGTGAGGTTGTCGCATCTACACCGATTCGCCATAAAGTTAATGTTGAAGAGTATTTAAAACTTCAGGTGCGCTATTCCCATTTGTTCGCACCGACTCGGCGCGATGATGTCATCAATGATTTACAGGCCGTAGCCGATAAAAATATCCGCCGATATAACTTAATGGGCAATGAGAGTGAGAATAACTAATGGAAAATCCATTTGCGATTACACTCTCCGTAAACTCCTCCCTAGCTAACCACACTGGTTCATGGCGCGTTGAAAAGCCCGAGTATGTCCATCGCATGCCACCGTGTAACAATGCCTGTCCAGCCGGTGAGAACATTCAAAGTTGGCTATATATCGCCGAAGATGGCGCATATGAAGGCGCTTGGCGCGCACTTGTCGCCGATAATCCATTTCCAGCCATTATGGGGCGCGTTTGTTATCACCCATGCCAAAGCGTTTGTAACCGCGCACAGTTAGATGAAGCCGTCGGCATTAACTCCATCGAGCGTTTTCTAGGCGATCATGCAATTGAAAAGGGTTGGAGTATTCCGGCTCCGAGCATAGAAAGTGGATTTAAGGTCTTAGTAATCGGTGCTGGTCCTGCCGGATTGTCAGCGGCATACCATCTGCGTTGCATGGGACATAGCGTCACCGTTCGCGATGCAACCCACGCCCCTGGCGGCATGATGCGCTATGGAATTCCTAAGTATCGGCTCCCGCGTGAAATCTTAGATGCTGAAATTTCACGAATTAAGGATATGGGTATTGTCTTTGAAATGAACACGCGCGTTGATGATGTCCATGAAGCGCTCAATGAGGGCTTTAATGCGGTGTTCTTAGCTATCGGCGCCCAGTTAAGTAAGCGCGCATATATTCCTGCAAGTGAGGCTGCGCGAATACTGGATGCGATCAAAGTTTTACATGATGTAGAAGATGGCAATCAGCCTCTACTTGGACGAAAAGTTGTGGTTTATGGCGGCGGCAATACCGCAATGGATGTTGCACGTACGGCTAAAAGGTTAGGTGCCGAAGAGGCCATCATTGTTTATCGCCGTACTCGCGATAAGGCTCCAGCAAATGATGAAGAGATTACCGAAGCTCTTGAAGAGGGAATTTTAGTTAAGTGGTTATCTACAGTTAAGCATGCCGATGAAAAATCTCTACAGATTGAGAGAATGGCCTTAGATGAGAATGGTTTCCCTCAACCTACCGGTGAATTTGAAACTTTAGAGGCAGACTCATTAATTTTGGCCCTTGGCCAAGAAGTAGATTTCTCACTACTCGGAAATAGTGCCGACATTGATACTAAAGATGGTGTGATGCCAGTGGATGCAACGATGATGACAACGCATCCTGGAATCTTTGCCGGCGGTGACATGATTCCTGCCGATCGAACCGTGACAACAGGCGTTGGACATGGCAAAAAAGCTGCACGAAATATCGATGCGTGGTTGCGTAAAACCGTCTATGAAAAGATTGATAAAAAAGACATCGTTACTTATGAGCAACTCAACACTTGGTATTACACCGATGCGCCCCACGTAGTTCGAGAGCGTTTAGAGGCAACCCGTCGCGCTCAAGATTTTTCGGAGGTCGTTAAAGGCTTGGATGAAACAAATGCATTGTATGAAGCGCGCCGCTGCATGTCCTGTGGCAACTGTTTTGAGTGCGATAACTGCTTTGGCGTCTGCCCTGATAACGCCATCATTAAGTTAGGTCCTGGCAAGGGCTTTGAAATCAATTTAGATTACTGCAAAGGCTGCGGAATCTGTGTTACTGAGTGTCCATCTAGTTCAATGCTGATGGTGCCCGATAAGTAAAACCTTTAGTTAACTAAAGTTCCAATCATTTCGCCGCGTACTGCGCGTGCAATATTTCCATTGCTCATCAAGTCGAAGACAACAATCGGAAGTTTATTTTCGCGGCACAGTGCAAAAGCTGCAGCATCGGCAACGGCTAGCGACTTAGTCAAAACTTCATCGTATGAGATGCTGTCAAACTTTGTCGCCTTCGGATCTTTCTTAGGGTCTGCGCTATAAACGCCATCGACACCGCTTTTTGCCAGCAGCAAAGCCTCGGCTCCAATTTCAAGTGCGCGTTGAGCCGCCACCGTATCGGTTGTGAAGTAAGGCATTCCAGCGCCGGCACCAAAGATAACGACGCGTCCCTTTTCTAAGTGACGGATTGCGCGAAGTGGAACATATGGCTCGGCGACTTGTCCCATTGT
Source organism: Actinomycetes bacterium (assembly GCA_037139795.1). Taxonomy (GTDB): domain Bacteria; phylum Actinomycetota; class Actinomycetes; order Nanopelagicales; family Nanopelagicaceae; genus Planktophila. The sequence goes on from JBAXFS010000026.1 coordinate 11,905, forward strand.
TATCGCAGTCTGAACTCGGGTTTGGATCCCCTCTTTTTCAAGAAAGTCTTGGAGCGCTAAACAGTTCATCACCGTTCCGAGCATTCCCATGTAATCGGCGCGAGAGCGATCCATTCCGCGCTGTTGAAGTTCTGCCCCGCGGAAGTAGTTGCCGCCACCTACAACGATTGCAACCTGTACTCCAGTGCGCGCAACGTCGGCGATTTGTTTAGCAATATCTTGCACAACATCGGGATCAACACCGATGCCTTTAGCTCCACCAAAAACTTCACCAGAAAGTTTAAGGAGCACCCGCCGATACGTTCCTCGTGTACCGGGCATGGATGCTCCTTTTAAACTAGTGGTTAATTGGTTAAATCTTAGGCGTTAGTTCCCTAAAGCCTATTGACCCACGCGGAAGCGATGGAAAGCCTTAACGGCCGTTCCTGCCTCATCGAGAATCTGCTTAACGGTCTTCTTGGCATCTTTAGCAAATGACTGCTCGATAAGTGAAACTTCCTTAACGAAGCCAGTAACGCGACCCTCCACGATTTTCATAAGGGAGGCCTCTGGCTTACCCTCTTCGATCGCAGTTTCATGGGCGATGCGTCGTTCATTTTCAATTAGATCCGCTGGCACATCTTCGCGATTAACGAACTGTGGTGCGAAAGCTGCAATGTGCTGAGCAATGTCTTTTCCGACTTCGCCTGCTTCTTTAACAAGTTGAACGAGAACGCCAACTTGTGGCGGAAGATCTGGGCTTGTGCGGTGAAGATAAATACCGACTGGTGAGTCTTTCAGAACTGCAATTCGGCGAATCTCAATCTTCTCGCCCATCATTGCATTGGCCTCATCGATAACCGATTGAACAGTGCTTCCGCTGGCCATAGTTGTTGCAAGGAAAGCTTCAACTGAATCTGACTGAACATTTTTTAAATGAGCTAACAGCTCATCGGCAAGGGCTACGAAACGCTCGCCTTTGGCCACGAAATCTGTCTCACAGTTTAGTTCGAGCATTACGCCGAGGTTGCCCTCAACCTTTGCAACGACTGCTCCGTTTGAAGTCAGACGACCTTCACGCTTTGTGACTCCCTTGAGTCCCTTAACGCGGATAAGGTCGATCGCTTTGTCGTAATCGCCCTCTGCTTCATCAAGTGCTTTCTTGCAATCAAGCATTCCCGCAGCAGTTGCTTCGCGAAGTCTCTTTACATCGGCAGCTGTATATGCAGCCATATTAATTATTCTCCTTCTACTGGTTGGGACACAGCATCTGTTGTCACAACTTGAGCTGGAACCTCGGACAAAGCTTCGTTAGTCACTGGTTCGGACACTGGAGTTTCAACTACCGCTTCGGACGAAGCAGCAATCTCTTTCTCCCAGTCAGCCATTGGCTCGCCCGCAGCAACTTCTGCTGGAGAATCAGACTTTGTCTCTTCCTTAACTACTGCAGAGCGTGCGGCAAGGCCGGCAACAATTGCATCAGTGATAACGCGAGTAAGCAGACCGATTGAACGGATTGCATCATCGTTACCTGGAATCTTGTAATCAACTTCATCTGGATCGCAGTTTGTATCCAAGATTGCAATAACTGGAATACCAAGCTTCTTAGCTTCAGCAACAGCTAGGTGCTCTTTCTTTGTATCTACAACCCAGATTGCTGAAGGCAACTTAGTCATGTGGCGGATACCGTCAAGGTTCTTAAATAGTTTTTCGCGTTCGCGGCGAAGCATCAAGAGCTCCTTCTTAGTAAGAAGAAGATCGTTGGTGTTCTCAAGTGCCTCAAGCTCCTTAAGGCGCTGAATTCGCTTGTAAACCGTTGGGAAGTTAGTAAGCATTCCACCTAACCAGCGCTCAGTGACGGTTGGCATTCCAACACGTGCAGCCTGCTGCATGATCGGTTCATGTGCTTGCTTCTTTGTTCCAACAAAAAGAATGTGACCGCCCTTAGCGACCGTATCCTTTACGAATTCATATGCACTATCAATGAGTGCAAGTGATTGTTGAATATCGATGATGTAGATGCCGTTGCGCTCAGTGAAAATAAAACGCTTCATCTTTGGATTCCATCGACGAGTCTGGTGTCCGAAGTGGACTCCGCTGTCGAGAAGTTCTCGCATTGTTACAACTGCCATGGCAGGTTTACTCCTTCATAGGTTTAATGCGCATGCGCAAAAACCAGCTCGGTTGTGGCTTAACGTTTGTTAGGCCCGTCGCACTGAGAGTCATCGACCGAATAAACGGACCGAGATGATTCACCTGGTTTTTAAGGCCAAGGCAGTGCTGAGAAGTCACCGCAATCACTTGCGGTGCAGGGTAAATTATATGGGTAGTCGTGGGGCAGGAATTACCGTCCGATTAAGCGCAAAAGCCCCCATGAAGTGATGCGAAGCATGGCCTCAAGGGCGATCGAGAAGGACATTTTGCTGATGCCATGGGTGCGCTCCACGAAAGTTATAGGAATTTCGCCAGCCGTTGCCCCGCAAGAGAGCGCCCGACGGGTCATCTCAATTTGAAAGCAATAGCCTTCACTTTTAATCGTTGCAATATCCATCCGCCTTAACAGTGCGGCATCGTAGATTCGAAAACCGGACGTGGCATCTTTAATGCCAAGAGATAGCAAGGTGTTCGCGTAAGCGTTGGCTCCTCTAGATAGGTATTCACGAAATTTACTCCAGTTTTCAATCGCTCCATCGGCAACCCAGCGCGAACCAATCAAGAGTTCGCTAGTCCCAATCCAATCCATCATTGTTACTAAATCGCTGACTCGGTGTGAGCCGTCGGCATCCATTTGAATAACGTTCAAATAATCGCGAGCTAGTATCAGAGCAAAACCCGCTCGATAAGCGCTGCCTAGCCCCATTTTCCCAGTGCGAGAGTGAACTTCTACGCCTTGCGCCCTGCAGAAATCGGCCGTGCCATCGGGTGAGCCATCATCGATTACTAAAACATCCACGGGTAAATTTTTAAGTGCATCAAGGAGCGAGCCAATACTTTCAATCTCGTTGTAAGTTGGAATAACTACTATCGACGTATTCATGCTCGAGGGTGCGCTGCTTTAAATACTTTTTGCAGACGTTGTGGCGAAACATGGGTATAAATCTGAGTAGTTGCCAGCGATGCATGGCCCAAAATCTCCTGCACAGTTCGCAAATCTGCTCCGCCTTCAAGTAAGTGCGTCGCAGCTGAGTGCCGCAATGCGTGCGGACCCATCCGCTCGATTCCCTCTATTGCAGATAGCGCTTCATATACAACCGTGCGCACCGTTCGTTGATCAATTCTCTTTCCTCGTGCGCCTATGAAAACTGCGGACCCAGATTGCTTTGTTATTAAAGCCTCACGTCCATCCTTGAGCCAAACCTCCAGAGCTTTTATCGCTGGCTTTCCCACAGGAATCATTCGCTCTTTATTTCCCTTGCCTAGTACTCGAATCGTGTTACGACTGTAATCGATATCGCCGATATCTAAGCCACATAGCTCGGCAACTCGAGCACCAGTTGCGTACAGCATTTCAAGCATCGCAACATCGCGCAGAGATATCGGCGTTTCCTCCTCGGCCGCCCTTGTAGCGATTGAATCCATGGCAAGTTTTGCTTCGTTAATATCTAAAACTGCGGGCAAAGTACGATGTCCTTTAGGAGTCGCAAGCGTTGCCCCAACATCTTTGCTGATGTAGTTATTTTTCAGGGCCCACTTTGTAAATAACCGAACTGAAACGGCACGGCGCGCAATTGTTGTGCGCGCTCCCCCTTTGACCCCTTGATTAGCTAGCCACGATCGCAAGTGCGTTAACTCGAGTGCAGCAATATCGCTCATGCCAAGTTTTTCTAGGTGCTCCAACAGTGAAGTTAAATCCCCCATGTATGCACGGACTGTATGAACTGAAAGATCGCGTTCAACTTCTAAATGGCGCCGAAAAGCAAGTAGCAGCTTTTCAAATTGGCCATTCACAGATGAAACTTTACTCGGGTTTGCGCCCTTGACGTAGAAGGCCGAAGGTTAAAGCATCCTCAAGTGCCATGGCAGATGCGGCAATAACATTCTCATGAACACCAACAGTGCTCCATTCGCCCTTGCCATCACTTGTTTCAACTAATACTCGAGTGATTGCGCCGGTACCTAGGCGGCCTTCAAGAATTCGCACTTTGTAGTCGGTTAGTTCAAGAACTTCAAGTTCGGGATATAACTGCGCAAGTCCTGTACGGAGTGCGTTATCAAAGGCATTAACTGGGCCGTTTCCAGTTCCGCTACAGATAATTTTCTCACCCTTAGCAATCACTGTGACTTCGGCTTTAGTTAAAATACTTTGGTCTTCGGCCCGCTCAACGGTTGTTAACCAATGTTCGATTGTGAAGAAGGATGGACGCTTCCCACTCATCTCTTCATGAACAAGAAGCTCAAATGATGCATCGGCGGCCTCGAAAGTAAATCCGCGAGCCTCCATGTCTTTTACGCGATCAACGATGCGACCGATAAGCTCTTTATCTCCGCCAAGGTCAACACCGAGCTCTTGTGACTTTAGTTCAATCGAAGCGCGCCCGGCCATGTCCGAGACCAACATCCGCATATCGTTTCCAACTGATGCTGGATCTTCATGTTGATAGAGCGATGGATCTACTTTGATTGCACTGGCATGTAGACCGGCTTTGTGCGCGAAGGCAGATACGCCGACGTATGGTTGGCGCGCACTCGATGAAACATTTGTAACTTCAGCGATTGCATGTGAAATGCGGAACGCCTCTTGTAATGAATTTTTTGGTAGTACTAGCTGCTTCTTCTTCAACTCTAAGTTGGCAATAATCGTGACTAGATCGGCATTGCCAGTGCGTTCGCCATAGCCATTGAGCGTGCCTTGTACATGCGTAACACCGGCTGCGACTGCGGCCATCGAGTTTGCAACGGCGCACCCTGTGTCGTTGTGGCAGTGAATACCGAGACGAGCGGAGCTTGCACTTAGTACGTCATGGACGACTTGTGATAATTCATCGGGCAACATTCCCCCATTTGTATCGCAAAGGGCTATGACATCAGCGCCGGCTTCGGCGGCAACGCGTACAACTTCTAAAGCGTAGGCACGATTACTGCGGTAGCCATCAAAGAAGTGCTCTGCATCTAGAAATACGCGCTGACCTTCGGCAATTAAATGAGTGACTGAGTCACGGATCATTTCTAGGTTCTCATCCAATGTAGTTCTTAACGCTAAATCAACGTGACGATCAAAGGCTTTGGCAACCAAAGTAACTGCTGGGGCCCCAGAATCACGGAGTGCGCCAAGAAGAACATCGTCAGCTGCCTTTACGTTGGGGCGACGTGTTGCACCGAAGGCGACAAAGGTTGCATTCTTTAAAACAAGTTCTTTCTTCGCGCGAGCAAAGAACTCAGTGTCTTTTGGATTTGCTCCGGGCCAACCACCTTCGATAAAGCCAACACCTAAATCATCTAAATGACGTGCGATAGCTAACTTGTCATGAACAGAGAGATTAAGCCCCTCTTGTTGCGCGCCATCACGCAACGTGGTGTCATAGATATGAAAGGCATCAGAGACTGGCATTAGCAGACCTTTTGTACCCAGTTATGCGTATCGGCAATTGTGCCGTGCTGAATTCCAAGTAAGTGGTTGCGAATCTGCATTGTGATTGCGCCAGGCTGACCATCACCTGTTACCCATGTGCCCATAGCGCTCTTTGCTTGGCCAACCGGCGAGACAACTGCTGCAGTACCGCAGGCAAAGATTTCTGTGATCTCGCCGCTTTGAACGCCCTCGCGCCAATCATCGATACTGAGCATTACCTCTTCAGTCTTATAACCTAAATCTCTGGCAACACTTAAAATTGAATCGCGTGTGATTCCTGGCAATAAAGTTCCTGTGAGTTTGGGTGTAACTACCGTTGCATCTGCGCCTTTGCCTTTAACAAAGTAAAGGTTCATGCCGCCCATCTCTTCAACCCACTTGCGCTCTACTGCATCGATCCAAACAACTTGATCGCAACCCTCTTTGAAGGCAGCTTTCTGTGCGACCAGTGATGCAGCATAGTTTCCACCGCACTTCGCCTCGCCCGTACCACCGAGTGCCGCGCGAACATACTCAGTTGAAATCCAGACAGATACGGCCTTTGATGGATCAAAGTAAGCACCGGCTGGCGTTGCAATCAACATGTACGTCGCTTTATTAGATGGTCGAACTCCTAAACCAACTTCAGTTGCAAACATAAATGGGCGAAGATATAAAGATTCGCCAACTTTCCTTGGTACCCAACCAGCATCCTGTGTGACTAAAGTTTCGATACTTTCAATAAACATCGCTTCAGACATCTCTGGAAGCGCAAGGCGCGCAGCAGATTTAGCAAAGCGCTTGGCATTAGCCGTTGGGCGAAAGAGCGCGACCGAACCATCGGGTTGGCGATAAGCCTTCAGCCCCTCAAAAATCTCTTGCCCATAGTGAAAAACCGCTGTTGCTGGGTCAAGTGAGATCGGTCCGTAAGGCTTTAACTCTGGCTCACTCCACCCATCTTTTTCACTCCACTCACACACAACCATGTGATCGGTGTAGTACTTACCGAAACCACCTTCGGCAACTAGCGCATCGCGCGTAGCGGCATCCTTGGCATGTGCATTAAGTGTAATTTTCATAGTTATAACGCTGCGACTAGCGCATCTCCCACTTCAGTAGTGCTTCGCTTCTTATCTCCACGTACCAATAAATCAGCCGCGACTGCGCGCTCAATATCGCGGGCAGCGTCACTAAAACCTAAATGATCCATCATCATCGCAATCGACATGACAGTGGCCGTTGGATCGGCAATGTTTTTACCGGCAATATCTGGAGCCGAACCGTGCACTGGTTCAAACATTGATGGGAACTTACCCGTTGGGTTGATATTGCCAGAAGCTGCGAGGCCGATTCCACCGCAGATAGCTGCAGCGATATCGGTCAAAATATCCCCGAATAAATTATCGGTTACAACAACATCAAAGCGCTCCGGGTTGGTGACAAAAAACATTGATGCGGCATCTACGTGCAAATAATCAGTCGTAACGGTTGGATACTCTTTAGCAACTGCGTTAAAAGTGCGAGTCCATAATCCACCTGAGTGGGTTAAGACATTGTTCTTATGTACCAAAGTAAGTTTCTTGCGATCGCGCTTTAGTGCACGCTCGAAAGCATCGCGGATTACACGCTCGGCGCCACGTCGAGTATTCAAACTCTCTTCCGTGGCAATTTCAGCATCGGTACCTTCGGCTAAAACTCCGCCGGCACCAACATATGGACCTTCGGTGCCTTCGCGTACAACGATGAAATCAATTGGGGCTTTGGTCGCGAGTGGACCGGTGACTCCTGGCATTAAACGTGCTGGACGTAAATTTACATAGTGGTCAAAGGCAAAGCGAAGTTTTAATAAAAGTCCTCGCTCTAAAACACCACTGGGCACGGTTGGATCTCCAACTGCGCCAAGCAAAATTACATCGGCTTTAGCAATTTCTGCCAAAGTCGCATCCGGTAGAACTTCTCCGGTACGGTGCCAAAACGCTGCGCCAAGATCATAGGCAGTTCGCTTGAACTCAACTCCGTATTTTTTAGAGACGGCATCTAGAACTTTCAGGCCCTCATTGACAACTTCAGGTCCAATTCCGTCTCCTGCGATAAC
>JBAXFS010000027.1:0-18757 GCA_037139795.1 Actinomycetes bacterium
GGTCGCATGACGATTGATGATGTTGTCACTCGTACTGGAATTTTATTTGCAGTTCTTGTCGGCGTTGGCGCAGCTGCATGGACGCTTAACCTTGGTGGCGGAGCGATGTTGCTCGGCGTTTTCGGTGGCTTTGCTTTGGCCATGGTAAATAGTTTTAGTAAATCGGTTAACCCGGCAATGGTTATTGCCTACGCTGCCTTTGAAGGTTTAGCTCTTGGCACAATCAGCCATCTCTATAACAACATGTATCAGGGCATCGTTAGCCAGGCAATCCTCGTAACAATCTGCGCATTTACCGGAATGTTGTTCGCCTATAAGAGCGGGCGCATCCGCGTAACTCCTAAGTTCACCAAAGTCTTAATGACTGCGTTGATTGGTTACGTTGTTTTAGGTCTTGTCTCAATGATTGGCTCACTCTTCGGCGCTAGCATCTATAGCATCGGCGGATTTGGTTTAATCATCGCAACTGGTGGAATGGTTCTCGCCAGCTTCTTCTTAATTCTAGATTTTGATCAAATTCAAAAGGGAATCAATGCTGGTCTGCCTGAGCAAGAGTCATGGCGTGCAGCCTTTGGTTTGATGGTCACAATTGTGTGGCTATATATGGAAGTTCTGCGCTTGTTATCAATCTTGCGCAATAACTAAAGGAAAGTTTTAAACGAGAGGCTCCAGGTTATTCACCTGGGGCTTTTCTCTTTGCCCTTCGAGAAAGCTCTCGCGCGTTTCTGGAATTCTTGTTGTTAAAAGAGTTCCAACTGCAAAAACCACGGCAGATACAGCAAATGCGGTGCGATATGAATATGCATCAGAGAGCGCACCGATAACTAAAGGTCCCACAATCATTCCGGCGTCTCCTGCCATTTGAAATACGGCAATCACCTGGCCGCCGCGACCATGAATGATGTCACCGACAATGCTGGCTGGAGTAGTAGACAAGAAAGCAGAACCAATTCCAATTATGGACATTGCAACTAAATACATCCACGGATGAACCGCTAGCGTCATGACCAGAACGCCACATAACGCGATACTCGAACCAATAATTGAGGCAATCCTTCGACCCTTGTTATCGGATAGTCGGCCGCCTCTCATAAGCAAAGCGCCTTGAAAAATAGCACTCAGTGCAAAGCCATAACCAACTACAGCGGTGGAGGCATGCAATTGTTCAGTGACAAAGACCGGCATGATCGACGCACGTAAGCCAAAGACAACCCAGTTGCCGATAAATGATAAGACCAGCGCAATTTGGTACGGCTTCATCGACAGGGCTTCACGCACCGTAGTGTGATTACTCGTATCAACATTCCTTTCTCGCTTGCCGATTTTGCTACCTTTGAGAAAAAAGTGAGCAACCACGCCCGATGTAAGCAACATTGCAGAGTAGGCAAAAAAGGGTGCGCGAAGGGAAATCAGTGATAGCAATCCACCAATTGCAGGACCGGAAACACCACCGACTAAGAAAGCGCCGTTGTAGACCGATTGTGCCCGGCCGCGATGTTCATCATCGACCGAGCGCATAATGACCGATCCTGCGGCAACTGAAAACATTGAAGAGCCAAGCCCACCTGCAGCGCGAAAGAAGAGCAACTGAGAATATGACGTGGCCATGCCGGCTAAGAAAACAAAAATTGCAACCATTAAGACTCCGCTGGAGAAAACCGCTCTTTCGCCAAACATGTCAACGAGTTTGCCTGAGATTAGACCGGAGGCAAATCGGGTAATGGCAAACATTGAAATAATCAGACCAATTGCCGCGTTGTTTACACCAAAAGTTCGGGCAAATACGGGGATTGCAGGTAGAACAATTCCAAAACCAACTGCCACAAAGAAGGATGCCGCGACGAGAACTGAAATCTCGCGCGGCAGATCCTTAAATGGAGATTGCATTAACCAAGAGTTTCGCCAGCTGCCTCTTCTCGCGCTGCGGCGTAATCATTTGAAGTGCGCAGTGGAGTCTCACGTAACATAAGTGCAAGCAAGAAACCAATTGCCGTTACTGGAGCTGCGGCGTAAAAGACAATATGGAATGAGGAGACGAAAGCTTCAAGGGCGGTGTGCTTAATAACTGGCGGCATCGTGTTAAGTACTGCCGTGCTATTTGTGATTCCCTTTAATTTACTTGCATCAAAACCAGCAACTGCCGATGGATTCTTAGCTGCAAGATCGGCGAAGTTAGCTGTTAGGTAGTGGGCGACACGGTTAGTTAAAATACTTCCAAAAACCGCGGTTCCAAAAACCGAACCTAATGAGCGGAAGAAAGTATTGCTACTCGTTGCCACTCCCATATCTTTAAAGTCAACGGCGTTTTGTAAGGCGATAACGATGGTCTGCATGGATAAACCAAGGCCGGCACCAACCATAATTGCATAGATGGAAATCTGCCAATAAGGCGTATCAATCTGCAATCTAGTCATAAGCAAGACACCAGCGGTCATAATCGCGGTGCCCATAATTGGATATCGCTTGTAATGACCATGTTTTGAAATCATTTTGCCGGAGAAGATTGACGTTGTAACAATTCCAAGCATTAATGGAATCAACTTAAGGCCCGCTGAAGTGGCTGAGTAACCCTTAACTACCTGGAAATAGAGCGGCAACATAACGATTGCGCCGAACATTCCAGCACCAATGACTGCGCCTAGAGCCGAAGTTATAGAGAAAGTGTGGTTCTTAAATAGGTACAGCGGCAAAATCGGCTCCTTGGCCCGCTTTTCCCACATGAGGAAAACCACAGCAAGTACTAACCCACCTACTAAATAAGTAATGGTGCGACTATCGCCCCAACCATATTGTGGGCCGTAAATCGAAACTGATAGAAGAACCAAACAGACTGACAACACCATCAAAATCGCGCCAACATAATCGATTGAGTGTGAACGCTTAATTTTTGGAATGTGCAGAACCGCGGAAGTAATTATGAGAGAGGCAATTCCAATTGGTAAGTTGATGTAGAAAATCCAACGCCAGCCAGTGACTCCCAAAATTTTATGGTGATCTGAAAAGAAACCACCGAGCAAAGGTCCGGCAACAGAGGACAGACCCCAAACGGCGCCGAAATAACCTTGGTACTTACCGCGATCGCGAGGGGGAACAATGTCACCGATAATAACGAAAGTAAGTGCCATCAAACCGCCAGCACCTAAACCTTGAAGTGCGCGAGTAGCGATGAGCTGAGTCATGTTTTGTGATGCACCTGCGAGGAATGAGCCAAGCAAGAAAGTAACGATTGCAAATTGGAAGACTGGGCGACGGCCATAGATATCTGAAATCTTTCCATACAACGGTGTTGAAGCCGTTGAGGTAAGAAGGTATGCAGTGACAACCCATGTGTAATGGTTTAATCCATTAAAATCCTCAACGATGCTTTTTAAAGCAGTTGAAACAATTGTTTGATCAAGGGCGGCTAGAAGCATTCCCGTCATGAGGCCACCGAGAATGATCATAATCTCGCGGTGGGTGTGGACTTTGACCGATGCGTTAAGAGGTGCTTTATTAGACATGGAGGTAAGGTTACCGTGTGAAAACAGTAAGCGCAGAAGGCCTAGTGAAAACCTACGATAAAGGTGCAGTCCGAGCACTAAATGGCTTATCTCTGGATGTGGCCGAAGGCACAGTATTGAGCGTTTTAGGCCCTAATGGCGCAGGTAAAACAACAGTAGTGCGGATTCTTGCAACTCTATTAAAGCCCGACTCAGGTAGCGCACATGTAGCAGGAATCGATGTCATCAAACATCCCGACAAAGTACGCGAAGTTATTGGTCTTTCCGGTCAATATGCCGCAGTAGACGAAACGTTAACTGGCTGGGATAACTTAGTGATGTTTGGGCGTTTGTATCATTTGGGAAAACAAGAATCGATTAATCGCGCTAATGAACTCCTAGAACGATTTTCATTAACTGAAAGTGCTCGTCGCCCAATTAAAACTTATTCAGGTGGAATGCGTCGCCGGTTAGATTTAGCTGCATCGTTAATTGTGCAACCCAAAGTTTTATTCCTTGATGAACCAACAACGGGTCTTGATCCAAGAGGCCGAATGGAAATGTGGGGAGTCATAGAAGAGTTAGTTAAAGGTGGAGTAACTCTTTTGCTAACAACCCAATATTTGGAAGAGGCCGATCAGCTGGCCGATGAGATAGCAGTTATCGATCATGGCAAAGTGATTGCCCGCGGAACTTCGGATGCGCTAAAAAACCAAGTTGGCGGAGAGCGTTTAGAAGTAACCGTTGAGTCCCACCATATTGCCGAAACAACCGCAATCATAGAAAAAGTCAGCGGACAGTTGGCTTTGGTTGATTCAGGGTTACGAAAAATTAGTGCTCCAGTTTCAACTGGCGCGATGGCGCTTATGGATGTTTTACGTGCCCTGGATGCCGCGGCGATTCACCCTTTGGATGTCGGTATTAAGCGCCCTTCTTTAGATGATGTTTTCATGGCGTTGACCGGCCACATTGCAGAAGAGGTGGTCACTCCATGAGACGTGCGATTATGGATTCGCTGATTATTACTAAGCGCCAACTCTTACAGCTATCCCGCGTTCCTGAAGTGCTTATTTTCTCAACGATACAGCCCGTGATGTTTGTTCTCCTATTTCGCTTTGTTTTCGGGGGTTCAATCGCAACTGGTCAGCCCGGCGGATACATCCAATTATTAATGCCAGGAATCTTTGTTCAAACCGTGGCTTTTACTTTGGCAGCGACGGCTTCGGGTTTAGCCGAGGACATGAAAAAGGGCCTCATAGATCGCTTTCGCTCGCTGCCTATCGCTCGATCGGCACTCGTCGTTGGTCGCACCCTTGGTGATTCACTTCTAAATATTTTGGTTCTTGTCGTCATGGCAGCGGCGGGTTTTGCGGTCGGCTGGCGCCCAACGTCTAGCATCTTAAGTATTCTCGCAGCTTTCCTATTTCTCTTAATGTTTGGTTACGCACTTTCCTGGACCGGAATCTACGCCGGCCTTGCTGTTAAAGATGCACGAACAGTTCAAAATGTTTCATTCCTAATTACTTTTCCTATGACATTTTTATCCAATGCCTTTGCGCCAACAACGGGCATGCCAAAGGCGCTGCAATATGTGGCCGAATGGAACCCAGTTTCCTCTATGGTCGCGGCTTGTCGTCAGCTATTTGGTTTGAAAAATCAATTTGGAGCAACAGCTAACTCTTTTCCTAGTCAACACCCACTAGAAACATCACTTATTTATATGGTTTTGATAATGGCGATTTTTGTGCCACTAAGCGTTAGAAAATATAAAAACTCTTCTAACTAAACGTAAAACTCGGCCGCCTTGATTACAACGGTAATTTCGCGACCGTTAGGGGCGGTGTAAGTAACGGTTGCTCCGATTTCGGCCTCCATGACGGCCGCACCTAATGGCGATTTCTCACTGTAGACATCTAAATCACCTGAAGCGATTTCACGTGAACCTAAAAGGAATTTCATTTCATCGCCAGCGATTTCGGCGGTGACAACCATTCCAGCGCCAACTTTTCCATCGGCACTCGGTGGAGGCGTTCCAATGTGGGCATTTTCTAACATCTGCTTTAACTGGCGGATGCGCGCCTCCATCTTGCCCTGCTCATCACGGGCAGCGTGGTAACCACCATTTTCTTTGAGATCGCCCTCGGCACGGGCCGCTTCAATTTTGGCCGTAATCTCTTTTCGACCCGGACCTTCAAGGTTAGTTAATTCGGCGCGCAAACGGTCGGCAGCTTCCTGCGTCAACCACGTCTGTGAGCTCATAAGGGGCAAAGGTACTAGGTGATTACTTAAGACGACAACTAATTACGTCGGCATTAACTGCAGGCCCCCGTGATTGCACGCTAGTTGTCCGCTCTAAATTGGCCAACCCAGAGGCAATCTCATCATCTACCTGACCGACAACGTTTTTATTGAAATCGCGTGCAATTAGCGTGCAGATAACTGCCTTGTTTTTATCGTGGCGCTGGACTGAGTAGCGCACTGAAATTTCGCGCTTAGAGGTGATTGAGTATGAAATCAGCGAGTATCTAATGGGTGGATTTGAGTGGTGCAGACCTGCCCACATCAGCCATGCGATTCCAGTGACTGCACAAAAAATCGCTGGCCCCACCCAACGCTTGCCATGACGTATGCCATATCGATCATCGTATGAGAATTCTGACGGCATGGGATGATTATGTCATGCAAAAAAATATCGAGATGGGCCCAGCTGGCTCACTCACCATAGCAATTTTGATTATCGCCGTAGTTTTCTTGATGCGCAGTTTCTATAAGCGCTTTATGGGCGTCGATCGAAGCGATGACACCAACGACAAGTAGCAGCCTCGCCTTTCGCATCGGCGCGGGTGTTGCTGTTGTTGTTGTTGCGGTAACTTTTTTTTCACTTGGAATTTGGCAGTTAGATCGAGCGGCCGCACTTAAAGCAAGTCTGGTCACTGCAACCACAGTGAATCCAACGATTGTCCCGCTTGATTCGATCGCCACTACAAACTCAACCCTTAATCCGCAAGCCATCAATCGAATGGTCAGCACGTCTGGTCACTACGTTGCAGATTTTAAAGCCCCAGGCCAAACCGATGGCACTGGTGCGACCAGTGATTGGGAAGTTGGACTACTTCAGGTCGGGTCCAACAAAGGCATTCTGGTAGTTCGAGGTCTGTGGTCAGAGCGCCAACTTAACTCCGTGGTTCAAGCATCGACATTGATCAGTGTGGTTGGTCAATTGTGTGCCCATCAAGATAGCGACCATGCTAATAATTCCACGGGCGTGATTTCGCGCCTGGATAGCGCGGTCATTGTGAGTTCAACGGATTTGGATTTATTCGATGGTTATATTCTGGCAACGCGTGAAAAATACAGCGGAGGCGATCTAGTTAGAGTCCGACCAAGCCCTGAAAAGCTCATTTCCAGAATCCCGGGCTTTTACTGGCAGCACCTCTCGTACGTCGTAATTTGGTGGCTGATGGCTGGGGTGGTGCTTTACCTTCCCTTTTATCGCCGTAAGGTAGACCTATGAAATCTGTAATCCTTCGTTTTCGAATAATGGCCATCGTTTCCGGCATCATGTCACTTCTTTTATGGTTTGTTTATATGCCAGTTAAATATATTTTTCATGACGAGAGCTTGCATAGCAAAATTATCTGGATTCCAATGGTCCATGGCTACCTGTATCCAATTTATATTTTGACTGCGATTCACTTTGCTACCAAAGCCCGATGGCCAATTATGAAAATGTTGGGATTAATGTTGGCCGGCACGCTTCCCGTTGCATCATTGTTAGCTGAGCGCCGAGTTGTACGCCGCTATTCGTAAATTAATAAAGTCACTTCTCTACCCACTCTATGAGTGGCGATTAGTTCGGTCATTAGATTTTTCAAAGACCCCCCACCATGTCGGCGTTATTCTCGATGGAAATCGGCGTTGGGCTAAAGCAAATCCCAGCCAAGGCGATCCCAACGGGCACAAAGCCGGAGCTAACAAGATTATTGAATTCCTCGGCTGGTGCGATGAGGCCGAAGTCCGCGTTGTCACACTGTGGCTACTCTCGACCGATAATTTCAAACGAAGTGCCGCCGAGATTGAAGAGTTGCTGCAGATTATCGGCGACACCGTTGATGAGCTTGCGGCAACTGGCCGCTGGAATATAAAGGCCGTTGGCGCATTGGATTTATTGCCCAATTGGCTGAGTGAGAAGTTAAGTAGCTTGAAGCCCGTCATCAATGGCGGCGTCGAAGTGAATGTGGCTATTAGCTATGGGGGCCGTCGCGAAATCGTAGATGCAGTTAAGTGCTACCTAAGCGATGAAGAAAAGTTGGGCCACTCGATTGAAGAGGCAAAGGAAAACTTATCGGGGGATGATATTTCGAAATTCCTATATACGGCAGGTCAACCTGATCCCGAACTGCTAATCCGAACATCGGGCGAGCAACGCCTTGGTGGATTTATGTTGTGGCAAAGCGCTTCTTCTGAGTTCTACTTCTGTGAGGCCTATTGGCCAGATTTCAGACGCGTTGATTTTTTGCGTGCTCTGCGGGCATATTCACTTCGCCAAAGGCGATTTGGTTCGTAAATATTTCTTTAAGATTTAACTATTCATGCGCGCGTGTCGCACACGTCTTCGGCCCAATTAGTTCTACATTTTTCATATCCGAAGCGGTTCCCAACTAGTACAACTTAAATCGAGGAGCTCAGCCATTGGCTTCTAAGAGTCAAAGCGGTAAGAAGACCTTTGTTTTAGATACCAGTGTTTTGCTGGCCGATCCTGGCGCGCTCCATAAGTTTGCTGAGCATGAAGTCATTATTCCAATCGCAGTAATTGGCGAGTTAGAGACTAAACGCGATCACCCCGAACTCGGATACTTTGCCCGAGCCGCTCTTCGCGCCCTCGATGATTTACGAGTCACGCATGGTCGACTGGATAAAGCTCTCGTTGTTACCCCAGAGGGTGGAACGCTTTCGGTAGAGCTCAATCACACCGATCTTTCAACTTTGCCCCAGGGCTTTTTGCGCGATGGCACCAATGATTCGCGCATTTTGGCAATTGCTAAAAACTTGATGGGCGATGGCAAGCAAGTCGTCTTAGTAACTAAAGATTTACCGCTTCGAGTTAAAGCCTCATCGGTCGGAGTCGAGGCCCAAGAGTATTTAGCTGAGCTTGTATCCAACAGCGGTTGGACTGGAATCGTTGAACTTACTGTCGCCTCCAATGTCATCGACGATTTGTACACCTCCGATCGCGCCGATCATGAAGCCGCCCACGAACTCCCAGTTCACACCGGCGTCGTTTTACACTCCGACCGCGGAAGCGCCCTTGCTCGAGTGACCATGGACAAGCAGTTGCAGTTAGTTCGAGGCGATCGAAGCGCTTTTGGTCTGCATGGCCGAAGCGCCGAACAACGAGTTGCTCTCGATCTGCTCCTTGATGATTCGATTGGAATCGTCTCACTCGGTGGCAGAGCTGGAACTGGAAAATCGGCGCTGGCCTTATGTGCCGGACTTGAAGCGGTCATGGAAAAACGCATTCATAAAAAGGTTCTTATCTTCCGCCCGCTCTATCCAGTTGGTGGGCAAGAGCTTGGCTACTTACCCGGAAGCGAGGGCGAGAAGATGTCGCCTTGGGCACAGGCCGTCTTTGACACGTTAGGCGCACTCGTAAGCCAGGCCGTCATTGATGAGATCGTCGACCGTGGCTTAATTGAAGTTTTACCACTGACCCACATCCGTGGTCGCTCACTCCATGACTCATTTGTCATAGTCGATGAGGCCCAGTCGCTAGAGCGAGGAGTTCTCTTAACTGTTCTCTCTCGAATCGGCCAAGGCTCCCGCGTCATATTGACTCACGATGTTGCCCAGCGCGATAACTTAAGGGTCGGTCGACATGACGGGGTCGTTGCCGTCGTTGAAACTCTCAAAGGCCATCCACTCTTTGCCCACGTTACCTTGACTAGGTCAGAGCGCTCGCCAATCGCCGCCCTTGTGACCGAAATGCTCGAAGGTCCCTTTCCCGGATAGGGCTAAAATAGCCTTAGAATCAATCTCACAGTCACATTTGGGGCATTTCGGACATCCCCCTTGCCGACCTGCGGTTTTACCCATCCACAGCCCTTCACTTTTCTGTGAATCTGCGACTTAAGCGTAATTTGATTTGCCGACACACCCCATACACGGCACCCTAAAGCCATTCCCCGTTAGTTAATGAAGCCTCATTTGAGGCTGATTGCTTGCGGGCGCTAAAGGGTTAGAGGAAGGGGTCAGATGAAACTACGTAACAAGTACGTCGCAATCTGGGGCGTCATTGCCTCTCTGCTCTTCCTGACCTCGGCTCTGCCAACCGCCTACGGTTTAGATTTTCCAATGGCAACGCACATCGATGTCGATCCAACGACTAGTGCTCTGCTAACTCCAGATGCTCCACCTCTGACGGCTGCAGCTCTTTATGGCTCCATCGATCTTGCGGCGACTCCCTTGGGTTCAGTTTTATCAAGTGATGTTGCCCTTGTCTCTTCAATAAGTCGCCAAGTTGAAATGGCGCGAACAATTGTTGGTGCAAAAATCGTTGCCAAGACAATTCTGAGCCAAGAGTATGGAATGAATAGTTCTCAATTCTCATGCCTAAATAATCTTTGGACGACCGAGAGCCATTGGAACTACAAAGCGCATAACTACCGCTCGGGTGCCCATGGAATCGCACAAGCGCTTCCGGCCGACAAGATGAGCGTTATCGCAGATGATTGGCGCACGAATCCAGTTACTCAGATTCGTTGGGGGCTTCGCTACATCACAGCTAGGTACAACACACCCTGCGGTGCTTGGTCTCACTTTAAACGCAGTCGATATTACTAACCCCACCTATTTTCTTGAGGTTCGTCTTTAGAGCTTCTGCCCCACGATCAGAGTAAGAAGCCCAAGCAATGCCGGTCCAGCTTGCATAAGCGCCGCACGACGCGATCTCTTCACGCTAAAAAATAAGACTGTTCCCGCACCGACCATGCTCAAGGAGGATGCGGCAATAAGCGTAAGGGCGATAGTCGAGTTGATTGCCAGCAGTACTAAGCCGGCGCCTGCCCCAATGGATAAAAATAAATTGTAGAAGCCTTGGTTATAGGCCATAGGAGCGATGATGTCGGCGTGGTCTTGGCTAGGAATCCCGAAGGTCTTCCATGTCTTTGGGGTGCGCCAAGTCAAAGTTTCAAGTGTAAAAACATAGAGATGGAAGACAGCGGCAAGGAAAATTAGGATTGATCCGATTATCGTCAGAGCGCTCTTCATAACTGTAATGCTAGTCACAGCTTCTCAAAGAAATCTAGAGCTTAAGGCTTCACACCAATGTGAAGTGGAGTAGATGTTTCGGCGAAGAAGTCATTGCCCTTGTTATCGACAACGATAAAGGCTGGGAAATCTACGACCTCAATTTTGTAAACAGCCTCCATGCCCAACTCTTCAAAATCTAGAACTTCAACTTTTTTGATGCAATCTTGGGCAAGACGTGCTGCTGGGCCGCCGATAGAGCCTAAGTAAAATCCGCCATGGGTTTTACAGGCATCGGTCACGGCCTTTGAGCGATTGCCCTTTGCCAACATGACAAGGGAGCCGCCTTTGGATTGGAAGTATTCAACGTATGAATCCATTCGACCTGCAGTCGTCGGACCAAACGAGCCCGAGGCATAACCGGCCGGAGTCTTGGCCGGACCTGCGTAATACACGGCGTACTTCTTTAAGTACTCAGGCATTGGCGCACCAGCATCCATCGCCGCTTTAATTTTGGCATGGGCTAAATCGCGGGCAACAACTAATGTGCCAGTCAGAGATAGCCGTGTCTTAACTGGATACTTGGAAAGCTCGGCCTGAATTACATCCATCGGTTGATTTAGATCGATATTAATAACGGCATCGTCGAGATGCTCATCGGTGGTCTCGGGTAGGAAGTGGGCGGGATCGCGCTCTAACTCCTCAAGGAATATGCCATCCCTAGTGATCTTGGCCTTTGCTTGGCGATCGGCCGAACATGAGACGGCAATCGCAATCGGAAGCGAGGCGCCATGACGAGGAAGTCGAACAACGCGAACATCATGACAAAAGTATTTGCCACCAAACTGGGCACCAATGCCCAGTTTTTGGGTGAGTTCGAGAACCTGTTTTTCAAGCTCTAAGTCACGGAAGCCATGACCAGTGGCGGCATCTCCGCTAGTTGGAAGTGAATCCAAATACTTGGTGCTGGCTAATTTGGCCGTCTTAACTGTGTGCTCGGCACTTGTTCCGCCAATGACAATTGCCAAATGGTAGGGAGGACAAGCTGCGGTTCCGATAGAGCGAAGTTTTTCATCCAACCAGTTCATAAATGAGGTGGGATTTAAAATCGCTTTCGTCTCTTGGTATAAAAATGATTTATTTGCACTTCCCCCGCCTTTGGCGATGAATAAGAAGTTGTACTCATCAGGGTGGTCGCTATCTGCAAAGATCTCAATTTGGGCGGGCAGGTTATTACCTGTGTTTTTCTCCTCCCACATGTTAATCGGAGCCATCTGGGAGTAGCGAAGATTTAATCTCGTAAAGGCATCGTAGATCCCCTGGGAAATCGCGACCTCATCTTTAGCTGTCGTTAAAACAAACTGACCTTTTTTCGCCATCACCAAAGCAGTCCCGGTGTCTTGGCACATCGGCAGAACTCCACCGGCAGAGATATTGGCATTTTTGAGCAGATCGGTTGCAACGAAGCGATCATTGGGCGAGGCCTCGGGATCTTTAATGATGTTAGCGAGTTGTTGCAGATGTGCTGGACGTAGATAGTGCGAAATATCGTGGATTGCCTCAGCCGTAAGTTTTTCAAGGGCAACTGGCTCAACTTGCACAAACTCTTTATCGCCAAGTTTTATAACACTGACGCCCTCGGTACTGATGAGGCGATACTTTGTTTCATCGCTACCAAGAGGTAACAGCTCAGAGTATGAAAAGTTTGGCATGTGATCTACGGCTTCGCCGCATCTAACTTCTTTTTCGCACCATCTAGCCACTCTTGGCAAATCTTGGCTAACTCTTCACCACGCTCCCAAAGTTTCAAAGACTCTTCAAGGCTGGCACTACCGGTTTCAAGGGATGTAACGACTTCGGCTAACTCATCACGAGCTGCCTCATATGAAATCTTCTTTTCAACCATGGGCTAAATCTACTCCTTCACACTATTTGCAGTCACTGTGGCATTGGTCTCGCCCTTAGCTAAACGAAGGCGCAGAATATCGCCGGCCTTTAATTTACTGGCATCTCGTGCAATCTCACCATTTAATAACTGCACCACTGAATATCCCCGATCTAACGTGGCTTGCGGTGATAGCGCCTTAATGCGGGCTCGTACCTGCACTAGCTCCTCTTTAGCTAGTTTGAGGTGGCCACCGAAACTTCGGTGAGATCGATCGCGCATGGCAAGGATTATTTCAGCGCGGGATGTAATTAATAGGTGCGGATCCTTCATGACTGGGCGATCTTTAAAGTTGGCAATGCGCGTAGTTTCTAAATCTATGGTGTTCATTAATTTTCGGCGGGCGCGATCGCGCAGCCCTGAGATTAATTCAATCTCTTCGACAATGTCTGGCACTACATGTTTGGCGGCATCGGTAGGAGTCGATGCCCGAAAGTCGGCAACTAAATCAAGTAGAGGTGCATCCTTTTCGTGACCGATCGCGCTAACAATCGGCGTTGAACATGATGCGGCAAGGCGTACCAGACCCTCGTCACTAAAGGGCAGTAAATCTTCGAATGATCCGCCACCACGCGTAATAACGATGACTTCAACATCACTATCGGCCTCTAGTTCGCGCAGCGCCGCTGAGACTTCAGTTACCGCAGCAGCGCCTTGGACGGTGACTTCACGGATTTCAAAAACAACGCTTGGCCAACGGCGCTTAGCATTTTCAACAACATCTTTTTCAGCATCGGTATTGCGTCCACAGATTAGACCAACTTTTTTTGGTAGCAGCGGTAGCGAAATCTTTCTATCTGAATCAAATAGACCTTCGGCAGCTAAAAGATTTTTAAGTGCCTCAAGCCTCGCAAGTAACTCTCCGACGCCGACCTGTCGAATTTCGCGTGCCGATAAAGTTAATGAACCATTTTTTGTGTACCACGTTGGTTTTGCATATAAAACTACGCGGGCATTTGGTGGCAATGGTTGGGCTGCGGCGATAACTGATTTATGGCACATGACCGATAAGGACATATCTGCGCTTGGATCGCGCAGGCGAATAAATGCCATAACGCCACTTCGCTCATTGAGTTCGCTAATCTCACCTTCAACCCAGATTGGGCCCAATCGATCGACGTACTCCTTGATAGCTTCGGTGACTACTTTGACCGATGCCGGCGCCTCACTTGAACTTTCGAACATGAGATGAGCCTAATAGACTCACCCCATGGCTAAGAGAGTTCTACTTGCTGCGCCCCGCGGATATTGCGCAGGTGTTGATCGCGCTGTTGTTACCGTGGAAAAAGCCCTCGAGCTATACGGCGCTCCGGTCTATGTACGCAAGCAGATTGTTCACAACGTTCACGTTGTCGCAAGCCTTGAAGCAAAGGGTGCGATCTTTGTCGATGAGACCGATGAAGTACCAGAAGGCAAGACCGTAGTTTTTTCAGCCCACGGCGTGGCTCCAAGTGTTCACGCCGAAGCGGCAACTCGAAATTTGAAAACAATTGATGCCACTTGTCCGCTGGTAACTAAAGTGCACCACGAAGTCCGTCGCTTTGCCGCCGAAGATGCTGAAATTCTCCTTATCGGACATCACGGCCATGAAGAAGTTGAAGGCACCGCCGGTGAGGCCGTCGGCCAAGTTCGCGTTATTGACGGCCTAGAAGGTGCACGCACGGTTGTTCCGACGCCCGGGAAAAAATTAGTCTGGCTATCTCAGACCACATTGAGCGTTGATGAAACGCTTTCGGCAGTTGCGATATTAAGAGAGCGCTTTCCCGACATTCAAGATCCACCAAGTGATGACATTTGCTATGCGACACAGAATCGCCAAGAAGCTATCAAAGCGATTTCGGCAAAGGCGGATTTAGTGATTGTCGTTGGTTCACAGAACTCTTCTAACTCGGTACGTTTGGCTGAAGTTGCCCTTGAGTACGGCGCAAAAGTTTCTCACTTAATCGATTATGCCGAAGAGATACAAGATCACTGGCTAATAGGCGTTGAAACAATCGGCTTAACAAGTGGCGCATCGGTGCCCGAGATTTTAGTGACCGATGTATTGACCTGGTTAGCCGAGCGCGGTTTTGGCGATGTCGAAACCGTTACTGCGATGCAGGAGTCCCTACTGTTTTCACTCCCGGCTGAACTGCGTAAAGATTTAAAGACCGCGGGGCTTTGAGGCTCTCTTTCTTGTCCACCACAGTCACTGAGAATTAGTTGAAATCTATATAGAAAACTGTATAGTTTTCTTATGGATAAAACCCAGTTTGAAACCCTCACTGTCTCTCAAGCCACAGAGCTGGGTGTATCTGCAATTCTGCGCCAGGCACGCGATGGGCAACCATTAATCGTTGAAAAGCACGGTATCCCTGTGGCGGCCGTCGTTGCAATATCGCGCTTTGAGGAGCTAGAAGAGCTTGAGAGAGATTTACGTAGCGCTTCGCTAGTTCTTGCCCGCTTAGCAAGTGATAATGGAAAGCGTTCAACCCTTGATGAAGTTATATCGTCGCTTGGATTTGATCGAGAAAGCCTTGAAGCCGAACTTGAAAGCGAAATAATCGCTGGTAAGCACTAATTCCTAGTGCCAATAAATAAAGATTCCGTTGTGCAAGTTCTATTTATTGAACCAGCGATCGATGATCTTGTGCGATTATCTAAGAAGAATAAAGAGTTATTGCGTCAAGTTCTAAAAAAGATTCTTTTAATTGAGCGCAATCCATTGGCCGGCCATCCCCTGCTTGGCGACTTCATAGGGTGGAGGAAGTTGACCGTCGGGGATCGACATTGGCGAATAATTTGGCGAACACACACCGATGAGTCAGGAAGAGTAATTATTGAGATCGCTGAAATTTGGGCGATAGGAGCACGTGCAGATTCAAAAATATATAAGGAGCTGCGAGATCGCATAGACACGCTAGGCCCTGATCAGAAGGTACAAAGTTTAAGAGAGGTGATTGCTTACTTAGGTCATGGTCCGATGCCGCAGCAGCAAATACCGAGGCCAGAGCCTGTTCCCACGTGGCTTGCCAATCGCCTGTTAAAGAATCTTAATATTTCCCAAGCGGATATCGATTTAATGGATGCTGAAAGTGCAATGTCTATATGGGAGAGCTACTTAATTAAGCGCGAGCTTTAGGCGGTTTCTTTTTTGCTTTAGCGTTTAGAAAGAC
Organism: Actinomycetes bacterium; assembly: GCA_037139795.1. GTDB lineage: Bacteria > Actinomycetota > Actinomycetes > Nanopelagicales > Nanopelagicaceae > Planktophila. The sequence continues at coordinate 15,825 of JBAXFS010000027.1, forward strand.
AAACCAGCCATAGAGTGCGCCAATAATTAAAAAGGGCGCCTCACTTGCGAGCGATGAAATGAAATCAATACCGACTCGTGAGGGTCTAAAGCCATCAAGTAGGAGCGTCCAGGCAAGCGCGCTAGCGGCAAAGGCCAATGGGGGAGTTACGACTGCAACGTAGGTTGTTCCAGGGCGACCAAAGCGGATACCCCCAAAAAAGCAGAGGAGAATGATTATGCCGGTCATGATTCCGACCCCACTGCGCAGCCAGATCTCAATGAAGGCAAAGAAACCGATAAAGAAAGTCTGCAGGACAACAATCCCTTGCTTCTTTAATCCTGGTCCTTGAATCGCGATTTTATGTAATGTGCTCATCTACTTTTCCTCATCACTCACTTCTTCAGCATCGATGAAATCATCATCTCCGCCTAATTCGTCGTTCTTTAATTCGCGCACCGATGCCGGTGCCTCTGGATACTCAATGGCTAGTTTATCTTTATCTCCGCTTACGCCCAAGTTATGAATTCGACGGGCCGGACTCAGAACTGTTTTTTCTGCAGTGGGCACTAGATCCTCATAGGCCTTAGCCGTTGATGTAATCGCTTTGCCGACGGCAACAATCTTGGTGTGCAGAAGCGTTATGTTTTTTAAGAAAGTACTGGCGACCTTTTGAATCTCGTCGGCATTTTCGGCAAGTTTATTTCGAGTAAAGATATATCCGATGGTGCGAAGCAGGGCCATCATCGACGTAGGCGTTGCAACGGTAACGCCAACTTTAAAGGCTTTCTCCAAGAAATTAGGATCGATGCGCAGCGCCTCAGATAACAGAGTCTCAAAAGGCACAAAGAGAACAACAAAATCGGGGGAGCCGGCAGATTTGTGATAGCCACGCTTTGCAAGTGCATCAACGTGCTTGAGTAAATCCTTTGTGTGTTGCTGCAATAGTTCATCGCGATCGCCCTGACTTGCAGGATCAAAGGCTTCGATAAAGCGATCAAAAGGAAACTTTGAGTCGATAAAAATGGAACTACCGCCCGGCATCTTCACCGTGATATCTGGAATACCGGATGAGTCGGCATCGGTTGTTGATCGCTGCCGGTTGTACTCATGGCCTTCACGCAGGCCAGCACTTTGCAATAAGAGTTCGAGTTGGGCCTCACCAAACTTTCCGCGCGCTTGATTATTTGTTAACGCGCCGGCGATCTTTTTAGTTTCATCAAAGATTGATTCGGAGGCTCGACGCATTTCATTAATAGTTGTTTCAAGCTTTGCCTCAGCCTCGGTACGAATTCGATTGGCCTCATGCGATTGCGTTGAGAGTTTTTGGACCGACTCTTTCATGGCATTGAGTTCGGCATTTAATTTAATCGCCGACTCAGTCTTGCCGCGTTCGGCCGCTAACTGGCTTTTATAATCATCGAGCAGTGCGCGATCGGCCACTGCATCACCGGATTTATTGGCACGAAAGAGGTATCCAATCGCGCCCCCTGCGAGAAGGCCGATGATAAGAGTCACTACGTATGTGGGCATGGGGCTATCGTGGCAGTGACTACTGACAATCCCGCGTAGGCTCTACCCCTTATGAGTCTCTCAATCGGAATTGTCGGCATGCCAAACGTGGGTAAATCCACCCTGTTTAACGCCCTGACTAAAAACAACGTCCTTGCCGCTAACTACCCTTTCGCCACCATTGAACCCAATGTCGGTGTGGTGGGAGTTCCGGATACGCGCTTAGCCGCCCTTGCCGGCATCGTCGGCTCACAAACGCTCTTGCCAGCCGTTGTCTCATTCGTCGATATCGCCGGAATTGTTAAAGGCGCATCAGAGGGTGCGGGCCTTGGCAATAAGTTCTTGGCCAATATCCGCGAAACCGATGCGATCTGCCAAGTTATCCGCGTCTTTAACGATGGCGATGTTATTCACGTCGAAGGGCGCGTAGATCCAGCAAGTGACATGGAGATTATTAACACTGAATTAGCGCTCGCCGATTTACAGACGATTGAAAAAGCTTTACCCAGGTTGGAGAAAGAGGCGCGCGTTAATAAAGAGCGCCAACATATTGTCGATGCCGTTAAAGAGGCCGAGGCCGTTCTTAACTCAGGTAAGCCGCTATCTAGCAGCAAAGTCGATCTCTCACTTATAGGTGAGCTTCACTTGTTAACCGCTAAACCATTTCTCTATGTCTTTAATGTGGATGCCGCCGAATTAAATGATGCCGAACTTCGCACTAAGTTGGCCGCCCTTGTTGCACCAGCAGAGGCGATCTTCCTTGATGCAAAGACCGAGGCAGAGTTAGCCGAACTCAGCGATGAAGATGCCCTCGAGCTTTTGCAATCAATTGGTTTGGAAGAGCCAGGTCTTGCAACGCTGGCCCATGTTGGTTTCCGCACATTGGGACTACAAACTTATTTAACTGCCGGACCTAAAGAGGTTCGCGCATGGACGATTCATAAAGGCGACACTGCGCCAATGGCCGCCGGTGTTATCCATACCGATTTCCAAAAGGGTTTTATTAAAGCCGAAATCGTATCCTTCGATGATTTAATCGCGGCCGGTTCAATGGCCGAGGCAAAAGCAAAGGGCAAAGTTCGTATGGAAGGTAAGGACTACGTCATGCATGATGGCGATGTCGTTGAATTTAGGTTCAACGTTTAACTTTAAGCGCCGGTGTAGTACTTTCCGATTTCACCTAAAGCCTTATCAATAATCTCAAGACCGAGTTTTGCATCTTCGACTGAGATATTGCATGGTGGGCATAGGTGAAGGCGATTGAAGTTATTAAATGGCATTAAGCCAAGCTTTTTACAGGCCGCAACTAATTCATTCATAGCTGGGCTCGATGATCCATACGGAGCAAGCGGTTCGTGGGTGGCGCGATCACTGACCAAGTCGACACCCCAGAAAACACCTGCGCCACGGATATCTCCGATGACCTTGTGCTTCTTAGCTAA
>JBAXFS010000028.1:0-18444 GCA_037139795.1 Actinomycetes bacterium
GCAGCCCCTGCCATGTCGGATTGAATTGCGAGGCGATTCTTATCGCGACAAACAATCTGCATAATCGGCTCAAGGCCATGCATCGCCATTGCAATTGCCGTTGTCGTATTAGAGGTATGCGCGTGTGCTGCTGGATTATCAGTTGCATTGACGGCATCAAACCAGGGAGAAAGCCGCGCGGCATGTTGTACAACACTTGCCATTCCGCCACCATCAACGGATGGAAACTCGGCGGTAAAAACTAAATCGTTAGTATTTTCTAATTTTTCGCGAAGCACCGACATTAGTGATCCACTGCTTCAACCGACCAACCAGCTGGAGTTTGCTGATCTCGCTTAGTTACCAAGTTAGCCCATGACGACGTGCCTTGGAGGCGCATATCAACGGGTGGACGCAGTTCGTTGTAATGCTCTTTCCATACTTTAGGAAGTGGAAGTGAGATTGTGCGATCGTATGCTTTTACCCAGATGCACTGCATTTCGGGTTTAACTTCACAATTACCATTCTCTCGTACTCCACCACATGGACCATTGCGCAAAGTTTTCGGACATGTCATAGGACATGTCATTCCCGTTGAGTGCAGTACACATTGACCACACATGCGACAGTCCCACACGGGCTCTTTAATCACATGTTCAATAAACGGGAGAAGTTTTTTTAACATAGCAACGCTTTAAGCAGTAACCGATGCGCGCTTCTTAGCGATTAAGTCTTTAGCGATGCGCACGGCAGTTGAGGCATCGGCAGCAAAACCATCGGCGCCAACAACGTCGGCATATTCCTGAGTTACAGGGGCTCCGCCAACCATAATGATGACTTGATCGCGCAGACCAGCCTTAGTAATCTCATGGATATTGACTTTAAACATCGGCATCGTTGTAGTTAAAAACGCTGACATTCCGACGATATCTGGCTTGTGCTCAAGAATTCCAGCAATGAACTTCTCTGGTGCAACTTGTACGCCTAAATCAATCACGTTAAATCCAGCACCTTCGAGCATGATGTTGACAAGGTTTTTGCCGATATCGTGAACATCGCCCTTAACGGTTCCCATTAAATATGTTCCAACGGTCTCAGCACCAGTTTCGGCAAGGAGAGGGCGCAAGACAGTTAAAGCACCAGACATCGCTTTACCTGAGACGAGCATCTCTGGAACGAAGAAATCTCCACGCTCAAAACGCGCGCCAACTTCTTCTAGCGCAGGAATGAGCGCATCAAAGAGGATTTGGCTTGGGGTCATACCGTCGGCTATTCCCTGATTAGTTAGCTCTAAAACTGCAGGAGCATTTCCAACTAGAGTCTCGTCAAAGAGAGCCTTGATGATGTCGTCATGAGTCATGCTGCACCTATCTTTCCGTCGTGGTTGCTTTGTAGTGAGTGGATCTCTTGAATAATAACTTCACCGATTTTTTCTAAATCTCGCTGCGTTAAGCGGGGCGATGGACCCGAAATTGAAATTGCACCGACAACTCGGCCATCGCCTTCGCGAATTGGGGCGGCCACTGCGACTAAGCCCTCTTCAAGTTCATCGATAATAATTGCAAAGCCTTTTCTTCGAACATTTTCCAGCTCGGTTAAAAGTCGAGTTCTAGATGTGATGGTCTTAGCGGTTAGTTTTTCAAGTCTTCCAAGTGGAATCGTTGCAGCCCCATACGCTAGGAGAACTTTACCAAGGGCTGAGGCGTGAAGAGGAATGCGCTTGCCGACCCAATTCGTTGCACCAAGTAAATAGTGGCCGTCCACTTGATCGATTAACTGCATCTGACCATTACTTTCAACGGCCAAGTTGGCAGTTTCGCCTGTGCTCAAAGCTATTTTCTCAAGGACCGAATGCATCCGCGCGATTAAGACTGAGTCGTGGTTATGAGCCCGCGCAAATTGAGTGAGGACATCCCCAGCGATGAAAGCACCGTTTCGTTCGCGACGAACTAAACCTTGACGCTCTAAGGCGCTTAACATCCGCGATGTTGTGCTCTTTGGAATCTCATGCGCACGTGAGAGTTCGGATAAGAGTGGGGGAGTTGATGATTCCAGGATATGAATAAGGAGTGCACTTGCGCGATCGATCGCCTGCGTTCCAGTAATTACTTCGCTCATTGCATCCTCCTCGCCCGGAGATAGTGTTCCATAATATGGAACCACTGTTCCACTATCTAAGGGTATTCTCGTTCGTGTCCATTGGTCAATAGGCACAGAAGGAGCACTACATGTTTGAAAATCGAATGCCTCGATATGAGATTTTAAGCCAGGAATCTATGGCAACGTTGACGCTGGGATGGCGTCGCATCGTCTCTGAAATCGGCATCGAGTTTATGTCTCCATGGGCACTAGATGTGTTGCGCGATGCGGGCCAAACGGTCGAGGGCGATAACGTTAAGTTTGATCCAGACTGGATTCTCAAGCAGGTTGCATTAGCACCAAGTGAATTTAATCTTCGCGCTCGCAATCCTAAGAACAATGTTCATATCGGTGGCAACTCCATGGTCTTCGGTGGTGTGTATGGCCCACCATTTGTGCGCGAAGGTGATGTTCGTCGCGATGCAACTTTTAATGACTATGAGAACTTTTGTAAGTTAGCTCAATCTTTCGATGCCCTTGATAGCGTCGGCGGTGTTGTCTGCGAACCTAATGACCTCTCTCTTGACTCACGCCACTTAGATATGGCGTACGCGGCAACAACACTCACCGATAAATTCATCATGGGTAACGTTGTAACGGCAGAAAATGCAAAAGACGTGATCCGGATGGCCGAAATTATTCACGGTGGTCGCGCCGCGCTCCTTGAGACACCAGCACTGATCTCACTGATTAACTGCAACTCCCCATTGCGTTGGGATGATCGCATGCTTGACTCGCTACGCGAATATGTTTTAGCTGGTCAGCCAGTTGTCGTTACACCGTTCTTACTTATGGGTGCGATGAGCCCAGTAACAATTCCAGCGACGTTAGCGCAACAAATCGCTGAAGCTCTATCGGGAATCGCACTTGCGCAAACACTTAATCCAGGATGTCCAATTGTCTTTGGTTCTTTCCTTTCAAATATCGATATGCAATCAGGCTCTCCGCAGTTTGGTACACCTGAATCAGGCATTGGCTTGCTGTGCACTGGTCAGATCGCACGCAGCTTTAACTTGCCATTTCGTGGCGGCGGCGGGTTGAACTCTTCGCAGACAGTTGATGCGCAATCTGCATATCAATCCATGATGACGATGATGCCAACTTTCCTCTCAGGCACTAACTGGGTTATGCATACTGCCGGCTGGCTCGAGGGCGGGCTCGTCTCATGTTATGAAAAATTCGTTCTTGACATAGAAATCCTTCAATCTCTCATGACTGAGTTCACGCCTTTGGAGTTCAATATTGAATCTCTAGCCTTTGATGCCCACCTTGAAGTTGGCCATGGTGGTCACTTCCTAGGCGCAGCCCACACGATGGAGCGATTCCGCGACTGTTTCTATCGACCATTTCTAACTAATAGCGATAACTTCGAACGCTGGACCCGATTGGGAGCCAAAGATACGAAGGCCCGTGCGTCGGAAATCTACAAGAAGAAGTTAGAGGATTACGTAGCCCCAGATATCGACGCATCGATGCTTAAAGAGCTCGATGAGTTTGTGGCAATGCGTAAAAGCCAACTAGATTAAATCCACTATGGCCGCAACGCTTTTCATTAATGGCACCTGGAAATCCGCCTCCGATGGCGGTGCCCATGATGTTCATAGTCCGCATAATCAAGGTGTAGTAGCCACGGTCTCTCAAGCGAGTCAAGCCGATGTGCTGGAGGCAATTGCAGCTGCACGAGCCAGCTTTGATTCTGGCATCTTCACCTCATGGAGTTTCCAAGAGCGCAGTGCATTGGTTTCAAAGATCGCCGATTTACTTGAGCGTGATGCCGACCTTGTTGCCCGAAAAGAAAGTGATGACACGGGTAAGCGTTTTATCGAAGCTCAATACGATATCGCCGATGTAATTTCAACGTTCAGACATTTCGCAGCTCTTGGTGCCAAAGAACATGCACGAAGTGTTGATGTAGGAATAGACCACGTCACAAGTCGAATTGTTCGCGAACCTTTAGGCGTTGCATCCCTCATCGGCCCTTGGAACTACCCACTACTGCAAATTGCATGGAAAGTTGCACCTGCGCTAGTTGCTGGTTGTTCTTTTATCGTCAAGCCAAGTGAACTTACTCCGCAGAGTGCAATCGCCCTTATGCATATTATCGATGAGGCTGGAACGCCAAAAGGTGTCGCTAATTTAATTCTGGGTCCAGGTTCAGTTGTCGGCACACCATTGATCAATGATGCCCGAGTTGATTTAGTTTCATTTACTGGTGGGTTAAATACGGGTCAGACGATTATGAAGGCCGCAGCCACAACAATTAAAAAGTTAGCCCTTGAACTTGGCGGCAAGAATCCACACATTATCTTTGCCGATGCCGATCTAGATTCCGCGATTGATAACGCAGTCACTGCGGCCTTCTTGCACTCGGGCCAAGTATGTTCGGCAGGTACACGTTTGATTCTTGAGCGCTCAATTCATGATCGCGTAGTTAAAGAAATTGTCCGGCGCGCAGGTCAGATTCGCCTCGGTGGCCCCGATGATCTAAGCGCCGAAACTGGCCCACTTATCAGCCAGTCCCATCTAAAAAGCGTCACTACCTACGTTGAAAAAGGCGTTGCCGAAGGTGCCACGCTATTGGTCGGTGGCACACGCAGCCTCGCACCTGGGCTAGAGGATGGTTGGTATTTCTTACCGACTGTTCTAGATAACTGCACAACTAATATGACCTGCGTTCAAGATGAATCTTTTGGTCCTGTAGTAACCATTGAAGTTTTCGATACCGAGGCAGAGGCCATCGCCATTGGAAATGACACGGTCTTTGGTTTATCCGGCGGGGTGTGGAGCGGTGATGCGGCCAAAGCTGCCCGAGTTGCCAGCGCCCTTCGCCACGGCACAATCTGGGTCAATGACTTTGGCCCTTATCGCCCAGCGGCAGAGTGGGGTGGATACAAGCAATCAGGGATTGGCCGAGAATTAGGCGAGCATGGCTTGGGTGAGTACCTTGAAATCAAACACATTTGGACCAACAATGCACCTAGTCGATCTGGGTGGTTCTCGGATTAATGAGCGAAGGGGCTACTAGGTGAGTATTGAAGAGCCAATGATCTCAGTTCAAAACCTTTGGAAAGTCTTTGGTACTAATCCCGAAAAAGTGATTGGCAGCCCGCTTGCAGATTTATCTCGCTCAGAACTACGGGCACAAACTGGAAACACTGTTGCAGTGCGCGATATTTCATTTGATGTCGCTCCAGGCGAAGTCTTCGTGGTCATGGGTCTTTCGGGCTCTGGAAAATCAACTTTAGTTCGTTGTATGACGCGCTTGATTGAACCAACTGCTGGCTCTCTGACTTTTGAAGGTGAAGATATTTTGAAAGTGGATAACGCGCGCCTGCGCGAACTGCGCAAAACCCGTTTTTCAATGGTCTTTCAACACTTTGGTTTACTTCCACATCGCAAAGTCATCGACAACATTGCATACTCACTTGAAATAAATGGAATTAAGAAAGCAGAACGTCACGCACGCGCTAATGAAGTCATCGAACTAGTTGGACTTCAAGGTTATTCCAACGCCTATCCAGAACAGCTATCTGGAGGAATGCAACAGCGTGTGGGCTTAGCGCGCGCTCTCGCCGTAGATCCTCAAGTTCTATTTCTCGATGAACCTTTTTCCGCCCTTGATCCGCTTATCCGACGCGATATGCAACAGGAAGTAATTCGTTTGCACCGCGAGCTGGGCAAGACCATGGTCTTCATTACGCACGATTTATCTGAGGCCGTTAAAGTTGGCGATCGAATTGCAATTATGCGAGATGGCGCAATTGTGCAGATCGGAACACCCGAGGATCTAGTTGCTAACCCCGCCGATGAATATGTCGCTAACTTTGTTCGCGACATTGCTAAATCCCACGTTCTCACCCTCCGCTATTTAGCGCGGCCACCGAAAGCTGGCGAAGCAACGGATGGTCCAGAGCTCTCAGCCGACATGATAATTCGCGATGCGTGCAGCTTGATCATCGCAGATAACCGCCCGATTCGGGTCAGCGATAAAGGTAAAGCTTTAGGAGTTGTTTCAAGCAATGATGTATTACGCATCATTTCAGGGGTCGCTTGATGCATGTCCGTAAGTCCTATCTCCTTCTAGGCTCTGTAGCGGTGTGGATTGTTCTTGCCCGTATTTTCAATGGGGTAAATACGCTGCAAATTGCAACGTATGAAAATACTTCCTTCACGTCATTCATTGGTGATCGCGCAATGTCCTTGCGTGGAAATCGAACTCACAGCACGATTTTTGTTTATTTCTTCAATCCCATTCGTGGAACCATTGATGGTTTTGTCCAAGGGATAAGAAATTTAATTGCCGTTCCTGCGCAAAACTCGATTATTCCTATTATCGGTTGGCTGGGTGTCGTTGCTCTAGTTGGATTTGTAGTTTTCGCAACAAGCCAGTGGAAGACTGCTTTGCTGGCAATCTCACTTTTACTCGGTTGCGGTGCACTTGGAATGTGGCAGTTCACAATGGATTCAATCGCAATGACGCTCGCGGCAGTTTTATTATCTTTGGCATTTGGTTTGCCGCTCGGCATTTGGGCCGGACTTTCAGATCGTGTATTAAAGATAATGACACCATTTCTAGATTTAGCGCAAATCTTACCGACGCTTGTTTACATGGCACCCATCGCCCTCGTCTTTATGATTGGCGCAGCATCGGCGACTATAGCGACAATGATTTATGCGATACCTATCTGTATTCGTATTACTTCTCACGCAATTCGAAATCTTAATCAATCACCTGTCGAGGCATCAGTTTCAATGGGCTCTACCCAGAAGCAGACTTTAACCAAAGTCCAGATGCCTATGGCAAAGCAGATGATAGTTCTTGGAATAAATCAAACGGTTATGGCGGCAGTGTCCTTCGTCGTAGTAGCCGCACTTATTGGTGCCCCTGGCCTTGGCAAGCCGGTGCTGTCAGCGCTCATAATCCGAAATGTAGGACAGGGTTTTGTAGCCGGCTTTGCCGTAGTCTTCTTAGCAATTTTGATGGATCGCAGTACGAGTGCTGCAGCCAAGCGCCAAGACTCCTTTATTCCACCAACGGCTAAAGACATTAAGCGAAAGCGTATTACGCTTATTTCAACGGCAATTCTGGCGGTAGTAAGTATCTTTGTATCACGAACGGTTTTATGGGCGGCAGTTTGGCCGAAAGAGATCACTATCGCGCCACAAGTTGAGCGCTTTACTAACGATGCCACAGCTTGGGTTTTAAGCAACCTAGAGATCTTTACGATTGGCTTTAAAGATTTTATCTCGTATGCAATTCTCAATCCTTTGGAATCACTTCTTTCACAATCACCTTGGTACGTAACTGTTGCAATGATCGTCTGGCTTGCCCTTATTATCGGGGGAGGGCGCACAGCTATTCTTTGTTTTGTCCTTGCAATGGCCATTGTTGTTTCAGGATTGTGGTTCGAAGCGATGTTGACTTTGACTCAAACTATCGTAGGTACGTTACTTACAATGATTCTAGGTATGGCACTTGGAATTTGGACTGGTCGTAACGACCGAGCTGAAAGAGTAATGAGACCCTTTTTAGATGCGGGCCAGACGCTTCCGGCATTTGTCTACTTAGTTCCTATGCTCGGCCTATTTGGCCCAACACGTTTTACCGCCATCGCAACTGGAATTGTGTATGCAACTCCAGTGGTTGTAAAGCTAGTTTGCGAAGGTATCCGATCAGTTCCTGCAACATTAGTTGAAGCTGCAACGGCTGCGGGATCAACCACTAGACAGATAATTACAAAGGTCCAACTTCCAGCGGCTAAGAAAACAATTCTTTTAGCAACCAATCAAGGACTTATTTATGTTTTAGCTGTCGTTGTAATCGGCGGTTTTGTTGGCGCAGGTGGTCTTGGCTACCTAGTTATTGTCGGAAACTCAAAGCCGGAACTGCAAGGAAAGGGTTTAATTGCAGGCGCTGCTATTTTGTTGTTAGGCGTGATTTTCGATCGAATTATGCAGGCCGGTGCCCGCCGCTCATCATAAATACTGCTCAAATTAACCCCTAAAGGTACTGGTGCTAGGTCTATTGCCACTCTAGGCTAAGGCAAAACTAAAACTCATTAGGAGGGTTAATGAAGGCACTATTAGGTCGCCGTTCAGCAGTTGTTACCGTGGTCATTGCCGCAGCACTGATTCTTTCAGGTTGCGCGAAGAGCGTTAATAATTCTGCAGATGCAACCAAAACAAATTGCGGTTCATACGCAATTGCCATGCACGCATGGGGTGGATACACGGCATCAGCACAAGTAGTTGCTGAAATTGCTAAGAAAGAATTAGGTTGCACAATCACTCAGACAACTCTGGATGAGGGTCCAACAACATATGATGCAATGGAAGCTGGAACAATCGACGTTATCATCGAAGATTGGGGCGGCGGACGTTGGAAGGCATGGACCGATCGTGGTTCAGTTGTCGATGCCGGACTTAACGGAAACGTTGGCCTTATTGGCATGTACGTAGCACCTTGGATGGTTGCTAAGTATCCAGATATTACTGATTCTAAGAATCTTAATAAGTATGCGTCTCTATTTAAGACTGCAGATTCAGGTGGCAAAGGCGCCTGGTATGAAGGCCCTCCAGGCTACACAACAATTGGCGAGAAGATGGTTGCAGCTAACAAGCTCAACTTTAAAGTTATCTTCTCAGGCTCTGAGGCTGCGCTAGTCGATGGCTTCACTAAAGCCGAAGCTAACAAGACTCCATTTATCGGTTATGCATGGCAACCATGGACACTGTTTGCAAAGATGCCAAATCTTGAAACAGGGCATGTTAAATTCCCTGCTAATGACTGGACAGATGCAAAGGCTGCTAGTGGCCTAACTGATTACCCATCAACTCCACTTGTAAAGTTAATTTCCAAGAAGCTAAATGCTGCAAATGATTCATTTACTACTTTGGTCAAGAACTTTAGCTGGACAAATGCTGATCAAAACTCAGTTGCTGCCGATATTGAAGCCGGCTCAACAGCTGCAGTTGCTGCTCAGAAGTGGATCGATGCTAATCCAGACAAGGTTAAGGTCTGGCTAGGTAAGTAATCAATTAGTTATACGGGCAACGCCCTTACTTAGTGAGTAAATCGCTAAGTAAGGGCGTTGTTTTATTAGTAGAGTAAGCGGCATGAGCGCAGAGTATGACTACATCATTGTTGGCGGCGGCTCTGCAGGTAGCGCACTTGCTAATCGGTTAAGCGAGGATCCCACTCACAAAGTTCTCGTTTTAGAGGCCGGGCGACGCGATTATAAATGGGACGTCTTCATTCATATGCCTGCAGCTTTAGCTTTTCCAATTGGCAATAAGCACTACGACTGGATGTATGAGTCCGAGCCCGAGCCATACATGAACAATCGCCGTATCTACCATGCGCGTGGCAAAGTTTTAGGTGGCTCATCCTCAATCAATGGCCAGATTTGGCAGCGCGGCAATCCCATGGATTATGAACGCTGGTCCAAAGATGCGGGTATGAGCAGTTGGGATTATGCACACTGCCTTCCATACTTTAAAAAAATGGAGAACTGCTTAGCCGACCAGAGCAATATCTTTCGTGGAAACAGCGGCCCATTGAAATTAGAGCGCGGTCCAGTTAAAGGCCCACTCTTTGCCGCTTTCTTTAAAGCAACTGAGCAGGCGGGTTATCCACGGACCGATGACGTTAACGGCTATCGCCAAGAGGGCTTTGCCGCCTTTGATCGAAATGTTTTCCGTGGTCGCCGCTTAAGTGCTGCGCGCGCATATTTATATCCAATTATGAAGCGGCCCAATTTAACTATTAAAACTCGCGCACAGGTGACTAAGGTTTTATTTAGTGGCACAACTGCCACTGGTGTCGAAGTAATAATCAAGGGAAAGAAACACCACTTTACTTCACGTGAAGTTGTTTTGTGTGGGGGGGCGATTAATACTCCACAGATTTTGCAGTTATCTGGAATCGGAAATGAGAAAGATTTAGCACCCCTTGGCATAAAGATGGTGCACAACCTGCCTGGCGTTGGTGCTAACTTACAAGATCACCTTGAAGTCTACGTTCAATATAAATGTAAGTTGCCAGTTACCCAACAACCGATAACACAGCTCTGGCGTCGACCATTTATTGGCGCAGCTTGGTTGTTCTTTCGCAAAGGACCCGGGGCGACCAATCAATTTGAAGCCGGTGGTTTTACGCGAAGCAACAAAGATGTTTCCTATCCCAACTTGATGTTCCACTTCCTGCCTCTCGCCATTCGCTATGACGGTACGGGTGATACTCGCGGCCACGGCTATCAAGTGCATGTTGGCCCGATGTACTCAGATTCTCGGGGTTGGTTAAAGATTAAAAGTACCAATCCACTTGAAAAACCTGCGATGCAGTTCAATTATCTATCGACCGATCAAGATCGCCGCGAATGGATTGAGGCAGTAAAGGTAGCTCGCACAATCTTGACTCAGCCAGCAATGAGTGACTACAACGCTGGTGAATCATCACCTGGCCCTTCCGTATCAACCGATACCGAAATCTTGGACTGGGTTCGCAAAGATGCCGAGACCGCATTACACCCTTCATGCACCGCCAAAATGGGTACTGATGCAATGTCAGTAGTAGACCCTACGACGATGAAAGTTCATGGCGTCGAAGGTTTGCGCGTCTGTGATGCATCGGTATTTCCATACGTCACGAATGGCAATATCTATGCACCCGTCATGATGGTTGCCGAAAAAGCGGCGGATTTAATCTTAGGAAAGACTCCTTTGCCACCCGAGAACTTAGAGTTCTATCGCCATGCTAAGTGATGAGATTGCCCCATCGGCGATTGCCAAAGTAAAGGTACAAAAAACCGATTCAGATAGCCCAACATCAGACTCAGTTGTAGTTGAAGAGCCCCTTGAGATTCGAATTAAGCGCGGTGATGCCGAAGAGCAGCTAGGAATCACAATGCGCACTCCTGGGGCGGATTTAGAATTGGCTGCAGGTTTTCTCTGGGGCGAAGGTTTCTTACAGAGTGCCGATGAGTTAATTAGCGTCAAAGTCTGTGGTGATAAAACGCTTTCCCCTCGCCAACGTGCAAATGTTGTCATTGCTGAAGTTACCGAGAGTTCTTCGGAGTCGGTACGGATATTAGAGCGCCGATTTACTATCACATCAGCCTGCGGAGTATGTGGATCTACAAATATAAGTGATCTACATAAACGCGGTGTTAGAAAAGTAGCGCCAACAACTCACTCCCTTCAACAACTCGCACATATGGTTTCTCTTTTAGATGGACGTCAACGTATCTTTGAAAAAACGGGAGGCCTGCATGCCGCGCTCTTAGTTAATCCAGCGGGGGAGCCGCAATGGGTACGCGAAGATGTGGGCCGGCACAACGCCGTTGATAAAGTAATCGGGGCGGCATTAATGGCCGGCGCAATCCCGCTGAGTGATTGGACCCTGGTTGTTTCAGGGCGCATCGGCTATGAATTAGTGCAAAAATCTATCTGCGCTGGTATTTCAGCTATCGTTGCCGTGAGCGCACCAACCTCGCTTGCAGTTGATTTAGCTGCAGAGTTCGGCTTAACTTTGCTCGCCTTCGCTCGCGATGGCGCCGCTAAGCACTACCTGCCATCTCAAGACGATTCCGAAGGGTGATGCGTGAATTCATCGAAGCATCCACTTGATCCACTTTCTGCGGTTGAACAAGAGGCGATTGTAAAACATGCCACAAGTGCGTGGAGCCTTCAAACACATCATCTTTTTGCGATGCTGCAGTTGCACGAACCTACTAAGGCGCAGTTAGCTTCCGGCCACGAGCTCGAACGCACAGCGCGTGTAACAATCTGGGATCGCAAGCGTGCCGTTGTTACCGAAGGTCTCATTACTACCGATGGAGTTGTAAAAGAGTATAAAGAGATCCCTGGTGCAAAATCACCCGTTAGTGTAATTGAATCGGTGATTGCGCTGGAAGTTGTTAAGAACGACAAATCTGTTATTGATGCGCTGGCCAAACGTGGAATCAGTGACATTACTACTGTGCATATGGAGACGTGGCCAATAGGTGCGCAGATTCCTAAGCATTTAGATGATGGACGGCGATTAATTTGGACTCCCATGTGGCACCAGCCAACACCGGATGCAAACTTTTATGCCCACCCAATTCATGGCCTTCATGCCATCGTTGATATTGATGCAGAAGAGGTTGTTGGGCTCGAAGACAACAACGAAGTTCCAATTCCACAGACACCTGGGCCTTATCGCGAAAGTCAGACCGGTGCTAACGTAAAACTCAAAGAGTTAATGATTCATCAACCCGACGGAGCATCTTTTGATGTTGAAGGTTGGAAGATTTCTTGGGAGCGATGGAATTTTAGAATTGGCTTTGATCAGCGCGAAGGTTTAGTTATTCATGATGTGCGCTTTAACGATGAGGGCAAAGAGCGCACAATTGCCCACCGCTTATCCATTGCAGAGCTGGTTATTCCTTACGGAGATTCTGCCCAAGGTGCCTACCGAAAGAACGCTTTTGACACAGGCGAATTTGGCTTAGGGAACTTCACTAACTCCTTAACTCTGGGTTGTGATTGTTTAGGCGAAATTGTTTATTTAGATGCAAGTGTCACCGAAGGCGATGGCCAGGTGCGCATAATTAAGAACGCAATTTGCATGCATGAAGAAGACTTTGGAATCTTGTGGAAGCATATTGATGTTGATGGTCACACCGAAGTCCGTCGAGGGCGGCGCTTTGTTGCATCCTCGATAGTGACCGTGAACAACTATGAGTATGGTTATTTCTGGTACTTCTACCAAGATGGTTCAATTGAATTTGAAGCGAAATTAACCGGAATTGTTTTGACACTGGCCGATACGCCAGGCAAGCCTCACCCTTCGGCTACCGAACTTGAGCCGGGACTATGGGCCCCTTACCATCAACATATTTTATGTGCACGAATGGATTTAGATATTGATGGAACGCAAAACAGCGTTGTCGAAATTGAATCTTTTGCGCATCCAATTGGGGAGAAAAACCCTTATGGCGGTGCATATGAAACCCGTGAGACGATTTTGGCCAGTGAAAAGAAAGCTCAACGCTTGATTGATCCGATGAAGAGTCGTTTTTGGAAAATTGTTAATCCAAACAAGAAGAACCACGTGGGACAAAGCGTTGGCTATAAATTGATTCCGGGGAGCACAACCTATCCTTTGGCACATGAAGAATCAGTTCTGGGCAAGCGTGCGGGCTTTATGTACAAACATTTATGGGTTACTCCCAATGAAAATGACGAACGCTATCCAGCAGGGGATTATCCATTCCAACACCCAGGTGGCGCGGGCTTGCCGCAATGGACCCAGGCCGACCGCTCAACGGAAAACACCGATGTCGTTCTTTGGTATGTATTTGGAACTAATCACATTCCGCGGACAGAGGACTGGCCCGTAATGCCCGTTGAGCGCACAGGTTTTCATTTAAAACCTTCCGGCTTTTTTAGGCGCAGTCCCGGCATGGATGTTGCACCCTCTGAGGCGGTTGAAACTTCTTGCCATTAATTAAACTGCGAGCTTTTGCAAAAGCCTCACACTTTGGCCCAACCCTCTTAATAACACTGATTTCTTTTCTTCTTGCTACGCGGTTGTTGTGGGAGGGCCCGGCTTACGTTATTGCGTTCACAGTATTTCTTGGTCAGTTAATAATTGGTTGGAGCAACGATATTTATGATTACAACGATGATCTAAAACATAATCGAACTAACAAGCCCCTTGTTGCTGGCACGCTTTCAGTACAGCAACTACGTAGAGCAACGCTTATTCTCTTGCCGATTGCCGTTATTTCCAACTTAATTGGGCCTCTAGGCCTTAAGGGCGGAAACGTGTATTTGCTAGGCGTTGGTTGCGGAATTGCATACAACTTCTACTTTAAATTCTCACCCCTTTCACCACTGCCATATGCCGTGGCATGTGCGGCGCTACCGGCATCTATTTTCTATGCCACTGATCGCACCCCTCCAGTCTGGGTATTGGCCGTCGGTGCGATTCTAGGCGTTGCTTTTCACTTCGCGAATGTCATCAAAGATTTAACTCAGGACAGAGAGAGCGAAATTGGAGGCCTGCCACAACGACTAGGTAAGAAAGCTTCCTCAGTTATCGCCCTCGTGCTATTGATTTGCGCAGCGCTTATTTTTATTAATAGCCCAGTAACTCAAGATTTAACATCGATTGAATCGACACAAGCCTCGACATTTATTGTCGGCGGTGATAGAGCTACTTTTGTAACTTTGCCAGCAGGATATTCAAAAGGGGTGGCAGCGCCGTTATTAATTGATTTACATGGCTATATTAGTAACAGCCTTACTCATGAGAAATTTGCGAAGATGGATATTGCAGCGCAGAAGCGAGGAGTTATCTATGCCGCGCCCGATGGACTTAAGGATTCACAAGGGTTTGAATTTTGGAATGCATCTAACGCGTGTTGTAATTTCAATAGCAATCCCGTCGATGATGTCGCATTTATTCAATCATTAATCGACGAAATTTCTAGCAAAGCATCGGTAGATCCACGACGCATATATGTTTTCGGCCACTCCAACGGTCACTTCATGACCTATAAATTTGCGTGCTCGAACCCACAGACCGTAGCTGCAATTGCCGGACTTGCCGGTGCGATGGATAGTGATCCAGCTTCATGTGGAGCCAGAACACCCGTAAGTGTTTTACACATTCATGGAACTGCCGATGAAACTATCAACTACTCGGGAGGGTCCATTTTTGGTGACGCCTATACAGGCGCGCAGGAGAGTGCCAAGCGGTGGGCGGCAATAGATAAATGTTCGCTAACGCCAAAAATTGGTCCGGCCTTTGATTTAGTCACGAGCATCCAAGGCTTAGAAACTACCCCCACGGTGTATTCCTGCCCTGGTGCAGGCGTTGAACTCTGGAGCATTAAAGATGGTCCTCATGGCCCGATTCTAGATTCGAACTTTGCGCTTAAAGTAATGGATTGGTTATTGGCGCACCCTAAGAAGTAACGGTGAGTTCAATATCGAAAACTTCAGTGCCGTGAGTGACATGCACAGTGGTTGTTCCTAGCGCGAGTGTTTTCAACGCTGGATTAGTTGTATAAGTTCCTTGATTGCCTCCAGCAATGAAAGTAGCGATAGTGGCATCTGTAACTATCGCGCTCCAATTCTCTGGATCTGTCACTGTAAAGACAACGCTGTTACCTAACTTCACCGACACTTGGGGAGTTGTTGATGGGTCAATCATGACGGGAGGAAGCATCTGCGTAGGTTTGCCACTTGCCGTAACGGTCTTTAAAGACTTAGCAACGAGTAAGAGTTGTGCGTATGTGACACCACCAATAGCTTGTACTTGGATTTCAGTAGCTTTTAAATTCTTACCCGCCTTATTAGTAAAGATTAAATATCCACCTACACGAGCAATGTCGGAAGTAGAGCATTTCCTTGCCGCCGCTGGTTTAGTTGGATCGCAGTACACATAAAGCTTTGCGGTGACTCCATTAATAACGACGTTCTTCAGCTGCTTAGATAAGCCGGGATTGGAACACTTAACGCCAGCCATAGTTTCCATGACTTCGAAGTATCGTTTAGTTCCACCATACTTTGCATACACCCATGGTTCTTTGCCAGGCTGGCATGGAATCAATTGAAAGTCGGAAACACCTAAGCCAAGAGTATTTGCGGGCTTATAGACGGTATAGGTCAACCCCGTTTGAGCATCTGAGAATTTATCACCCGAACCCATTGCAAAGGCCGTACTTGGTGCAAGAACTAGAGCGCAGAGAATAATTGCAAGGGTTTTCTTCATGCTCAAATGATAACCAGTGCAGCGAAATCGGTAGACTTGAAGCCATCATGGGCGAGAAAATTGGCATAAGAAAAAGGGTTCTCGCCCTCTTTACTGAGCGCCAAGCTTGGGTGCGACAAATTGCCATTGCCGGTTTAGCGGGGGCCACCGCTTGGGAAATGGGTGATTTACTCATTAAAAAAGGCGGTGTGGTCGCAGCCATTGTCTGTACGTTGAGTATCCGTATATCTCTGCATAAATCACTGCGTGAGGGCTTTGGCCAAATCGTTGGAACGGCAATCGGGGCATCTGTAGCCCTTGCTGCAGTACATGTATTTAACTTTGGTTTTATTTCTGTAGGCGTCACAATCGTAATGTGCGCGGTAGTTGCACGAGCGTTGCACTTAGGAGAAGTTGCATCGGTTAACGTCCCCGTAACCGCCTTAATTGTTATCGGTCCTGGCCTTTCTGAAAGCACTGCATTCCATCGCCTTGGCTCCACTTTAATCGGTGCGGCAATTGCAATTTTCTTCTCATATTTTTCTCACGCTAAAACACCTGTAGGTCGCTCGATTGAACAAATTGCGGCAGTCAGTACGAAGGCAGCCGATCTATTGGCGATGATGTCTGAGGGTGTGGCAAGTGGATATACGCAAAAAGATGCAGGTAACTGGCTAGCTAAGGCGCGATTATTAATCGAAGAGATTCCGGCAATTCGTGCCCAATCAGTTGAAGCGCGCGGACATGCGCGATGGTTTCCAACGGCTAAAGCCGATGAAGCTGAAGAGGTCTATATACAAGGAATCGCACTTGAACATACGGTTGTACAAATCAGAACGATTGCACGTACTTTGTTTGACTCAGCCGTTAGCGGCGGTATCGCTGACTCAACACAAAAAGCAATTGCTGTCGCGCTGTCGGCTGCAAGTTATGCAATCTCATCAAAGTTTGAAGAGTCTGGACCTAGCGCCGATGACTCACATCAGAGTGCAACGACCGATGCGCGCGAGGCAAGTGCGGCCCTTGCCGAATCCTTAATTGGAGATTCCAAAGATGCCGACCAAGAACAGATTGTGCGCGGCTTATCCATGGTTGCCAATATCGACAGGATCGCCGATTCACTCGATCAAAATTCACCCGCGCTTCGTGACGTTGTAACACCTGATGAGCCGGCTGCAGCCAAGGTCTTGCGAATTTCGGCACGGGGTCAGTTAAGGCGATTCGGCAAGTCAATCTCAGGGCGAGTCCGAAAGATTTTGAGAAAGTAAGGTCGGCTAACGGGGCTAACTCTCAGCGCGTACAAAACGTGTGCCAAGAGATAGGCCAAAACTAATGACGTAACGTGCCCTCAGTGGCAAGATGACTCTCATGAGCAAACCTACTCTCGCCGTTAAATCCGTAATTATTAGATTTGCCGGCGACAGTGGAGATGGAATGCAGTTGACCGGCGATCGCTTCACAATGGACACTGCCAGTTTAGGAAATGATATTTCTACACTGCCAAACTTTCCCGCAGAGATTCGCGCACCTCAAGGCACGTTACCCGGAGTCTCATCCTTTCAACTTCACTTTGCCGATCACCATGTTCGAACTGCTGGAGATGCCCCCGATGTTTTAGTTGCCATGAATCCAGCGGCTTTGAAAGCAAATATTAAAGATATCCCACGCGGGGCAACAATCATCGTCGATAAAGATGAGTTCACAGCGCGCAATTTAACTAAGGTCGGTTATGAAGCTAATCCACTCGATGATGGAACGTTGAGCAGTTACAAAATCCATCCAGTGGCCCTGACTTCAATGACCGTTGCCGCGCTAGCTCACCTACCGCTTTCTCGAAAAGAGGCAGAGCGCGCCAAGAATATGTTTGCTCTCGGCCTTCTTTCATGGATGTATCACCGTCCAACGGCGGCAACGGAGGCCTTTCTAAAAGCTAAATTTGGTAAGTCACCCGATATTTTGGAGGCGAATTTAGTTGCCTACCGCACTGGGTGGAACTACGGCGAGACGAGTGAGGATTTTGCAACCTCCTATGAAGTCGCCCCAGCTCATATGCCACCAGGCGTTTATAGAAATATTGGCGGAAATATCGCACTTGCTTACGGACTTATTGCTGCAGCAAAACAAAGTGGATTAAAGTTATTTTTAGGTTCATATCCAATTACTCCAGCTTCAGATATTTTGCATGAACTCTCAAAACATAAGAAGTTCGGTGTGATAACTTTTCAAGCAGAAGATGAGATCGCTGCAGTTGGCTCAGCCCTTGGCGCTTCCTACGGGGGAGCCCTCGGCGTAACAACAACTTCGGGCCCAGGAATTGCGCTAAAGAGCGAGATGATTGGCCTGGGTGTCATGCTCGAACTCCCATTAATTATTATCGATGTCCAGCGTGGTGGCCCATCAACGGGCCTGCCAACTAAAACCGAGCAGGCCGATTTACTACAAGTTATGTTTGGGCGAAACGGAGAATCTCCCGCGGCCGTAATCGCTGCATCAACTCCAAGTGATTGCTTCACAATGGCGATGGAGGCTGTGCGTATTGCAACAACTTATCGAGTACCAGTATTTTTATTATCCGATGGATA
>JBAXFS010000029.1:0-16738 GCA_037139795.1 Actinomycetes bacterium
ATGACTAACCATGGAAATATGTACGGCCCAGATTTTACTTTCCTTGGAATTGAGCGCTGCGATTTAGATATCCCATCAACGTATGCTGACGCCGACGTTGTCATTGTTGGCGCACCCATTGATAGCGGTACGTCTCACCGGTCAGGCGCAAAGTTTGGCCCACAAGCAATTCGTGGGGGAGATTATCTTCCTCATGATGGCTCGCGTCCCCATTTGGCGTTGCGAATTGATGCCCTAACTGCAATGAAAGTCGTTGATGCTGGCGATTTAATGATGCCTGGCGGAGATTTAGTTGCATCCCTTGAAGTATTAGCGGTTGCAACCGAAAAAATTTCACGCGCTGGCGCAATCCCCGTAATCCTTGGGGGAGATCATTCAATTGCCTCTGCCGATGTTGCGGGCATTGCACGACATCGCGGCCTTGGAAAGATTTCAATGATCCACTTCGATGCACATGCCGATACCGGTGAAGATCAATTCGGTGCGTTAATTGGCCACGGAACTCCGATGCGTCGCTTGATTGATAATGGAATTGTTCGCGGAGATCGTTTCTTGCAACTGGGCCTTCGCGGCTACTGGCCAGATCCAAAGACTCTCGATTGGATGCAAGCTCAAGGTATGCGCTCCTATGAGATGACTGAGATTCATCACCGCGGTTTAAATACGGTTTTAGATGAGAGCTTTGCAACTCTGACCGATGGGTGTGATGGTGTTTTTCTATCCGTTGACATTGACGTTGTTGATCCCGGAATGGCACCAGGTACTGGCACGCCAGAGCCAGGTGGAATGACGAGCCGCGAACTTTTGGAATCAGTCAGGCGAATCTGTCTGGAACTTCCAGTTGTTGGAATTGATGTCGTTGAAGTTGCACCTGCCTTTGATAGTGCAGACATCACAGCAATTTTGGCCAACCGAGTGGTTCTAGAGGCGTTAAGTGCGATTGCTAAGCGCCGTTCGGGTGAGAAATATTCACCAACACAAAATCTACTGGATCGCTAAATGCGCGAAGTTGTAATTCTTGGTTCGAGCGGTTCGATTGGCACACAAGCACTTGAAATCATTGCCGCAAATCCAGATTCCTTCCGTGTCATTGCAATTACATCTGCCGGTACCAATCCAGCCCTCGTTATTGAACAAGCTAAAGCATTTAATGTGGCCTTTGTCGGGGTAATTAACAATGCCGATGTGATCCGAGAGGCCCTTCCCGGAGTGAAAGTAATTGATGGCCCATTTGCATCTACCGAGATTGCTTCAATTGAATGTGATGTTGTTCTAAATGCAATCACTGGTTCGATCGGACTTGGACCAACCCTTGCCGCACTCGATGCTGGAAATACGCTGGCTCTTGCAAATAAGGAATCCCTCGTTGCCGGTGGTGATCTGGTTATGTCAAAGACGAGAGCTCATCAAATTCTCCCCGTTGATTCAGAGCATTCGGCAATTTGGCAATGCTCTCTTGCTGGCAAAAAGGATGAGATTGCACGGCTAATTTTAACGGCAAGTGGTGGTCCATTTATTGATCGAGCAGATCTGTCTGATGTAAGCGTCAAAGATGCCTTGAAACATCCGACCTGGAGTATGGGCGCAGTAGTAACGATTAACTCTGCAACGTTAGTAAATAAAGGGCTGGAAATAATTGAGGCGCATCACTTATTTGGTATGCCATACAACAAAATAGAGGCGGTCATTCATCGCCAATCAGTTGTGCACTCCTTGGTCGAATTTGTAGATGGTTCTACGATTGCACAAGCAAGTCCGCCAAATATGAAGGGTGCAATTGCATATGCACTCAGCTTTCCCGGCCGTTTAGTTAAGGCGACGGCGCCAATTAATTGGAGCGCCACGCATAACTGGAGTTTCGAGCCAATCGATCAAGTGAAATTCCCCTCCATTGCACTTGCGCGACATTGCGGTGAACTAGGTGGTGGGATGCCCACAATTTTTAACGCTGCCAATGAAACTGCAGTAGAGGCATTTATCGATGGGAAAATTGCATTCTCATCGATTGTCTCGGTCGTAGAGTCGGTTGTAACAGAGAGTGAAGGATCTGCCCCTTTGACCCTGCGCGATTTAGCAGATGTCAGAGCCATCGAGGATGATGCTAAGTCGCGAACTCGCAATCACCTATTAAGATTGGCCCCATAATGCAGATACTTGGAATCCTCGCCTTTGTTGTTGCTCTACTAATTTCAGTAATGATTCACGAATTCGGTCATTATGTAACGGCCAAACATTACGGCATGAAGGTATCCGAGTTTTTCTTAGGTTTCGGTACACGTATCTGGTCGTATCGACGAGGCGAAACTGAGTTTGGAATTAAAGCTGTACCTGCCGGTGGTTACTGCAGAATCGAAGGCATGACACCTGGAGATGTAATGCCACCCGGGGAAGAGAGCCGAGCTTTCTATAAAGCAACATCGGGGCGTAAGTTAGTTGTTTTAAGTGCTGGCTCACTACTCCATTTTGTTATTGGCTACTTACTTCTCTTTACCCTCTTTGTTGGTGTTGGAACTACACAGGTATTGCCCATAATCGGCGAAGTAATGAAAAAATCTGCCGCTGCCACTTCTGGAATTATGGTCGGTGATGAAGTTACATCTATTAACGGCAAAAAAGTCAGTAACTGGAGCAAGGACGTCATCGCAATTCGCAATTCGCAAGGTAGAGAGTTAACGCTTGGAATTAAGCGAGCTGGCGAAGATTTGGTAATCACAGCGACGCCAACCCTAGAAACAGTTGATGGTAAAAAGCGATTCCTTTTAGGAATTATTAATAAGACAGGGCTACATCGAAGCCCAGTGCTGACATCTGTTAAGGATGCCGGAATTATTACTAAGAGCTTCCTTGTTGAGAGTGTTAAATCATTAGCAAAGCTTCCATCCAAGATCCCTGCGCTATGGGGTCAAACCGTTAGCGGTCAAACACGCGATGCCAACGGTCTAGTTGGAATAGTTGGTGTTGCGCGAGTTTCAGGTCAGGCAGTTAGTAGTACGAAGTTATCTCCCGCGGAGCGGTTTGGAACTTTCATTTTAATTATCGCAAGTTTGAATATTTTTGTTGGACTCTTTAATTTACTGCCACTATTGCCACTAGATGGCGGACATATGGCCGTTGCGATCGCCGATGAGATTCGTGCGGTTTTGGCACGAATTCGTGGTCGAGCACGGCCAGCCGCCATCGATGTCACAGTTTTGACGCCAATCACGATGGTGGTCTTTGTCATATTAGCGGCGTTAACGGTCTTGCTTCTTGTGGCCGATATCGTCAATCCAGTCTCGCTCAATCTTTAGCGCTGTGCGCCTTCTTACGGCAGAATAGCGACATGGTCGATTTAGGAATTCCGAGCGCTCCACCACCAACGCTGGCACCCCGCCGAAAGACTAAGCAGTTAATGGTCGGCAAAGTTGGAGTGGGAAGCGATTTTCCCGTAAGCGTTCAATCAATGTGCACAACGCTGACCTCTGATGTAAACGCCACTTTGCAGCAGATTGCCGAATTAACGGCTTCGGGCTGCCAGATTGTCCGCGTTGCAGTTCCAAGTCAAGATGATGCCGACGCCCTTGCACAGATTGCAAAGAAATCCCAGATTCCAGTAATCGCCGATATTCATTTTCAACCAAAGTATATTTTCGCGGCAATTGATGCTGGTTGCGCGGCAGTGCGCGTTAACCCTGGCAACATTAAACAGTTCGATGACAAAGTCAAAGAAGTTGCAAAAGCTGCCGGTGATGCCGGCATTCCAATTCGCATTGGTGTTAACGCGGGATCTTTAGATCCGCGGTTGCTTGCTAAGTATGGAAAAGCAACACCTGAGGCGCTAGCCGAGTCTGCATTATGGGAAGCATCGCTCTTTGAAGAGCATGGTTTTTCAGATATTAAAATCTCGGTCAAACATCATGATCCTGTAACAATGGTGAAGGCCTATCGTTTATTAGCTGCACAGTGTGACTATCCATTACATCTTGGTGTTACTGAAGCTGGTCCAATTTTCCAGGGGACAATTAAGTCTGCTACGGCATTTGGAATTTTATTAGCTGAAGGAATTGGAGACACAATTCGCGTTTCACTTTCCGCGCCTCCCGTTGAGGAAGTAAAAGTTGGAATTTCGATTTTAGAGTCACTCAATTTGCGTCAACGTAAACTTGAAATCGTCTCGTGCCCTTCATGCGGACGTGCACAAGTCGATGTCTATACATTGGCTGAGAAAGTTCAAGCTGGCTTACAAGGTATGACTGTTCCGCTTCGCGTCGCCGTCATGGGTTGTGTAGTTAATGGACCAGGGGAGGCGCGTGAGGCCGACCTTGGTGTTGCATCTGGAAACGGCAAAGGACAGATATTTGTTAAGGGTGAAGTTATTAAAACTGTGCCTGAATCAATGATTGTTGAAACTTTAATTGAAGAGGCTATGCGTTTAGCCGAAGAAATGGAAGCTGCGGGCGTTGCATCAGGCATGCCTACCGTTGATGTTGGGTAGGCTCACCCCATGTTGAAAATGTCCACGCTCTTTTTGCGTACCCTGCGCGATGATCCAGCCGATGCTGAAGTGGCAAGCCATCGCTTACTGGTACGCGCTGGATATATTCGCCGAATCGCTGCAGGTATTTACTCCTGGCTGCCTCTAGGAGTCATCACGCTTCGAAACGTTGAAAACGTTGTTCGCCAAGAGATGGATAAGGCGGGCTTTCAAGAGGTTCATTTTCCGGCACTCTTGCCACGCGAGGCATATGAGACAACTAATCGTTGGGAAGAGTACGGCCCATCATTATTTCGACTGCAAGATCGCAAAGGCGCCGATTATTTATTAGGCCCGACGCATGAAGAGATGTTCACGCTTATGGTTAAGAGCGAATACTCCTCATATAAAGATTTACCACTTTCTATCTATCAAATTCAAACGAAGTATCGCGATGAGGCCCGCCCACGCAGCGGAATCATCCGTGGTCGCGAATTCGTCATGAAGGATTCTTATTCATTTGATATCGACGATGCTGGGTTAGATCTCTCTTATCAAAAGCACCGTGATGCCTACGTCAGTTGTTTTAATCGCTTAGGAATGAAGTACAACATCGTTAAAGCCGTCTCGGGTGCGATGGGTGGATCTAAATCAGAGGAGTTCTTAGCTCCATGCCCAACGGGTGAAGATACATATGTTCTCTGTCCGAAGTGCGGCTATGCAGCTAACGTTGAAGCGATGATTACCAAAGTTGCAGCCGGTGATCCAACTGGAGTTCCAGCCCTAGAAGAGTTAGATACGCCTAATACACCAACGATTGATTCATTGGTAGCGGTTATGAACGAGAAATTTGGCAGTGGGTATACGGCCTCTGATACTTTGAAAAACATTATGTTAGTTGCCGATGGCAAAGCGATTGCAGTACTTGTTCCGGGAGATCGCGAAGTTGATTTAAAACGCCTGCAAGAGAACTTAGGTGGAGTCCATGAACTTCGAACCTTTGAAGAGGCCGATTTTGCCAAACACCCAAGCCTTGTAAAGGGTTACATCGGGCCGCAAGATGCGAAAAAATCTGGAATTACAGTCTATGCAGATCCACGCATCGCACCAGGTACTTCATGGATAAGCGGCGCTAATAAAAAGGATCGCCACGCGCGATTTGTTGTTAATGGTCGCGACTTCACACCCGATGCATATGTCGAAGCGGCCGAAGTACGTGCTGGAGATTCATGCCCAGAGTGCGCAACTGAGATTCTTATCGATCGTGCAATTGAAATCGGTCATATCTTTCAGCTAGGCCGAAAGTATGCCGATGCACTTAACTTGACGGTCTTAGATCAAAACGGTAAATCTCAAGTTGTCACAATGGGTTCCTACGGCATTGGCGTCTCACGCGCAGTTGCTGCCATTGCTGAACAAACCTGCGATGAGATTGGCCTTAACTGGCCCGCTGAAATCGCGCCAGCCAAGGTGCACATTGTTGCTACCGGCAAAGATGGGCTTATCTTTGATACTGCGCTCACACTTGGCACAGATTTAGAGGCTATTGGAATTTCAGTCATGCTCGATGATCGTCGTGATGCAAGTGCCGGCGTTAAGTTTAAAGATGCCGAGCTCATTGGAAATCCAATTATCGTCGTAGTTGGAAAAGCTCTAGCCGAAGGAAATGTTGAAGTTCGTGTTCGCGCAAGTGGGGAAAAGAGTGAAGTTCCAATAGGCGACGCCGTACGTTCAATCGCAGCACTACTTCAGTAAGGCGGAGCAGTTGGGTCAACTAACGATTGCATCTGGGTTATTTCTGCTGTGTGCATCTTTTTTTGCCGGCTTCGTAGATTCAATTGCCGGCGGTGGGGGATTAATTCAACTTCCTGCGCTTTTAATCGGTCTGCCCAAGACTGAGACGGTAACGGTTCTCGGCACAAATAAATTAGCGTCGGTCTTTGGAACCGCGACTGCCGCCTCCCTTTATCGTCGCCAAATAAAACCTGAGCCTAAAGTTCTCATCGCGATGGCGTTACCGGCATTTATTGGATCCGCCGCGGGAGCATCCCTTGCCTCCAGAATTCCCACATCAAGCATGCGACCTATCGTCTTGGTTCTATTAATCGTTGTTGCAATTTATACGTGGTTAAAGCCTGACCTGGGAAAGATTGAACTTCTCAAACATCACTCAATGCGCCGGATTCAAATTGCAATTGCAGCTGGAGCGGTTATTGGTTTCTACGATGGAATCTTTGGCCCCGGTACTGGTTCTTTTCTGATGCTCGTTTTAGTTGCATCTTTGGGCTACGCCTTTATAACCGCATCGGCGATTGCAAAAGTGGTCAATGTGTCAACTAATCTTGGCGCGATTCTCATCTTTGGTGTTCACGGCGCAATTATTTGGCAGATAGGTCTAGCCCTCGGAGTGGCCAATGTAACGGGGGCGGTACTCGGCTCCCGTCTAGCTATCCGCGGTGGTTCCACTTTGGTGCGTAAAGTTTTCCTTATCGTGACGGTTGCGCTGATTGTTAAAGTAGGAATTGATACTTTTCAAAGTTTCTAGTTACACTGAGCGCTACAACTTAATAAGAAAGTAGCCACTTATGTCGCTTCAAGACTCATTGACCGAACTTCTCAAACCTGCGGTAGAAAATGCGGGTTTCTTCTTAGAACAAGTTCTCGTCACTAACCCAGGTAATCACCGAATTCTGACCTGCGTAGTTGATGGCCCAAAGCCCCTCAATCTCGATGAAGTCACAGTCGTTTCGCGCTTGATTTCAGCGCTTCTCGATGAGAGTGAGCTCATTGACGATGCATTTACCCTTGAAGTAACTTCCCCTGGCGTTGATCGCCCGCTGACAGAGCGTCGCCACTGGGAAAAGAATGTCACTCGGGTAATTTCAATGGTGATGAATGATGGAAGTTCATTGACTGCACGCCTAACTGAACTCCGTGAGAGTGATGCAACGTTCGTTGAAAATATTAAAGGCCGCATGAAGACTCACATTATTGTTTTGGCGGAGATAAAAAGAGCGAATGTAGAAGTTGAATTTAGTCGCAAGGATGAAGAGTAATGCATGTCGAGATGAGTGCTTTAGTCGCGCTAACGACTGAAAAAGGAATTCCACTCGAGCAGCTAATTCAGGCGATTGAAATCGGCGTACTCACCGCTTATAACCAAACTGAAGAGGCTAAACGTCATGCACGCGCGGCATTAGATCGCGAGACTGGTGAAATTCAAATTTTGATTCCACAGTTCAATGAAATTGGAGAGAGAATTGGCGACGAGCCAGATATACCAGAAGGTTTCTCTCGCGTAGCAACATCTACTGCGCGCCAGATTATTAAGTTAAAGATGCGTGAGACGAATGATGCATCAATTGTTGGCGAATTCACCGGAAATGTCGGCGATGTAATCTCAGGAGTAGTCCAGCAAGGACGAGATCCAAAGATGATTAACGTTAACTTAGGTCGCACAGAGGGCCGCATACCTCCACAGGAACAAGTTCCAGGTGAGGTTTACAATCACGGCGATCGAATCAAATGCTTTGTTGTTGAAGTTAAGCAGGGCTTAAAAGGGCCAGAGATTATGTTGTCTCGATCTCACCCAGCGCTAGTAAAACAATTATTTGCCTTTGAAGTTCCAGAGATTAATGATCGCATCGTAGAAATTATGGCCGTTGCGCGCGAAGCCGGACACCGCACTAAAGTCGCCGTTAAATCCCATCGTGCGGGAGTAAGTCCTAAAGGTTCTTTAATTGGTCCAATGGGCTCGCGTGCACGCGCCGTCATGGATGAACTCCATGGAGAGAAAATCGATATCGTTGATTGGTCTGAAGATCCAGCGACCTTTATCGCCCACGCTCTAGCCCCGTCCAAGGTGGTCTCTGTTGAAATCACTGATTTAGCCGCGCGGAGCGCCAAAGTCATTGTTCCGGACTATCAATTGTCGTTGGCAATTGGAAAAGATGGACAAAATGCACGCTTGGCCGCGCGATTAACTGGCTGGCGCATAGATATTCATCCCGACAATCCCATTATGTAAAGATGGCCCTCATTAGGTACGATGGCCCCCTGCCAGACAACTGAAATGGATATGAAAGATATGAAACTCACATGAGCTCGCTAGAACTATGAGGTCGTACAACTAGGGCTTGCATGTGCGTTATATGCGGGCCAAGACAGGGGAAAATGTGTCAAAGGTCCGCGTACACGAGTTAGCAAAGCAACTCGGTATGGAGAGCAAGGAAGTTCTTGCAAAACTCCAAGATATGGGTGAATTCGTAAAATCGGCATCATCGACAGTAGAAGCGCCAGTTGTGCGCAAGCTCATCGAGATGTTTCCAGATGCAAAACCTGCTGAGGAAAAAAAGCCTGTCAAAAAGGCGGCGGCTAAGAAATCTGCTGCAAAGCCAAAAGAGGAAGTAACTGCTGAGCAGGCCGCGGAGTTAGCTGCCGAACTCGGTGTTGATTTAGAAGCTCTCAAGGCAGAACAAGTTCGCGCCGAAGCGCACAAAGCGGATTTGCATGCAAAGGCCGAAGCCACTCGCGCAGCCGATGATGCACCAGCCGTTGACGCACCAAAGCCAGCACCTCGTGCGGGCAACAATCCATTTTCATCCGGCATTTCTGCAGTTCCTCGTCCGCCACGTCCGGGCAACAATCCATTTTCAACGGCAGGCGCAGTTCCGCGTCCACCACAACGACCAACTGGTGCACCACGTCCAGGAATGGCTGGCGCACGTCCGGGCTCTGTTCGTCCAGGATTTGCTGCACGACCACCAGGATCGCGTCCACCTGCAGGTGCGGGATTTCCTCCACGCACTGGTGGTGCTCCAACAACTGGAACTCCATATAAAAGTAATGGCCCAGCAGGCGCGGCAACTACTGGCGCACCAGCTCGTCCAGGTGGCTCTCGTCCACCTCAACGTGGCGGTGCTGGCGGTGCGTTTGGAAAAAATGCAAGCAAAAAATCGGGTCGCAAAGCTAAATCGCGTAAAGCACTTCGCGATGAGTTCGACAATATGCAGGCACCACAACTTGGTGGAGCAGTTGTTCCGCACGGCGATGGAAAAACTCCAATCCGTATGCGTCGCGGCTCTTCATTGGCCGACTTCGCCGACAAGATTGGTGCAGATCCAGCAGCGTTAGTTGCCGCACTCTTTCACTTAGGTGAAATGGTTACAGCTACGCAATCAGTTGATGCCGATACTTTTGAACTTCTCGGTGCACAACTCGGATATGAAATTCAAATCGTCAGCCCTGAGGATGAAGATCGCGAACTGCTTCAAGGCTTTGATATTGATTTAGCCGATGAACTTGCCGCCCTTGATCCAGAAAAGCTTGTTGCGCGTCCACCAGTTGTTACTGTCATGGGTCACGTTGACCACGGTAAAACATCACTGCTGGATGCAATTCGCAAGAGTGAAGTCATGAAATCTGAAGCCGGTGGAATCACTCAGCACATTGGTGCTTATCAAATTCACCACAATCACAATGGAAATGATCGCGCGATTACATTTATTGATACACCAGGTCACGAGGCGTTTACTGCCATGCGTGCACGTGGTGCGAAGGTAACTGATATCGCCGTTCTAGTGGTTGCTGCCGATGATGGCATCATGCCTCAGACAATTGAGGCGTTAAACCATGCTCAAGCCGCAGATGTTCCAATCGTTGTAGCTGTTAACAAGATGGATAAAGAGGGCGCAAATGCCGACAAGGTCCGCCAACAGCTAACTGAGTACAACTTGATCGCTGAGGAGTACGGCGGAGAGACAATCTTCGTTGACGTATCTGCAAAAACAGGTCTTGGCGTAGATGCTCTCATTGAATCAATTCTTCTTACTGCCGATGCTGCAATTGATCTTCGCGCGATTGCCGATGACAGCGCTCGAGGTGTGGCAATTGAAGCCCACTTAGATCGCGGTCGTGGTCCAGTTACAACCGTACTTGTTCAACGCGGAACTTTGAAGATCGGTGATGCAATCGTTGCCGGTGGCTCATTTGGCCGCGTGCGTGCGATGCTCGATGAAAACGGCGATAACGTTGAAACTGCCGGACCATCTCGCCCAGTTCAAGTTCTTGGATTTACATCAGTACCAAGTGCTGGAGATACATTCCTAGTTGCCGACGAAGATCGCACTGCGCGTCAGATCGCTGAAAAGCGTCAGGCAGCTGAGCGAAATGCTCAACTCGCTAAGGCACGCAAGAAGGTTTCATTAGAAGACTTCATGGAGCAGTCAAAGGTCTCAACACTTAATTTAATTCTTAAGGGTGACGTAAGTGGATCTGTTGAAGCTCTGGAAGAGGCGCTTATGGCATTGGATGTTGGCGCAGAAGTTGATCTTCGCGTTATTCACCGTGGCGTTGGAGCAATTACCAAGAGCGACATCACGTTGGCATCTGCATCAACTGCAGTTGTTATCGGCTTCAATGTTAAGCCCGAGCCACAAACTGCAATCTTTGCCGATCAAGAGGGCGTTGAAGTTCGCTTCTACTCCGTTATTTATCAGGCAATCGATGATGTTGAACTCTCACTTAAGGGTCTGCTCAAGCCAATCTACGAAGAGGTCGTGCTTGGAAACGCAGAAGTTCGTGAGATATTCAAATCATCTAAGGCCGGCAACATTGCGGGCTCTATCGTTAAGGATGGAATCATCCGACGCAACGCAAAGGCGCGCATTTTGCGTGGGGATCAAATCCTCGTCGATGACCTAACAATCGATTCACTCAAGCGATTCAAGGACGATGCAACTGAAGTCAAAGAGGGCTTCGAGTGCGGAATTGGCCTTGGCAATATGAAGGAAATCGCCATTGGTGACACGATTCAAGTATTTGAGATGCGCGAGAAAAAGCGAGTATAAAAAATGAGTCCATCACATCGTACGTTAAAAGTTGCAGACCGCATCAAAGTGGTAGTGGCACAGATATTAGAGACGAAGATTAAAGATCCGCGTCTCGGCTTTGTCACTGTCACTGATGCGCGCGTTACCGGTGACTTACAAATGGCATCGGTTTTCTATACTGTCCTTGGAGACTTAGATGCTCGTGCATCAACGGCGGCGGCACTGGAGAGCGCGAAAGGCGCAATCCGTTCAGCCCTTGGCCGCGAACTCGGTTTGCGCATCACTCCATCGATTGAGTTCTTTGAAGATGGTCTACCCGAGAGTGCTAAAGCCCTTGATTCTCTACTTGCACGCGTTCACGAGCAGGATGCTGAAGTTGCAGCGCTTCGCAAGAACGCTACATATGCCGGGGGAGAAGATCCCTATAAAGCCCCTCGCATTATCGAGTCGGAGTAATCATCGAGCACGGCTTTCTGGTTGTAGATAAAGAGCCAGGAATGACAAGCCATGATGTTGTGGCAATTGCTCGTCGCGCCCTGGGAACTCGAAAAGTTGGTCATGCAGGCACTTTAGATCCAATGGCGACAGGTATTTTAGTTTTAGGTTTTAATAATGGAACCCGCCTCCTTCAATACATCACCGATGGCGATAAGACGTATCAAGCGACAATGGTTTTAGGTATATCAACGGTGACAGATGACAAAGAAGGCGAAATCATTTCGCAGGGTGATGTTTCAAAAATTGCCGATGCGCAGATTGAAACCGAGTTAGCAAAGATGCGTGGAACGATTATGCAACGTCCGAGTTCGGTATCGGCCGTGAAAGTAGATGGCGAACGCGCCTACGATCGAGTCCGAGCTGGAGAAGTAGTCGAACTCACTGCCCGCCAAGTCACCATTAGCCAGTTAGATATTCTGGAGATTCGACACTTAGGGGTAACGATTGAAGTCGACATCGAAGTTACCTGCTCTGCCGGAACCTACATCCGATCAATAGCACGCGATTGCGGTAGCGCCCTTGGAGTTGGTGGACATTTATCGTCACTGCGCCGCAGTCGAGTCGCAGGCTTTGCTTTAGATCGAGCAGTGACTCTGACTCAATTAAAGAATAATGAATTCACAGCTCTACCTTTGGCCGATGTCGCGCGTACAACCTTTGCGCCTCGTGAGTTAGCTCTAGACGAGCGCCAAGAGCTATCTTTCGGTCGCCCGCTTTCGCCCAATCCAACGGATGGAATTTATGCGGGGATGAGTAGCGATAATCAACTGATTGCACTGCTAGCCAATAAAGATGGCCTTGCTAAACCTATAGCTGTGTTCGCTGCGGCGAACTAACTAGGTAATAATCATCCAATGAGCGTAGTTGTAATTGGAGTCTTTGATGGTGTCCATAAGGGCCACCAAGAGGTACTCAATCGCGCAAAAGTAATCGCCGCCGGTGAAAATATAATCGCCCTAACTTTTGATCCTCATCCAGCCAGCGTCTATGCGCCCGATCGCGCACCAACGTTATTGACAGTTCTTACCGATCGCATTGAACTACTAAAGATTCACAACGCAGATCAAGTTGCCGTGATGCGATTTACACCCGAGTTCGCGGCAATGAGCCCCGAGGATTTCGTGAACAAGATTCTCGTTGCGCAGTTGAGTGCGACAAAAGTCGTGGTCGGCAAAAACTTTACTTACGGGCATAAGGCCGCGGGCACCGTTGAAACTTTAAAAGCTCATACCGAGTTCGAAACCATTGTTTTAGACTTAGCGCCAGCCGATGGTGAAGTAGTTTCATCGACGCGTATTAGAAAACTTATCGTTGAGGGCAACGTAGAAAAGGCCCGTGAGCTTTTAACGCGTCCACATCGCTTGGATGGAATCGTTGTTCATGGCGAAAAACGTGGACGTGAAATTGGCTACCCAACGGCTAACTTGGGCGATTTGGAACATCAAACAATTCCAGCCGATGGTGTCTATGCCGGCTGGCTATCTGTCGGAATCGATCGCTGGCCCGCTGCGATCTCAATTGGAACTAATCCAACTTTTGCTGGAGTTCGCGGTCGTCAAGTCGAGGCGTATGCCTTAGATCAAGTTGGTTTAGATCTCTATACAAAGCGCGCCACAATTGAATTTGGATGGCGACTTCGAGATACGTTGACCTTTGATGGCCTTGAGCCATTACTCGTTCAGATGGCCAAGGACTGCGCAAAAGCCCGCGAGTTAACGGAGCTCTGATTAAATTTGGTGCTATAGTGAATTCACTATAGGAGGCAAAATGAGTACAGACATATTGCAAGCAATCCGTAAGTCCAAAGGTATGTCGCAATCTGAGCTAGCCCGACGTAGCAAAACCTTTCAAGCAAACATTTCTTCGATAGAAAATGGGATTACTGATCCAGGTTTATCTACAATTGAACAATGTCTTTCCACTTTAGGCTATTCACTTATTGCGCTGCCCACTAATAAGCCTTCGGTTGCGCAGTTTTCATTAAGCATTACCCGTGCGTTAGCAGAAGGTAAGGAAGCTAAAGCTTTTCGTTTAATTATTCAATTAAATGACAATCTGACCTCTGTGGCGCCTGAGATATGTCTAGCTCTTTCAATTGCACCACCGCCCTTGACAGGTGATTCGCGATATGACGCTCTACTGGCTGGGCTCGTGGAATTTCATTTATCTTTGCATTCCCTGCCTTTACCGGCTTGGATCATGGAAGCCAATCGGAAGTTAAAGACGCGGTGGATTGTTGATCCATATGTCACTTCTGTGGACAGTATTTTGAAGAAAACGCCTAGAGCATTTCTTCGTCACAATGTCCTAATCAATAAATCGGAGTTGGTGAGTACATAGTGGCAGTGCTTTTCGACAAAGTAGAGCTAGAGCGTCTAGTACGCCTTTTTGCCTCGCGGGTTAATGAGGCAAGGATTTCCGGAACCATCTCTCTTGTAGGCGGTGCCGCACTTAGTTTGTCCTACCTACATGATCGAGAAGCAACAACAGATATTGACGCCCTTCTGCCAACTGACTTGAGAATTTCAGAGATTATTGCCGAAATAGCGGTACATGAAAATCTTGATAAGAACTGGATTAACGACGCAGCAAAGGCATACGTACCTTTCGAAACAGAGGCCCAATGGGTGGATCTATATCGCGTGGGAGGCGTACTTGTTCGGATTGCTACTGCCGAACTCTTACTGGCAATGAAATTGCGAGCCGATCGCGGATTTCGAGATCGCCCAGATATCGAGGGGCTTATAATGATATGCGGCATTACATCTATCTCTGAGATTGAAGAGCTTTATGGAGGCTTTCACCATCAAGAAGTGATTCAAGAGAAAACTCGTCTGGTTGTAATTGGGATGCTGAAGAAAATTGAGGGGGGCGCTATTTAGCCTCGATTTGGCCTCGATTTCACGTATCCTTAAGGCCGCTGGTAGCCTATGCATCCAACGAGAAAGCGATTTTCCGTGAGGTACACCGGAAAGCCCCGTGATCATCAGAAAAATAGGAGCACTACCAAATGGCACTAACACCAGAAGCAACAGCAGCAATCGTCGCAGAGTACGGATCGACTCCTACTGATACGGGAAGTCCTGAGACTCAGGTCGCTTTGCTATCCAAGCGCATTGAAGAAATCACCACACACTTAAAGACCAACCCACATGACCACCACAACCGTCGTGGCCTTTTGTTACTAGTTGGACGTCGTCGTCGAATTCTTCAGTACCTCGCAAAGACAGATATCAATCGCTACCGTGCGATTATCGAAAAGCTCGGTATTCGCCGCTAAATAAATAAGTAACACCTACCCACCAGAGGATCAATGGTCCTCGGTAGTGGTTTCCGCAAGAGCCCTATGTTGGCGTGCGTGAACTTCGATCGGAGATTCATTGTTTTCACTCGGTGAGGTGGCCCGAAACCGAGATAGTTGCATGCAGCTATCTCGACATAACTAAAGGAGGACCCATGGAGGGTCAAGAGGTTCAATCAGCCGTTGCAGTAATCGATAACGGAAAGTTCGGAAAACGAGAGATTCGTTTTGAAACAGGACGCCTAGCGCGTCAAGCAGCAGGAGCTGCAGCAGTATTTCTAGATGATCAGACAATGATTTTCTCGGCAACTACTGCATCAAAGACACCAAAAGATCAATTTGATTTCTTTCCTTTAACAGTCGATGTTGAAGAGAAGATGTATGCAGTTGGTCGTATCCCAGGATCATTCTTCCGTCGTGAAGGCCGTCCATCAGAGGATGCGATTCTTACTTGCCGTTTAATCGATCGTCCATTGCGTCCCTCATTTGTTAAGGGACTTCGTAATGAAGTTCAGATCGTTGTGACTGTAATGGCACTCGACCCTGACCACATGTATGACGTCATTGCTATTAACGCTGCATCGATGTCAACACAGCTTGCTGGCTTGCCATTCTCAGGTCCAATCGGTGGCGTTCGCGTTGCTTTGATTGATGGCCAGTGGGTTGCATTCCCTAACCACTCACAGGTTGCTAACGCAGTCTTTGACATGGTTGTTGCAGGTCGCATAAGCGATGATGGCGATGTTGCAATCATGATGGTTGAGGCAGAAGCCACAACTAAGACAATCGAACTCATTGCTGGAGGCGCACCAACTCCTAACGAAGAGGTTGTTGCACAAGGACTTGATGCCGCTAAGCCGTTCATCAAAATTCTCTGCGATGCCCAGTCAAAGCTTGCAAAGGTGGCCGCAAAGCCAACTGCTGAGTTCCCAGTATTTCTTGATTACCAAGATGATGTTTATGCAGCCGTTGAAAAGGCCGCATCCACTGATCTTGCTAAGGCACTTACAGTTTCAGGCAAGCAAGAGCGCGAGATTGCAGTTGATGCAATCAGTGCCTCGACCAAAGAGAGCGTTAGCGCAGCATTCGTTGGACGTGAAAAGGAAGTCCCAGCGGCTTTCCGTTCATTGACTAAGAAGCTCGTTCGCCAGCGCGTTCTTCGCGACAAGATTCGTATGGATGGTCGCGGTCTTCGCGATATTCGTGCCCTTTCTGCCGAGGTCGAAGTTATTCCTCGCGTTCACGGTTCAGCAATATTCGAACGTGGCGAGACACAGATTCTTGGAATCACAACACTTAACATGCTCAAGATGGAGCAGCAGTTAGATACGTTGAATCCTGAAAATCACAAGCGCTACATGCACAACTACAACTTCCCACCATATTCAACTGGTGAGACCGGTCGTGTTGGTACACCTAAGCGCCGCGAAATCGGCCACGGTGCACTCGCTGAGCGCGCATTGATTCCAGTTCTTCCAACACGCGAAGAGTTCCCTTACGCAATCCGTCAGGTCTCTGAAGCACTTGGTTCAAATGGTTCAACATCAATGGGCTCTGTTTGTGCATCGACTCTTGCGTTGTATAACGCAGGTGTTCCATTGCGCGCACCAGTTGCAGGTATTGCAATGGGTCTAATCTCTGACACTGTCGATGGCA
>JBAXFS010000030.1:0-16537 GCA_037139795.1 Actinomycetes bacterium
GATGCACAGTTGCAGTACCTATGCATTTTGGTTTGTGGCGCGAGGATGAAGAATTCAATCAAGCCGCAACCCTTGATCTCAATGAATTCACAGATACATATAAACGACTTGAACCAAATGGCCGAGTATGGATTCCCGAATTAGGTAAACCGCTGGAGATGAAGTAGTTAAAGCGGCTGTAAGCTCGGAATAACTTTCTTTATTTCAGAATAAGTAACCGCACCCTCACGCACCATTTTTGGGTTTTTGTCGATGCATGAAACAACACTTGATTGCTTTGTGGACCTTAAAGCTCCGGAGTTAATAGCTAAATAAATAATTTTCTTATGCGCTGGAAGTAACCCCGTTAGCACCTTGAGAAATCTGTCATTCTTGTCTTTAAGCGCCGTATAAATTACCGGACCCATTAGTTCGCATACTACGTTCAATATGGGACTATTGGGCTTTCGGGCCATAATTGAAGCGGGGCTAGAGTCCGCACCTAAATTACTGGGAAGAACTTCATTCGTTGTGAATTCGATATTGAGTAAACCAGGCCAAAATGTAGAGGTCAATAGCCTGTCGCGATCAGAAATTTGCGGCACATATGGAATTAAATCGTTCACATCATTTACAAAGACAGGAAAGGAAACATCGGCCCCCAAATCCTTAAGCGACCTAAAGCCCGCAACCCCATCACTGCTAGCTGGATCAGCGATAGCTATGTAAGCACTTTCAGCAGCGATGACGATCACGTTACCTTCACGCAATAGCTTGACTAACTCAAAAGCTACCTTTTGAATATTAGTCTTTTCGCTCTTTTTTGGTGCGATGCTCGTTTTCATACTGAATTACTTCAAAAACTTAATCATTGAAGCCTCAATTTCTTCAAATGAATTGGCACCTAGTAGCTTTAATGTACGAACCATTTGAGTCTGTAAAATTGTCAGCGTGCGCTCGACACCAATTTTGCCGCCAGCCATTAAGCCGTATAAGTAGGCTCTTCCGATCCAAGTAAAATCGGCACCTAGAGCTTTAGCTGCCACGATATCTGCACCGTGCATGATTCCAGTATCAATATGTAGTTCCATACTTGATTTCAATTCTCGTCTTACCTGAGGCAGTAATTCAAAGGGAACGGGAGCGCGATCTAATTGTCGACCACCATGATTTGAAAGCACGACGGCATCCACACCGTAGTCAGCACACTTGAGAGCATCGTCTAGGCGTTGTACACCTTTTACAATCAACTTCTCTTTCCAGATAGATCTAATCCACTTCAAATCCTCATACGTCATTGAAGGATCAAACATCGTGTCCATTAATTGTGCAACGGTGCCATTCCATGATTCAAGAGCTGCGAAATTCAACGGCTCCTTGGTGAGGAAATTCCACCACCAGCCGGGGCGAGGAAGAGCATTAAGAAAAGTATTAAGGGTCAGAGTTGGTGGAACTGTTAAACCATTTCTAACATCGCGCAATCTGGCACCAGCTACCTGTGCATCCACAGTGAGCACCAGACCCTCGTAACCAGCGTTTTTGGCCCGTTCTATGAGCTCCATACTCCGATCACGGTCTCTCCAAAGATAAAGTTGAAACCAGTTACTGCCCGTTGGCGCTGCTTCTTTAACTTTCTCAATTGATGTTGTGCCCATAGTCGAGAGCGTAAATGGGATACCAAACTCAGCAGCCGTTGCTGCTCCAGCTTTTTCGCCATCTGTATGCATCATGCGAGTGAAACCAGTTGGGGCAATTCCAACTGGCATTTTATAAGTAACGCCGAGCATCTTTGATTCCAAAGAAACATTAGAAACATCACGCAGAATGTGTGGCGAGAACTCGATATTTTCAAAAGCGTTACGGGCACGGTTAAGAGAGATCTCTTGTTCGGCAGCACCATCGGTGTAATCAAAAGGACCGCGAGGTGTAGCTTTTTTAGCAGCTAATCGAAGGTCATAAATAGTGTATGACCTTTGTACCCGACGTTTCTTTGCAGACAAGACAGGCTTGCGCACATTGAAGAGTTGTTTCAAATTATTTAACCGATTGCTCTGTTTCAAAACCCTACCCTCGTTCCTTTTTGTGATCCGCTAGCTGTAATGCACTATCTTGCGCTAACAAGAATTCTCGGTACTTATTCTTGGAATAGTTCTTTTGGAGTTCTGATGGAGATGATTTTATCGAATTAAACGCCAAAACTTCAGTGGATTTAGCTAAATTCTTAGTTATTAAAGCATGAGCCAGAATTGCTGATCCGCGAGTAGTGGTATCGGTGTCTTCATAACGCGAAATCGCCCTGCCTAAAGTCTTCAATCGAATACTTTCCCAGCGTTGATCATTTCCGGCATGTCCGCCAAGCTTGATTAATGGATTAACTGAGGAGTTTAAGTTTTCGGCAGTTTCAATCACTTGTTTTTCTGCAAAGGAAATACCCTCTAGAACAGAGGCGGCCAAATCCGATTGAGCCGTTGCCCCGCCCAGCCCATAAAAGCCACCTTGCAGGTCCGTGCGCCACAATGGGGCGCGTTCGCCGTATATGTAGGGCAAAAAGATGGGTAAATCCGGGCTGCGGGAGCGCTCAGCCATGCTAATTGCCTCGTCGTTGGTAGTTTCTAAGAGAGCAGAAATCCAAGAGAGTGCACTCCCGCTGGATTGGGTGGGGCCGTAGGTAATTGCAAGTGGAGCACAGGTATTAGGAATTACATAGAGAGAACCACCATCTTTGGGTGGGGTCGTTGTGGAAGCTCCAACAATTGCAGAAGTACCAGTAATAATAAATGAACTGGGTTCATTCATAACATTAAGGGCCACCATGCCACACATGGCATCTGACCAACCAACACTTACTGGGATTCCTAACGGTAAACCAAATGTATGTGCAGCTTGATCACTAACACCACCCCGACCTTCAAAGCCATCTAAAAGTTCTGGAAGGATGTTTGAATCCCATCCAATAAATTCCAATAAATGCTTAATTGGTTCACGTGTTAGTACATTACAAATACCTTTTGATGACCAAGGATCAGAGATGGCTTTACCGGTCAAGTGCAGTCCTACGAAATCTTTTGGCTGCAAAACCCAACGAGTCTTAGATACAGACTCTGGTTCATGTCGTGATAACCACAGTAACTTTGCCGGACATGCGCTCGCTGACCACGGAAGTGAAGTTCCGATAACGTCAAATGGATTTCCAAATTGTGCGAGCAAATCATCAGCTTCTTGAGTAGCTCGGTTATCTTGCCATGTCATGACGGGGCGGACACTGTTTCCTTGGCTATCGACACAGACAACTGATGGAGTATGACCCGAAAGACCAATTGATACGACGTGAGAAATTAAGTCGGCGTTATTGTGCGATATTTGAGATAATGCATCTAAAAAATCTTGCGCCGATTGTTCTGCACGTGAGACGTCAGTACTGGTTGTAGCAATCTTTATTTCGACTCGCTTTAGAATCTCACCATCAACACTAATGAAGAGCGCTTTTACAGATGAGGTTCCAACATCCAATCCAAGGATTAAATCGTTACTCAAGCCGGCTCCATCTAACAATTGCGTCCGAGCGCTTGTTTATGCCTAGTTGAAGAGCGGTGCCAAGTCCTGGCGTTGATGGAGGCGTTAAGAAACCATTTTCATACTTGGGTAGAACTGTGACCATATCTTGGTACCAGCCATAATAGAAAGCACGAACCATCTCTTGTAATTCAACATTTGGATAAGTCACACCAAGGTGAGTTCCCACAGTTAGAACAACGGGACCGGTGCAATCATGCGGTGCTACTGGCAGACCGTAGGTTGAAGCAAGTGCTATAACTTTTGAAGCTTCAGTAATTCCACCGACCCAGCCAGGATCTAGCATTAAATGGTCAACTGCTCTTGAAGATAGAAGTCGATGATGATCCCAACGAGTTCCAGTAGTTTCACCAACGGTTATTGGCAAATTAATTGAATTCTTAAGTCTTATAAGTGCATCAGTACTTTCATTGCGAATCGGATCTTCAAACCAGAACGGTGAATACTCCTCAACAGCATTTGCAATAATTGTTGCAGCAGGTGTTGACCATAGTGAATGCATCTCCAACATAATGTCAAAATCAGTTCCTGCTGCCTCACGAGCACGTCTAAATAAATCAACCGCCTCGCGCAAATCTTTTTTGTCAATTGTTTGACCACCGGATCTAATTGAGGCTTCATCAAAGGGCCAGATTTTCATTGCAGTCATGCCCATTGCTTTAAGGCTTGCTACTAGATCTTCCGGATTATTTAAAAATGCAAAGAGATCTTCAAATTCATTATCTGTGACAGTTCCAAGTTGAGCTTTACGATTTCGGTCAATGTTTGATGATCCTTTTGCATATGCAGAACCAGCACACGTGTTGTACGCGCGAATTTTATCGCGCACTTTCCCACCGAGCAATTGATAAATTGGCTGCCCAGTAACTTGGCCAAATAAATCCCACAACGCAATATCTATTGAGGAAGTTGCTCGAACTGCGATCGAAGAGCCGTTAAAGCCAATAAAATCTTGATGCAAAATTTCGTGAATTTCATTGATATTCAGGGGGTTTTTGCCTAATAATCGCGGAGCGACGCTTTCATGAAGAAAGGTTTCAACACTTTCAACACCAACACAATTCTCACCAAGTCCGATCAAGCCTTCATCGGTATGCACTTGCAAAAATAAGATCGCGGGAAATTCGGCTAGGCGAATAGTTTCCAACCCAGTAACTTTCATGAAAACTCTCCGTCCAGATGTTGATTTTTGCTGCCATGAGATATACCCTCAATTGTTAATTGTTAACGATATTGCGCTATCAGTCAAGGGGTAAACCATGTCAGCTCAAGTAAAAAACGTTGGAATATCAAGAGCAGAAGTTCTTGCAGCATCAGCGAAGATTTTGGAGAAGTTCGGAACCCCCAAAAACTATGCTGATTCAGTTGCCGAGTCTCTCGTACAGGCTCAAGAAGCTGGTCACGCATCCCACGGAATAATTCGCTTACTTGAGTACACGAAGTCGATTCAAGACAAAGTTATTGATCCCAAAGCAGTCCCAACAATTGTCCGTGAGACCGGCGGCACGGTTGTTATTGACGGACATTGGGGATGGGGACAGATAGCTTGCAAGTTTGCAGTAGAGGTTGCGGCTGCAAAGGCAAAAGAATTTGGAATTAGTGCAATTTCAATTGGCTCCTGTAACCATATTGGCCGGTTAGGTGAATACATTGAAACTCTAGCAAGCATGAATCTCATTTCGATGATGTGGTGCAATGCCGATCCAGCTGTCGCTGCCTTTGGTGGCAAAGACCGTTTATTTGGAACTAATCCACTTGCAGTGGGTATTCCTTCAAATGATGAGCCGGTTATAATTGATTTTGCAACAGCATCAAGTGCCGAAGGAAAGCTACGAGTTGCTCGTGCCAACGGCAGCAAAATTCCGCTTGGTACTGTCATTGATAAAGATGGAAATGAATCTACAAACCCTGAAGATTTCTATAGCGGAGGTGCATTACTCCCATTTGGAGGCCATAAAGGCTATTGCATGAGCTTAATGATTGAACTTTTAGGTGGTGCGCTTTCAGGAAATCATCCTTCTATGAATGGCGGATATTCACATGGCT
Organism: Actinomycetes bacterium; assembly: GCA_037139795.1. Taxonomy (GTDB): domain Bacteria; phylum Actinomycetota; class Actinomycetes; order Nanopelagicales; family Nanopelagicaceae; genus Planktophila. The sequence goes on from JBAXFS010000030.1 coordinate 5,599, forward strand.
TTGGAACGGTTCTTATTGCAATTGATCCAGATAAATTCTTTGGGCTCAGTCTTTTCAAAGACGAAATCTCTGAAGCAACTCAAGCAATTAGATTAACTACACCAGCAAATCCAGAGCGCCCAGTACTGGTGCCAGGTGATGTTGAAAATAATGAACGAAAGAAGAACAAAGCAGCCATTCAAATATCTGAAGCAATTTGGAACTCAATAAAGGAGCTTAGCGCTTAGGTGCTTTCTTCTTTGGCTTAACTTCTTCAACAAAGTGGGTTGCAACTCGAGCTAAACCGCGTTCAACGTGCTCAAGCACAACCGTTTTTGCCTTATCTATTTGCTTTTTACGGATTACTTCAACGAAAACTTCGTGATCAGGGCCCCATTTAGGCAAAAAGACTTTATTAATTTTTCCATCTTGCGACCAGGTGTAAACCAAAAATGCGTGAATTTGAGAACGTAGAACTTCCCATGTCTTAAATAGGCGCTCATGGTGGGCTGATGCAAAGAGTGCAGTGTGAAATTCTAAATCTAAGCGGCTTACTTCACGGGGAGTGCGTTGTTTTTCAGTTAATTTATTGTAGGTTTCTAGAATTTCTTCCATAGCTTTAATATCTGAAGTTGTCGCGTTCTTACATGCCCACTCGATAGCTAGAACTTCAAGGGCGCTTCGCATTGAGTAAATTTCTTGAATATCTGTGTCATTCCATGATGCTACGCGTGCACCTTTATGTCGCTCAATTGTTACTAAACCTTCACGGTCTAAGCGCATCAAAGCTTCGCGAATCGGCCCGCGTGATACACCCATCTGAAGTGCTAATTCATCTTCAGCTATGCGGCGCCCAGGTTCTAAGTCATGGGAAATAATTGCATCTCGTAAGTCATCTGTTACAACGTCTGAAAGTACGCGACGTGAAGCTAGGCCGAGTCCAAGGGGTTTTAGCGCCATCTACTTACTCCAATGAGATTGTTGTTTGTAAACAACAATAGCCCACCAGCGCAGTTAGTGCATAACCAGAGTTGAGAGTTGGCAGTCTGAAGCAGCCGAACAGATTGATAAAGCCGCAGTTTTAATAATCTCCCAGGGTTCCACCTGCGTTATAGGCCAAATTACCGCCATCTACGGGCAGGATCGTGCCTGTAACCATGGCTGCGGCATCACTAGCTAAGAAATGCACCGCATGAGCGATGTCTTCTGGCTCTGCAACGCGGCCCATTGGAATTCCACGCACTAGCAGGTCCATTAATGGCTTTGCTTTTTCACCTTCAGTCTCAACCCATTTGCGCCAGCCAGGAGTGTTGACTGAACAAGGTTGAATAGCGTTTACACGGATCTTTGACTTTGCCCATTCAATAGCAAGTTCACGAGTCATTTGGTTAACGCCACCTTTAGCAACGCTATAAGCAAAGTTACCGCGCCCAATTGCAGAGCTTCCAGCAATGGAACTTATATTCACAACCGCGGCAGGCTTCTTTGCAGCGATAGCCAATTTAGAAAATTCACGAGCATTAAGGAAGTAGCCGGTTAAGGAAGTCCCAATTACTGTATTCCAAATTTCAAGAGTTGTGTCTTGAGGTGGAGTGTGATTGCCAGCTGCTGCGTTATTCACCAAAATATCTGCCATTCCAAATTCTTTTGCAACATATTTAAACAGCGAAATAACATCAGCTTCAACACTGGTATTAGCTTTAAAAGTTACTGCAGATATGCCGCGCTCTTCTAATTCAGCTCTTCCAGCAGCTAAAGCTGCTTCATCAATATCGGCCATAATTAGTTTTGCGCCATCGCCACCAAGTTGTCGGCATACCTCCATGCCAATTCCTCCCGCAGCTCCAGTAATGACAACAACTTTGCCAGCTACGCTAAAAGCATTTTTACTCATTGTGGCTTCCCTTTCAGTAGGACATTACTTGTTTAACGGCTTTTGAAACTTGATCCACTGAAGGAATCGCAGCTTCAGACATAGCAGGGTTTGCGCTAAGTGGTGCACGAGCTGCACCAACTCTAACAATTGGTCCCTTTAATGACTTGAAGTTGCGTTCAGAAGCAGTGGCGGCGATTTCTGCAGTAATTGAGCCAAATAGTGGGGCTTCATCAAGGACTACGACTCGGCCATATTTGGTAACCGCTGCGTCAATGGCGTCTTGGTCAATTGGATAAAGCGTACGTAAATCAATGACTTCAACCGAAATTCCTTCAGCTTCCAAAGCTTGTGCCGCCTTAGTTGCAGTAACCACGGAGTATCCGTAAGTAATGATTGCCGCATCTCTTCCAGTTTTAACTGTATTAGCCTTACCGAATGGGATGAAGTATTTCTCGTCCCCAATTTCACCTCTAATGCCCGACAACTTCTTGTGCATTAAAAATATGACTGGGTCTTCATTGCGAAGTGCAGTCTTGATCAATCCCTTTACATCCATTGGAGTCGATGGAACGGCTAGAGACAGACCGGCAGTATGGGCAAAGAAAGATTCAAGTGAGTTGCAATGGTGGGCTCCACCGAGTGCGACTCCTGATGTGGCTCTAATGACCAGCGGCACTGGCCGATCGAACATAAATCTAATCTTTGCTGCTTGGTTAATGATTTCATCCATGGCACCAAGTGAGAAGTCGATGAAGTTCAAATCAACAATTGGATGACAGCCATACATGGCCGCTCCCATACCTGCAGCGATCATTGCAGCTTCAGAGATAGGTGCATCTCGAACTTGCTTCAGACCAAATTCTTGTGCAATTCCCTTTACCTGAGCAAAGTGGCCACCGCGTTCTACTAAGTCGGTGCCTAGAATAAATATATTATTGTTGCGGTTCATCTCTTCGCGCACTCCAGATTGGAATGCCTCGGAATATGTAGGAGTAACGGCTTTCACCTCAGTTGTCATAGTTGTACTCCTAACTTTCCTGAATCTACCCCTTGAGTGATTGTTGAAATTTCTGGTTCTGGTGAAGATTCAGCAAAGGCAACCGCTTCTTCAATTTCCTTGCGAACCGATGCGCGAAGTTCATTAACTTCGCCTTGGTTAGCAAAACCTAGCGAGATGACTTTTTCAGTAAATTTATCGATTGGATCTTGAGTAGTTCGCCACTGGGCAATCTCTTCTTGAGTTCGATATTGGCCTTTTTCACCCACATTGTGGCCGTAATACCTATATGTAAGAGCGTTGATAAAGGTTGGACCCTCACCAGCAAGGGCGCGCTCGCGAGCCTCTGAAACATATTTGCGGACCTCTAGAACATCTTGTCCGTCAATGTTGTATGAAGGCAAACCAAAACCAGATGCGCGTTTAGCAAGATCGCCACCACCAGTTACTCGCCCTACGAATGTTTCCACTGCGTATTGATTGTTATCAACAAGAATAATCAATGGAAGCTTCCAAATAGCCGCCATATTGATTGATTCCCATGTTCTACCAGTATTCATACCACCATCACCGACGAAGCCAACAGCAATTTTCTTGTCACCAATGTGTTGAATGCCAAGCGCTGCGCCCATCGCAATTCCAACACCTGCGCCCACAATTCCATTCCCCCCGAAATGTCCTTGTGAAACTTCAGCTAAGTGCATAGAGCCACCACGTCCGTGTGAAATTCCAGTTGACTTAGTCATAAGTTCCGCCATCACAATTTTCGCTGAATACCCTTTTGCCAGGGTGTGATGGTGGGAACGGTGTGTTGTAGCTATTACATCATCTTTAGCAATAGCGGAAAGAGTTCCAACTGCTACGGCTTCCTGACCGGAAGAGTTATGCATTCCGCCAGGAACTTTGCCTCGCAGACATAATTTGTCTGCCGTTTCTTCAAAATCACGAATCACCATCATTTGGCGCAATAGTGAAATAGCTGTGCTCTTATCTAAATTACTCATCGATCACTCCACTTCGCCTGGTGCAAGCACCACAGCAATCGTATTTCCTGCAGGGACTTCATCGTTTACTACGTATCTATGCTTACCGAGTACACCAGAAGATTCGGCCGGTAAATCTAATGTTGTCTTATCGGTCTCGATAATTGCTACAACATCGCCGGCATTAACCGCATCACCTGGTTGCTTTATCCACTCCAGCAATACTGCGTTATCCATTGCCATTCCAAGCGCTGGAACGAAAATCTCTTCCATCAGTGTGTCTCCCTTATTCCTAGAATGGTCCTGCAGCGAATTTGCCGTTGCTAATCGTTTGCTTTGTAATGAAATTTACTGCGTCCATTAATCCCCACTCGACTAAGCGTGGACCCGAACTCTTGGAATACCAAGCAATGTGCGGTGAGAGCAGTAAATTTTTTGTTTTGCGAATTGGTGCATCTTCAGCAAGTGGTTCTCTCTCAAAGACATCAAGTCCAGCACCGTCTAGGTGCCCACTTTCAAGAGCTTCTATTAATGCATCTTCATCAATAAGGCCACCACGTGAGACGTTTACTAAAATCGATCCCTTTTGCATGAGCGCTAACTCGCGCTTGCCAATCATGTGATGAGTTGATGGCATGTATGGAGCATGCATGCTAATTACCTTGCACTTTGTAAGAAGTTCATCAAGATTTTTTGTCATAGTCACGCCAGGAATAGCTTCGGTGACAGCTGGATCAAAGCCAATGACATCTTTAACAAATGGTTGCATTTTCTTTATAAATGTCTGACCAATTCGTCCACAGCCAATTACTCCAAGGGTTGAATCTTGCAGCGAAGTAATTTCGGCAATTTGTGTTGCAGGAATCCACTTACCGTCCCGGGTAGTAACAGTGGCTTGATAAATTCCGCGATGCAATGCAAGAGCCATTGCTGCAGCATGATTTGCTACTTCGTTATAGGCATAAGTTGGTTGGAAAATTACTGGTAATTTATGTTTTGCAGCTGCTACTAAATCAACGCTGTCTAAACCAACGCCAAGACGACTTATGCATTTAACAGATTCTGGCATTTGAGAAATTTTTTCTTCAGTCATTTTATGAAGTGCAACCACTACGGCAGCACAGTCTTTAGCTGTTGCTTGTAGTTCTGCCAAAGTTTCTACAGGGCCAAATACAACTTCAAAGTCGAATTTTTCAGCCACAGATGTAGCCCAGGTTGGGTCGGCAAGTGCCCCTTCAGCAATGGCAATTTTGACTTTGGGCATGAATTTCTCCTCAGCTTGGCTCAGGGGTTTACTGTATACAATATGACAAGCAAGGGGTAGTGTTTAGCCCTATCAATCTTGCCAAGTCCACAAGAGAGGGAAAATCATGAATTTGCCACTTCCTATGCCTGGAAAAGTTATTGCGGTTGGCCTGAACTATAAAGATCATGCAGCCGAGGCAGGAGTGCCGATTCCTCTGGCTCCAGTCCTGTTTACTAAATGGACAACCTCACTTATTCCCAATGGAGCAAATATCACTTTGCATAAAGGTGTCACTCAACTGGATTGGGAAGCCGAGTTTGCTGTTGTCATTGGCAAGCGTGCCTCTCACGTCTCTGAGAGTGAAGCACTCAATTATGTCTCAGGTTATACCTGCATGAACGATGTAACTGATCGTGAGGCTCAAACTAAAGATGGTCAGTGGGTGCGCAGTAAGTCATATGACACATATGGTCCAATCGGGCCAGTTATTGTGCCAGCCAGCCAAATCCCAGATCCTCACAATCTAAAAATTGAAGCACGCCTCAATGGCAAGACTATGCAAACTAGTAATACCAGCAACTTGATTTTCAATATTCCATACCTAATTTCATACATTAGCCAGCGTGTAACTTTAGAACCTGGCGATGTAATCACCACGGGCACTCCACACGGAGTGGGAACCTTCTATAAGCCACCTATCTTTATGAAAGATGGCGATGTGATTGAAATTGAAATTGAAAAAATAGGAATCCTAAAGAATCAAGTCGTAGCTGAGAAGTAATGAGTTACAAGGGTTCAAGTCGAAAGCTCGCTTTAATTACTGGCGGCGCTAACGGAATTGGGTTAGCGACCGCTGATAATTTGGCACAGAAAGGTTATGACCTTTTCTTAATCGACAAAGATCTATCTAATCTAGAGATAGCTAAAAATAGTTTATTAAAACACGGCACAACCGTTGAAGTTTTAAACCTAGATCTATCCGATGGTGAAAATACGCTTGCAGTTTTGGCCCAGAAAACCGCTGATTTTGAGGTTGACGCACTAGTTAATAACGCAGGGATAGGTTTTGCGCGTACTGTTGAAGCTACCACGCTTGCTGAGTGGGACTTAACTTTTGATGTAAATATCAAAGCAACGTTCATTATGTGCAAAGTCATTGTTCCTCAGATGATTAAACGAGGCGGAGGCGCAATTGTTAACGTAGCTTCTGCAGGGGCTGTAGTTGGTTTAAAAAACCGTGTTGCCTACTGTGCCTCAAAATCTGCCGTAGTTGGACTTACTCGATGTATTGCTGCCGATCACGCACTTGATGGGATTCGCGTTAATGCAATAGCTCCCGGAACTGTTGATTCAACCTGGATTGGCAGAATTCTTTCTGATGCGCCAGACCCAGTTGCAACAAGGAAATTAATGGAAGCCCGTCAACTCGATGGTCGAATGGGAACTCCTGAAGAAGTTGCCCACGGTATTGCATTTTTATTAAGCCCGGAAGCCAGATTTGTGAACGGTTCAGTGTTCTCAATGGACGCAGGATTAACAGCAGTATGACAAGAAGCTTTAACTCTGGAGTAATTGCTGTCATCAGGACTGATAACCCAGATGATGCTCTATTAATTGCTCGCGCACTCAATGACACTGTCGTAGATTCAATTGAGGTGACCCTAACGGTCCCTAATGCAATTGAAGTAATTAAGACTCTAGTCACAGAAGGCGTTGCAAGAGTTGGAGCTGGAACTGTAAGAACTGTTGCCCAAGTAAAAGATGTTGCACATGTAGGCGGTGAGTTTGTTGTTTCCCCGCACTCAGATCGCGAAGTAATTGAAGCTGCAGTGAAGCTCGGCCTTAAAGTAACTCCAGGTGCACTTACACCAACAGAAATGGTTCAGGCCATGAAATGGGGCGCGACTGCCGTAAAAATATTTCCTATCTGGGCAGTTGGCGGCGTTGAATATGTGCGCAGTGTTTTAGAACCATTACCTGACTTACCTATAGTCGTCTCTGGAGGTGCTACTCCAGAGGAAGTAAAAGAGTATTTAAAGCTTGGTGTTAAAGGCGTCTGCTTGGGTGGTGCACTCTGGAAGCAAGAGATAGTTTCCACAGGCAGCATCGCCGTTGCACATGAATATGCAGTTCAAGCGCTTTCGCGAATGTAATAGAAGTGGCAAATCAAGAGCCTGTAAAGATTGGTCACCCTCATGCCTAAGAATTCTCAAACCATCTGGTGTCAGTGGCCTGATTTAATTATTCCAGAAGGCTTTAAGCTGATCTCAAAACCAACTGATTCTTTAAGCGAGGCTGAATTATCTGAGATTACTTTCTATGTGCCTGGATACATGGCTGGGGTGCCTTCCCTTGCTTGTATTCCCAAAATGCCTAATGTGAAGTTTGTTCAACTTCTTACAGCCGGATTTGATGACGTCATCGAGCATTTGCATCCAGGTTTAGCTCTCTATAACGCCCAAGGAGTACATGATTACTCCACTGCAGAGTTGGCTCTAGCTTTGATGTTAGCGAAATTAAGATTCATTCCAGAATACGTTAAAAACCAAGCCGCTGGAAAATGGGAGCACTCGACTACCGGTTCATTGGCAGATAAAACTGTAGCAATTGTTGGGTATGGATCTATTGGAAAAACATTTGAAAACTTGATCGCTAATTTTCCAATCAAGATCATAAGATTTGCGCAGTCAGAGCGTGAAAACGTGTTCCCAATAGCTAAAATCAATGATTATTTACCCACAATTGACGTTGTAGTTCTGATTGTGCCGCTCACTGATCTAACTCGAAATCTATTCAATAAAGAGAAGTTTAGTTTAATGAAACAGGGTTCACTGATCATTAACGTGGCCCGCGGCGGAGTCATAAATACTGATGATCTATTAGAGGCTTTGAGAGCTGGTCGAATTCATGCCGCACTCGATGTTACAGACCCTGAACCACTTCCAATGTCTCACCCTTTATGGTTTGAAAAGAATGTATTGATTGTTCCCCACGTTGGCGGAGACTCAAGTTCATTTGAACCCCGTGCGAGAAAACTTGTAACAGAGCAGTTAGAGCGCATTTCTCACAATCAACCTATGGTCAATGAGATTGGGTGGGAAAAATGAAATTTGCAGTCATGGTGGTTTTCAAAGTCCTAGAAGACAAAATTGCCGAATTCAGTCAAGCGTTGATCTGGCATAGTGAGAATACGTGGGGCGAATCTGGTTCCATCAAATTCATTATCTATGTCGATGAGGTAGACCCATCGATTTTCTGTCTCTATGAACTCTATGAAAATCGCGGAGAGTTTGTAAAGCACACCAAAACCGATTACATCTCAGTTTTCAGTGCTAAAGCTCAGCCAATGCTTAGAGAACCATCACAAATATTCCGCGGTGTGCCATTAGTGCCCAATCCGAAGTCTGTGAAAGGTGAAGTATGACCGCGCACTATATTTACCCGTTTTCATTTGGAAATCGCACACAATCGGATCTATTAGGTGACAAAGGCGCAGATCTTTCTGAAATGCCGCTATGGTAGCGATCCTACAAGCATTCACTTCTTCCACATGATGGGTCTTGATTATGTCCCTTGTTCGCCATATCGCGCGCCAGTAGTTCGACTTGAAAGCGGTAGAGCAGAAGTGCAAGTACATGGCATAAATTCAAATTTGACGCTTAGCTAAATTACTTAATGACGTGCCCTGGGATAGATGAGATCAATTTCTTGGTGTAATCCTGCTTCGGATTATTAAAGATATCTTCAGATTTTCCAGACTCAACAAATACGCCGTCTTTCATTACATATACATAATCAGAGAGATATCTGATGACACCCAAGTCATGCGAAACCAAAACTATCGATAAACCCTTCTTGATCAGATCATTGAAAAGCCCCAGAAGCTGAGCTTGTGCACTCTGGTCAATTGCAGATGTTGGTTCATCAGCAATTAATACGCTGGGTTGAGCCGAAAGTGCCCTCGCCACACTAGCTCTTTGACGCTGCCCGCCTGACAACTTGCTCGGGAATTTTTGAGCGTCGAGATTACTTATACCCATACTTTCCAGTAAATCTAACGCGACCTTGGTTGATGCTTTTTTATCGAGACCTTGGTGCTGGCGAATTGCTTCGGCTACGGCTTTAACTATGCGCATTCGTGGATTCAAACTGCCATAAGGATCTTGAAAAACCATCTGCACCTCTTTACGAAGCGCGCCTTCATATGTGTTCTTACCGCTTTGGATCGGGGAACCCATAAATGTTACTGAACCCGATGTAGGTACCTGTAAGCCAGAGAGCACTCTGGCAAAAGTTGATTTACCGCTTCCCGATTCACCCACGATGCCAATTGTTTGTCCTTTAGGTAAGACAAAATCAATATGATCAACGGCCTTGATAATGTCACCATAGGAATCAAAAGTTACAGAAACATCTTTTGCTTCAATAATATTCATAGCTTCACTACCTCGCAATCTCGTCATGTCTCAGGCAAGAACTTTGATGGTCATTGCCAATGGAAATTAGCGGTAAATTTTGTTTGATACGGCAACGGTCATTTACAAAATCACAACGTTCTGAGAATCTGCAACCATCGGGCCAGCTACCAACCGATGGTGGTTGGCCATTAATAGTTTTTAGTTCACCTTTGGGCTCAACTAAATCGATTCGAGAGTTATACAGCGCAATTGTGTATGGATGCTTGGATGACTTAATTGAATTAGAGGGAATTTTCTCAACCGTTGTGCCTGCGTGCATCACCACAATATCATCACAAATTTCATTGATCAGCGGCAAATCATGCGATACCAAAATGATCGATGTATTGAAATCCTTACGAATCTGCTGAAGCAGCTGCATAATTTCGGCCTGAACAGTTACATCTAAACCAGTTGTTGGCTCATCGGCAACGATTAATTGAGGCTGCTGGGCAATGGCGCAAGCAATCATGACGCGTTGCTTCATACCCCCCGAAAGTTCGTGTTGGTACTGCTTTAAAACGGTTTCTGGGCGGCGAATTTGGACGATATTCAACAGCTCAATCGCACGTTTTTCAACATCAGCCCTTGGAAAGCTTTCATCTTGCTCAATAGCTTCAGCTAGTTGCGCGCCAATTGTCATAACCGGGTTAGGTCCTGCAAGGGCGCTCTGAGGGACATAGCCAATTCGTTTGCCGCGAATATCGTTCCATGTACTCTTTTTGGCAGTCACTAAATCAATTCCATCAAACACCAATTTTCCGGATGCGATGTAGGCACCACGCCGACCGAGTGTTCCAACGAGAGAACGACACAACATGGTCTTTCCGGAACCAGATTCGCCAATTAAGCCAATAACTTGTCCAGTTTCGACAATGAAAGTCGCAGAATCTACAATCGAAAGCCGTTTTGTTCGTGTCACTCGGACATCAATTTTTAGATTTCTAATCTCGAGAAGATTATTGGAAGCCATTTACATACCTCTATCTCTTCGAGATATGCCTTCAACAATAAATGAGAGCGAAACTGCCGACCAGCACAGGGCTAAACCGGGGAAAATTACTAACCACCATGATTGGGCTAAATAAGCACGGCCATCAGCGATCATGGATCCCCACTCAGCCATCGGTGGTTTAGCGGCTAAACCCAGGAAAGATAAACCTGATACAACCACGATGACCAAAATAAAATCACTCAAAGCATAAGCAACTGTCTCTGACGATACGTTAGGAGCAATATGCTTCAGGACAATACGGCGCTTGGAAAAACCAAGCGTTCTAGCGGCTTCAATATAATTTTGTTTAGAAACTACAACTGCTCGCGTTCTTGAAATACGGGCATATCTCGCCCAGTTCGTTATCGCAAGAATAATAATTACACTCTTTAATCCGGAGCCCAAGA